>CANREE010000017.1 GCA_947629545.1 uncultured Lachnospiraceae bacterium | reverse complement strand
GACTAAAATATAACACAAAAGAGGGATCTCTGCTTTATTAATTATTCAGTTGTAACACATGTATTGTAAACCTACAAGGGGGTGGGCAGAAATTTCGCCCACCCCCTTGACAAATATAGCGGAATCCAATAAAATAAAAAGGCGTTTGGAGAGATATCGAAGTGGTCATAACGAGGCGGTCTTGAAAACCGTTTGTCCGCAAGGACGCGTGGGTTCGAATCCCACTCTCTCCGTTTGAAAATCCCGTATTTCTGCGGGATTTTTTATTTCGTTTTGCATTTCGTTTTGCATAGCTTCTCGAAATGCCTGTTTGCCTTGGCTGTCATGTTCTTTTCTTTTTCCTTCAGCGCGTGCCGGTATACCGTTTTCAGCACCGTATCAGACCCCCATCCTCCGCGCTGCATGATGTAAGCATCTGGTATACCAAGGGAGTGCTGGATTGATGCGCAGTAATGTCGGAGATCATGAAACCGAAAGTGCTCAACGCCAGAGTTTTTGATAATCGTTTCGAAGCGGTTGGATATTGCGGATGGAGTAAGGGAAACAATTCTCCCGTTTATGCCGCTCATTTTTTCTATCACAAAACCAGGCAATTCTATATATCTGTCTCCGGCGTATGACTTTGGGCTTTTTACGATCAGCTTATTATCATCGGAGGAAACCATAGCTTTAGTGACGTGTATCACATTTCCAGATATATCGGTTGATTCAAGCGCACATATCTCGCTCCGGCGCATGGGGCCAAAAGCCGCCAGCAATATCGGGATCTCCATTTCCGGGTCACACGTTTGTACATAATCCAGTATCTTTTTTACGTCCTTATCTTCCGGGATATTGAGATCCGGCCGAATCCGCTTGGGAAGTTGCGTATCAATCGGAAAACCCGGTCTGTATGTCTTCATAACTGCGGAAATTAAGCCATGCACATTTCTTACCGTTTTTGGCGAGTGGGAAAGCGATGACTGATTTACCACACATTGTATCATTTCCTGCGTAATATCGCTTATATTCATTTCGAGCAAATCGCCCAGATTGTTTCTTTGAATAGCACGGTATCCACGTATCGTGCTTGGAGATAGTACAGAAGATCGGTTTTGTATATAGAGGTCAACCGCCTCTGCAAACGTCACCTTCTTATCTTCAATTAAATTCTCCTTCTTCTCCGCCCATTCCGCCGCCATAGCTTCACACGCCCGTTTCCCTTGCGGTCCGGGGATGTCGCACGTAAACGATTTGTATATCCTCTTTTCCTTCTTTGTTCCATCCGGCTGCAAGATGGTTTCCGTGTGGCTGTACACCACGCAATTCCAACTGCCCGATTTCAGTTTGTGCGCCTTTGCCATATCATATCATCCTTTCTATTGCAATTTTCCACTTTGTAGCTTATAATGTAATCAGCGTTCGGTGGATTCCTCTTTTCCAAGCGTATTTGGCAGGATGGTCACCTGCCACAAAAGTTTTCGGGGGCCGGTGGGGCTTATCCTCACCGGCTTTCTCATTCGCCTCCTTTCCCCAAAATGGGTATAAAAAATAGACGTTGACCGCCCGCCGCTCAGATGATATAATATGGTGTAGGTTGATGCCATATCATCGGCTCCGGCCGGTCAAGGTATCTGCAATCCGTCCCTGCGCCAACAGGGGCGGTTTTGCTTTTAATAATCAACTTCCATTCCGTTTATTATTCCGCTTACAATGTCTCGGATTCTGTTTGAATCATCTGTCATAAGTGGGTATGCCGTATTTCCAAATTGGAATACCACTCCGCCCACAGACGGGTTAAATGCTGTCAACAGTGAAAAGGGCTTTTCAAATGCATTCTTTTCTGACAGAAATACAACCCGTTCATTTGTGATGTAAAGTATTCCGTAATTTCTTTCCGATACTGTTTCACGCACAGCCCTTCTTGTGCTTCCGCCAGTACGTATGCTCATCCCTTTTGCAATTCTGACGCTTCCTCCACTATAATCTGATGTATATCCCGCAATTCTGTCTTTTACTTTCTCTGCATATGCCTGCCCTTGATAATGGCATATTTCGCCGTTATGTAAAACCAGACCTTGCGGAGGCACCACGGGCAATTTTTTGATCGGGATATAGAATCCGCCGCCCATAAATGCCCTTACGGTGTCAACAATCCACCCTATCCCGAACAATCCGCCTGTGCAAGTGTATAAGATTCCCATCCCAATTTCTCCGGCCATATAACGATGGATGCCGAGATAACCCAAAAGCAAAGTAACCCATTTGTTATATTTCTTCATAATTTTTCCTTAAAAGAGATTTAGTATATGGTTTGTATATTCTTCTATTTCATTCATTGCAGAGCTTATCTGAATTTGCGTGTACCAAGTCCAGAACACATAAAAACATATATGTATCGCTATTACCGCCACAGTAAACAAGATTTTTTCTCTCATTGTTCTTTTCCCTGTGCACCAGCAGAGTATTAATCCTATTGGCCAAGAGCAAAATACGGACAGAAGCACTATAAACATTTTTTTGGTATAAAACGGGTCCGCCGATGCCTCGTGCTTTTCTATATTCAAATCAGGCCGCCTGTCGGATATATAATCAACTGCGCGTTGAATACTCTCGTTTGCGCTTTGAGAAAACGAAAAACGGTCAAAATGTTCATATGAATCATAAAAATCCATATATCCGCCTTCTGTTGCGGAGCGAAAACAATATTCAATCTTTTCGATTTCTTCGTACTTATACTTTTTGTTGGAGGCAAACAGTCGGAAATCGGCCAAGACAATTCCGTTTTTGCCAACATATAATTCTTGGGAGTTTCCCTTAATGCTCATCGTGCGCCTCCTTTTCGATTTCCTGCACGTTCTCCTTCTCGAAATCCTTACCGTTCAAATGCCTTATCGCGTGTAAGAATCGCTTTTCTTGATATTCCCGCGTCATATTCTTGTCCAAGAATATTGTAAACGTCCCGTCCTCGTTTTCAGTCACCGCCTCATGAACCTTGCCAGACGGGAACGAAATCAGCCGCACCGCAACGTCAATCAATATTCCCTTGCTCCTTCCGTTTGAGGGCCAGAAGCATAGCGTGTACTGTTGACAGGTCTTCCGGCGGCGCGTCCTTGGCGGCGTCAAAAAGGAGGCGCAATTCTTTGTTCTCAAATATACTCTGGGCTATGGCGGCAGTTTCGTCGTTGAGGTAATACTTTGTCCCGGTTTCTTCGCCATTCATAAGGAAATCCGGCGACACACCAAGATAATTTGCTATCTCTGCCAGCCTGTCAGCTGGAAATACGCCTTTTCGTAATTGGCTTATATAGCCATTGGAATACCCGAGGTCTTTTTCCAGCTTAGAAATGGGAATTTTGCGTTCTTTGCAAATCTGCTTGACGCGCTCCACACTATTCATAGAGTACCCCCTAAAAATTTTTAGAGAAAAGCATAAAAATCGCTTGACAAAATAGAGAATACTCGATATAATGAATTTAGGTTTTAGAGAAAAGCCTAAAAACAAATAAATAGAGCGGTCTCAATATGTCTTGTGGTGATTCATATTTTAGAACATACTCTAATATTTGTCAAGGCTTTTCTCTAAAAATCCCAATATTTTATATGAGAGGAGAGTGAGAATTTGTTATTTGATAAGGTTTCCGACCTTTGCAGAGAGAAGGGCATTTCTATTGCCAAGCTGGAAAGGGAATGCTCACTCGGAAACGCGACTATAAGAGGGTGGAAAGAATCAATACCCAATTCAGCCAATCTGAAAAAGGTGGCGGATTACTTTCAGAAGCCTATCGAGTATTTTCTGGAGTAGGAGGTGAGAAAAGGAAAAAGTGGGCGTAACAAAGAATTTATCTCTTTATGTGAAAAATAAGGGGATCAACATTTCTGCAATATCAAGGGCCACAGGAATTAAAAGAGGGACATTACACGCAAGTCTGTCCGGGTCAGTACAGGAGGACAAAAGGCGACCGCTCAGAGATGAAGAATTGTTGAAAGTTTGCGCATTTCTCAACGTGAATCCGATGGAATTTGCGGAAACAAAAAGCTGATAGTGCGCTATCACTACCAGCCCTTGCCTAAATTTTGTTACCCTATGTACCTTGCAGGCTTTCACCGCCCGGTATAGCGCCCAGACTTCTTTAGGTACTCTGCCACTTATGCAGTTTTAGTTCAGCCGATTGATTGCCCATTAGCTGGCAGATTACGGGGAGTACACGATATAGTGGGGTATCTTGGATACCAACAATGTGTTTTTGACTCTTCTCTGAGTTGCTCCGCTATACCAGTAGCTGCATTTAACCAGTTTTAAGTGCTTTGGTTCCACTATTGCGACCCTATATTAAGAGAGCGGGGCAAGACAGTTTTTTAATCATAGTAATTCCCCTTTCTTGCCCGAGTTTGGACAAAGATATTTTATCACAAAGCAAAATTTTTTTCAAGCATGGTAAAAACGCGTTGAGTATTTTCTGGAGTAGGAGGTGAGAGGTACGAGCCAAAAGACAAAAGATCGCATCACGGTGATCATAGTATCAGTGATAACAGCAGTTTTAACAAATTCATTACTATGGTGGTTAGAATCGTTACTATGATCGGAGTAAAAACGCTATCAAACCTATTTTCATGACGGAAATAGATGTAGTCCCACCCGATTTTTGAAATTTCGTATTTGTGTGTACGGGTCGGACGGCGGGTGCCATTCTCTATAAGGATTTGATGGATAAGGCCCTTGTTTTCGAGGTTTAGATAATGTGGGTGCGTTTCAATATCATCGACTTTTACCTTGCCTCTGATTTTGACATAGGAAAGCGCTGCTTTATCTGCAAATGATAAGTGTATGGTGCTTACATCAAAATTACTCATGGCTATTCTCCTTTTACGGAGAGTATATCACAAAAAGATTGGAGGGTAAAGAATATTGAGAGAATTAAAGCGGCTGATCGCAAAGCGCAATATGCGCCTGGCCGGAATTCATAAGCCATTCAAAAAATATGCAGGAGAAAGCTATTTCTCGAAGCATTGGAGAGAATACGTAGGGAAGCGGTGAGCTTTTCCTCAAGCCGATAGGAGGTGACAACATTGTATATTCACCCGTTCATATGCGGAGTGATAGCTACGGTAGGCATACAGTTGATTCTTCTTATTGCTTACGCCGTACACGAGATTAGAAAAAAGTAATGCCCCGGCGGTGCTGGAACACCCCGGAGCGCGGCAACAACTACTCGTACTAGCTGATTGCAGGACTATCATACAACATTTTCCTGCAAAAAGCAAGCGCAAATCGAACGAACGTTCTAATTTGGAGGAAAATGCTATGGACAATGAAACTACACACAAACTGCCCGAGAATGCCACATGGGGCGACGCTATGGGACTTATCGCCGATCTGGTCAGCGAGGTCAAGGCTTATCACGACGGATGGGCGACGGAGGTCATCGCGCAGGCCAAGCGGAATACCCTGCATTGGGTTATCGCTTTTTGGCTTACGCTGGCGGCGCTGGTGGCAACAAATGCCTACTGGATTTACGTTTTCCAATCTTACGACTATGTGAGCCAGAACGGCGACGGCATCAGCAATGTGAACGGCGGTTCACAGGGAGACGTTATTAATGAGCCAGAAGGTTCGGATGAAAAAGAATGGCAAGAGCCGAGGTTTTAAGAGAAAGCGGCAGAAGAAAAGGAGGTAATGGAAGTGGATAAAGATATGCGGATTGCGCTGGTGACGTCTCTGTTTGAGAAGGCGTTGCGCATTAATGACATTTATCCAAGGAACAAAGCGGATTCCGGAGATCTTCCGACAGTATTTGTCCGGTTTTCTGGACATATAGCAGCCGTCACGTTTGAAATCAACGAAAACGGATGGGATGCCGAAGAGCCAGAGTTTAGGATGTCTTTGCATTTGGATCACACTGATGGTGTTTTTTGGGCTTGCTACAAAACGATTTCTTCCCGGCTCGATGAAGTCCAGAAAAAAGCGGAAAGAACTCTTAAAAGGATGGTGGCCGCCGATGCCTAAAGTGGCGAAGCTGGATTATATCGTTCGTGAGGATTTTTCAAAATCCCTCATTGATGGCAAAAAGACCGAGCATCGCGTCACCACAGCGGAACTTGCCGAGAAGCTGGGTATCTCCGACCGCATGTTTAACATCAAGCGGAGCAACACAGACGCATTCACGGTCGGAGAACTCCGCAAGATGGCGAAAACGCTGAAATGGTCGGACGCCGATGTTATCAGCTTCATCCGGGGGAAGCGCACAGACTGTTACACCCTCGGCGATATCAAGGACATGCTGGCCGCACTGAGTTATCCGGCGGCGGTGATAGCAGGAATCGGAAGGAGGACAGATGGAATATAATCATTCAATTACAATCAATTTCAAAAGTAGAGGAAATTGCAACGTTGTTATCAACTGCAACGGCGAAGAAGCGCTTTTCGCAATCGTGTCACTGGTAAATGCCGTGCGGCAAGAATTTGCGCCCATGCTTGGCAGTATTGACGATCTCGTAAACCAGCTGCCGTTGGAAGGAGATGGGGGAACATGCGCGAGCTGAGATACATCCCAATGCAAGAACTGCGCAGGCAGTACCGGCGGGAGCGCGAAATCAAGGACAACGTACTGTCAACGATCCTGATGGTGTCATGCACCGTGGCGTTTACGCTGATTTATCTTTTCGGATAGGAGGAATGTATGAGCAGAAGAAAGAACGGAACGAACCGTGCCGCAGCCGCGCTTGGGCTTAACAAATATGGGTGGGGAAACGGCGGCAAAAGAAAACGCCCCAAAGGTGCTGGAACACCGTTCGGGGCAGAGAAAATTAAACCTGGAAACTATTATAGCAAATAGAGGAGGAAAACGCAATGGAAGAAAACATGGAAGAAATTATTTCGTCGGTTATTATTACACGCGAAGAATATAAGGAACTGCTTAGATCGCAGGTCTTGATTGAGATGCTGCGCGACGCCGTCCAGAAAGAGAAATACTTTAATCGGGACGATGCGGCAAGGTATCTCCACATGGAGATCGAGAAGGATGAGAAATAGATACCGATGTGACGAATGCGGGTGCTACCTCGACCCGGGCGAAGGCCGTCTCTGCGACGAATGCCGAGACCGGGAGAGGATACGCGCCAGACATGCGGAAGAATACCGCCGGGCCGTCCGTGAGGGCGCAGGCGGACAATATGAGATGGAGGTAACGTATGAATCTGTATGAGATAGATTACGCCATTATGCAGGCGTATGACGCTGCGGTTGACCCGGAAACCGGGGAAATTATCAATGATGCGGCTCTTGATGCCCTGGACGGCTTGCAGATGGAATTTGACCGCAAGGCCGAGGGAATCCTGTTGTGGATTAAGAATCTCACCGCCGAGGCGGAGGCTCTGAAGAAAGAAAAACAGGCGTTTGAGGAACGGCAGCGCCTGGCGGAGAAAAAGGCGGAATCGCTGAAGCAGTACATATCCGGCGTTCTGCATGGCGAGAAGTTTGCGACTGACCGCGTAGCTGTGTCGTGGCGGCGGTCGGAATCGGTGGAGTTTTCCGGCGACGTGTCCAGCCTGCCGGAGGATTGCTTGCGGTACAGAGATCCTGAAGTGAATAAGACAGAGTTGAAGAAGCGGCTCAAGGCCGGGGAGAGTTACGAGGGCGCGAAGCTGGTACAGAACCAGAACATGATCATCAAGTGAGGTGCGTATGGCAGAGAAGAACATTTACCAGAAGTTACAGCACATCCAGACGAACCTCAAGGCTCCAAAGAATCAGCGTAACGAATTTGGCAAGTACAACTACCGAAACTGTGAGGACATCCTGGAGGCTGTGAAGCCTATCATGAATGATGTAGGTTGTGCGCTTACCATCACTGACAAAATCTGCATGATTGGCGACCGCTATTATGTGGAGGCCACCGCGACGCTGATAGATTCGGAATCCGGCGAAATCATTTCCAATACCGCCTATGCTCGCGAGGAACAGGACAAAAAAGGAATGGACGCTTCGCAGATCACCGGCAGCACAAGCAGTTACGCCCGCAAATACGCGCTGAACGGCCTGTTCTGCATTGACGATACCAAGGACGCGGACAGTGCTGACAATTCGCAGAGCGGCAAGCAGGATAAGCCGAAGGGCACCGCACCGGTCAAGGTTGGCCCAGAGCATGTAAACGCCGTATGCTTTGAATTACAAAGAACTGGTGTAGGAATGAATGGCCTCCTTAAATGCTACAAGATTTCCGATATCCACGACATGACGATTGACCAATTCCGCGACGCGATGGACAAGCTGAAGAAGAAGCCTGACAAGCAGCCAGACCCTTCCACCATCCCGCCGGAAACCGACGAAGAGGGCCTGCCGTGGAACACGCCAGCGAGGTAGCGCATGGACTGCACAGGGAAGCTGAAATCCATCACCCGCAACTGGCTGACGGACCGGTGGGAAGTCACATTTGAGGTCAACGAGGATATCACCGGCAGTATCGACAGTATCAAGGACAAGCCGCTTTCCATCACCGCCAAGATATCCCGCAAGAAGCGGAGCCTTGACGCAAACGCGCTGATGTGGCATTGCATTGGAGAAATCGCACGCGCCTTACGCGCTGACAAGTGGGATATTTACATTGACTATATTAAGCGACACGGAATGTTCACTTATATAGTTGTGCATCCGCAGGCGGTCGAACACATGAAGCGGCAATGGAGGGCCTGTGAAGTTGTCGGGGAAATAAATGTGAACGGCAAGAGCGGCGTTGAAATGCTTTGCTATTACGGAAGTTCAACCTATGACACAAAGGAGTTTTCGGTGCTTCTTGATGACATCATTTCCGACATGAAAGAAATGGGATTGGAAACACCGACATCACAAGATATGAAGAGGTCGTTAGAACAATGGGAGAAAATGAACAATGGAAAGTGATACCCGGATTCGACTCATATGAGATTAGCAACACCGGGAAGATTCGGTCTCATGTAAGAAAGGAAATTATCATGAAGCCGGCAGATAATGGGGTTGGATATCTTCGTGTGGTTCTTCATCAGAACGATAAAAAGCGGTCCGTGTATGTCCATAGGCTAGTTGCAAGCGCATTTGTTGAAAACCCGGATAATAAGCCGCTTATAAACCATATCGACAATAACCCACTGAATAACAACGCGGACAATCTTGAGTGGTGTACGTACAAAGAAAATTCTGAGTGGATGGTTGCACAGGGAAGAAACAAAAGAACCACAGAATGGCTTTCCAATCTTCACCAGTCGCAAAGGAAGTTTTACAAGCCGGTAATTGGGACAAACGTCAAAACAGGTGAAAAGATAAGGTTTGAATATTTGAATGATGTTGCGAAGCTTGGATTTCAGCCGTCTTGCGTGTGCAACTGTTGTAAGAAAATTAGAGATTCGCATAAAGGCTATAGGTGGGATTATGAAACTGTATAGCGTCCTCACAGACGACCTCGCCCACTGCGTTATCACCGGCAGCCCCACCGTCGCCATCCACCACGTTTTCGGGGCGGCGAACAGGTCACTGTCCGAGAAATACGGTTTCGTGATACCGCTCCGCCCAGACTGGCACAACATGGCGGATTACGGAATCCATTTCAACCGCGACCTCGACTTGTACTGGAAACGGCGGGCGCAAGAATATTACGAGGCGCATTACGGGACTCGGGCGGAGTTTATGCGGGAGTTTGGAAGAAATTATTTGTAGGAGGTAATTGTGAGAGAGATATTGTTTCGCGGACGCAGGCTAGGCTCTGACGAGTGGATTTTCGGCGGATATCAAAGCTATAAAGGCACTTGGCACTATATCATGCCGGACGACGATTCGTTGAATAGTACAGAGTGGTACGAGGTTGATCCGAAAACTATTGGACAGTACACGGGATTGACCGACATAAGCGGAAAGAAGATTTTCGAGGGCGATATATGCGAAATGACATATAACGGAGAATCGAAAACCTACGTTATTGTTTGGGACAATGAAGAACAGGATTTCAAAGGAACTAACGGGACTGAGAATTATGGAAGAAATTATTTGTATATGGGATGTTGCGAGAAAATTGTTGTTATCGGTAATATTTACGACAATTCGGAATTATTGAAAGGCTGATCGACTTATGGGTGATGCGTCACGGCGGAACCCATTGATTTGCACCAGGCCCCGTTTCAGCGGGGCCGGAAAGGAGGGAGATGTGCTTATTTTAAGCCAAAACGGACAGTCGCTTGCAAATCTAGATAATCTGAGCGGCATTTCGTATCACATCGGGAATGAAGCCATATATGGTTTTTCATTCTATGGAAGTAATGGACTGGTACTTTTAGGGAAGTATGACAAATCCCGAACTACCGATATATTAAGGGAGATCATGAACGCCTACGACGACAGGAGGACGGTTTATGAAATGCCAAAAGAATGACTTTGAGCTTGTCAAGGCCGCCGTATATAACTCCATTGGCGTAGGACGTGCGAACGCCACAACGCGGGAAGAACTTACCGCCCGGACGGGATACAAAGACCGCCGTGTGCGTGATGCGATAGAGGACTTGCGGCATGACCGCGTGATTCTCAGCATTGGCCGCGGCTATTACATACCCGAAACGACCCCGCAGGGGCGGCAGGAAGCTGCTATCTGGGTGCGGATGCAGAACAGCCGCATGAGGTCGATTAAAGCTGCCACAATGGCCGCTCAGAGGTTCGCAGGGATGGGAAATAAGCAAGTTGCCGGGCAAATGGAGATGTTTGAGTGATGGAGGGCCACATCAAATTATACCGCAAGTTTCTCGACTGGCAATGGTATAAGGACATCAATACGTCAAGGCTATTCCTACACATGCTTCTGAAGGCAAACTGGAAGCCGCGGCAACACATGGGCGTTGATGTTCCGAGAGGATCGCTTTCCTCGACATACGAGGAATTGGCAAAGGAAACAGGTCTTTCCATAAAGAACGTTCGAACGGCAGTAAAAAGGTTAGAAAACGGCGGCGAAGTGGCAGTCAAACGGCACCAGAAATTTACCGTATTTTCAATAAAAAACTACGATAAGTATCAGTCAAGTGGCAGTCAAACGGCAGACGAACGGCAGTCAGACGGCAGTCAAGCGGCAGTTCCAATAAAAGAAGAAAGGGAAGAAAGTAATAATATAAATAATAATAAAAACCATAATGTGTCGCCGCCCACGAGTGGGGGCCACCCTGCATACCCGTATGAGGACATTGTGGATTACTTGAATCTCAAGGCCGGTACGAAATTCCGGCAATCTTCTGAGGACACCCGCAAGCATATCCGGGCAAGGATTAACGACGGATATACCATTGACGACTTTAAGGCCGTGATTGACAAAAAGGTTTCGGAGTGGAAAGGCACTGACCGGGAGATATATCTCCGACCGTCCACGCTTTTCGGGACAAAGTTTGAAAGCTATCTGAACCAGAAACGCACGGTTTCAGCGAAACCTACACCGGCACCGAATCGGTTTCACAATTTTGAGCAGCGCGATACGGACTATGATGCGATTGCGCTACAGAGGGTAAGAGAACGGATTAATGAGGGGAACAATGGGAGCATTGGGTAAAGACGTATTGTTACACGGCATACACAAGCCGACAACCGGCGGCATATCGCTCGACGAGGTTGCGGCCCTGCGGGACAGTATCAAGATCGGCGACACGCTTAACTACCCGCGGATGGTACGCGACCGCAACGCCGCGGGCGCACTGGCGGAGAGGTGGCGCCGAGTCCATGTGACAGGCATATACCCGCATTTGGTTACCGTAAAGGGCAACGGGCCGGAATACCCGTTGCAAACGATAACTTACACCGAGATGCTGACGGATCATCGGATCATGAGCAGAAAATAAAATAATAGCGGCGGCTCACCCGCCAAGATGATAGCCGCCGCACATTCATTGCCTAAGACAAGTATATCATATTTCCTGTCTTTAGGCAAGAAAAAAGGAGATGGAAAATATGGATACAAAGCAGGAATTTTTGAACAACGTGATTGTCCAGATGGCCGGGATTCTTCCGCCGGAGCAGCTGCACATCCTTGAGCAGACCATACTGGATGAGATGGCCGGAATCAGGATGGAGGGCGTGACCACGCTTCCTTCTGCCTATCAGGATGAGATAGACGGGAAGAACGCGTATATCATCCAACTGTTCATCAGCACGAAGCGGTTAGAAATCAAAACGAAGAAGCAGTACCTTATCAGCATCCGAAAGCTGATATTGCTGATAAGGAACAAGACCCTCCCGGAAATGGACAGGACGGACATCAGATATTACATGACATGGTACAGCAAGCGCAAAAACCACGGCCGGCCATTGGAGCCAACGACGATCAACAATGAGCGCAGGAACCTGTCGTCGTTCTGGCAATGGATGATACGTGAAGGATTTACAAGCAGCAACCCGGTAGAATCCGTTGAGCCGTTGAGGGTAGTCCAGAAAAAGATTGATTATTTCGAAGTGGACGACATATTGGATATGCGGGACGCCTGCCAGAACAACCGGGAGCGGGCCATACTGGAGATCTTCCGCAGCACCGGCGCCAGAATCGGGGAGATCGTGGATATCACTCTGGATCAGGTGGATTTGCAGACCGGCGACATCTCGGTTATAACCGAAAAGGGCCGGCGGTGGAACACGCTATATCTGGACGGCGAGGCGAGGCATTACCTACGCAAATATCTTGATGAACGGGAAGATGATTCGCCTTACCTGATCGTGAACAGCCGGGCGCCGCATAGAAAGATGTCGGTTGAAGGGTTGCGAGGCGCCATAAAAAGAATTGGAAAGCGGGCCGGAGTGACGCAGCGCACCCGCGTGTATCCGCACAAATGGCGCAAGACACTCGGAATGACGCTAATCAACAAGGGATGCGATATCGGCACCGTACAGGCAGTGTTGGGTCATGCAAACCCGGATGTGACATCGAGGTATTATGCACAGATGACGCCGGCGACGGTGCGGCATATCAGGGAACGAGTGGCATGAAAGGAGGAGAGGGCGTGATCAGGCATAGTAAACAAGATGTATGCACGAGAGACACAGAATCTTTTGTTGAGTGGCTAAATGGTGAGGCCACCGAAGCAGAAATTGCAGATGTGGAGATAGATTGGGATAACGAACCCGCGGAGGCCCACAATGAGGGCGCGTGATATGCACCTTTCCGATTACGGCATCCAGCCGGAAGACGAGAAGCGCCTGCGCCACATCTGCCGGAACCTTACCGCCGACGAGGCGGAACTTCTCCGGCAGGCGGCGAAGGCAGCGTCTTACGGCCTTGTGGATGAGGTTATCCGCAGCCTTACGGAGCCGCGGGCGGGGTATTACCAACAAGCGAAGCGGAAGTACATACCAGTCACGAAAGATGATTTCTATGCGCATCAGCGGCGGACGCTGGCGAAGTTTTATGATTTGCTGAGGATGGCGGGGAGGTGGAAAGAGTGAACCGGGAAAAAGAGAACCGGGCAATTCACTATCTGCAATCATTCGAGCCGGAAAGTGAGCCGTATTATTTATGCTATAGCGGAGGAAAAGACAGCGACTGTATAAGGATACTTGCTGAACTGGCAAACGTGAAGCATGAATGCAAGCGCAATCTCACAACAGTTGACGCGCCGGAAACGGTTATGTATGTGCGGGAAACGATAGGAAAAGAAAATATTGAATATCCAAGCACAACAATGTGGAAATTAATCGTTGAGAAAAAATTCCCACCTACACGGATAGCAAGATATTGTTGCGAAAAATTCAAGGAACGTGGCGGGAAAGGGCGAATGAAAATAACAGGCGTCAGATGGGCCGAAAGCGAAAGCAGGCGAGAAAACGGAGGCCTTGTGAAAATAATTGGAAAACCCAAAAGCGTTCAGAGAGCAGCAGAGGAAGACGGTATAAAATTTTTCACAAATAAAAAGGGTGGAACGATACTGAATGACGACAATGCTGATACGCGGAGATTTGTCGAAACCTGCTACAGAACTACATCAACTATGGTCAATCCGATAGTTGACTGGGAGGATGAAGATGTCTGGGAGTTTTTGAAATATTATGGATGCAAATCAAACCCGTTATATCAATGCGGAGAAAAAAGGATAGGGTGCATAGGGTGCCCACTTCAAAATTTTCATGGGATGAAAGCGGATTTTGAAAAATATCCAAAGTATCGGACAGCATATGTAAGGGCTTTTGACAGAATGTTGAAAGCGCGGAAAGAAGCCGGATTGAGAAATGATATTTCTTGGTCAGACGGCGAACATGTTATGCGGTGGTGGGTTGGTGATAACCCGAATCAGATCACCATATCTGACTACATGAACGACATGGGATTTGAGTATTGACCGGCTCCGCCCTGCGTCGCGCAATAACGCGGGGCGGCAATGCCGTAAAATGTGCTGACACTTTTCACTCCCCGGCATTGGTATAATAGGGGCAGGAGGCCCAGGAAGGAGAAAATATGGCAAAGTGGGCAACAGGCGAACCGCCGAAAAAGGCGGGAAGATATTTAGTAACATATGACACAGGGGCATTCGGCAGACAGGTGCGGCAAGCTGACCGAGTGGAATATCCAAAGGGGCATTGGTACTGGTCAATACTTCCTTCTGGCGGCTACGGTGGCGTAAGCGAAAAAGATGTTGTTGCATGGCAGAAATGCCCGGAACCGTATCGGGGATAATATGGCAAACCTACACGCAATCAGTAAGAAATTACAAACCGCAATCCTCCGCACCGGCTTAGTCATAAAGCTGAATACCTCGCAATTCTACTCACCCGAACAGTGCCGCATGATTACCGCCTATGTCTTATCCACACCGACATGGCAGCGGCGTGAAGAGGGGTGGGTGGTCAAGGATTACCAGATACTGCGGACGTGTTCGCAGGTTGAGGTTGTGGAGTGTCTAAAAAACATATGGGAGCAGATAAGAGACAAAGCAGGAGGTTAAATTATGTTCAGTGTTGATGATATGAGAAGTTGTATAGAGGAATGGTTCTCGAGCGCAGAAGATCTTACGGAAACGGCATTAACTTACCACGAAATTATATCTGAAGCTCAAAGGCAATTAAGGCGTAGAGATGAAGATTTGGTCAAAAATCGTTTGACTAGAAAGGAGTAGACATGGACGTGAAAAAAGAAATTTACTGCATAGGGCAGAAATTAATTTTCCGTGAGGATACCAAACAAATAAAAGGGTTTGGCTCTGAGGTCATGATTAAAAAGGGAACGCCGGTATTTGTGGGAGCCGATAGAAGAATGCCATTTGCTCATTACCTTAATGGGGACATACAGAAAATCGGAGATGATGTGGAGGTAAAGGGTTATTCTGTTACAGGTCTTGCCGAATGGTTATATGAATATGTGTCAAGAGAGATTCCTCTTGATGATATGTTAGAAGATTATGACGAGACAAAAGAAAGATTTATGGATGTTGTGGCTGACGCATTAGAAGAACTTGGTATGTACGATAATACGGGGAACAGAATGTAACAAGGTGCTTGCGGGAGATATGGGAGGCGGTGAGAGAATGAAACTGAGCGATAAAGGCGGGCTGACAATCGACAGATTGGCGCATACACTGATGGAGTTTAATCCATCTATAAATGTGAGTGGAACTACATACAAAGACGGATATATGGCGTTTTACCACGAGGAAAGGTTATATTCAGTCAGAAATATAAAAACAGGAATCGTAAGCCTCGTGTATGCCAACAGTCCTTATGAGGCGATTGAAAAGGTGACAGGCGGTGGTTAAATGACGCCGAAACAAAAGGCGTTCGCGGACGCGTATCTTATTTGCGGAAATGCAACGGAAGCGGCGAGGCAGGCGGGATATAGAAAGAGTAGCGCAAGGCAGATAGGAACAGAAAACTTGTCAAAACCGTCTATTTCCGCCTATATCGCCGAGCGGCAGGCGCAGACCGATTCCGCGAACATCTGCACCATACAGGAGATACAGGAATTTCGCACCCGCATTATCAAGGGGGAAGAAAAAGACCAATTCGGGCTTGATGTGTCTACTTCCGACAAGCTGAAAGCCGCCAACGATCTGGAAAAAGCCCTGCGGATAAAAGAAGCTGAAGAAGCCAAGCGAAAGGCTGAGGAAGAAGCGCGGTTGAAGCGTGGGTATTTCATGAACTTACACGACATTCCTGACAACTTCCATTCCGCCGTCCGCCATATCAGAAACGGAGACTATGCGGAGTATACGTTCAAGGGCGGGAGAGGTTCGGCGAAATCCTCCGTGATTGCCATGACGATTATTGAAATCCTCAAGAACAATCACGACGTTCATGCGCTTGTCTGCCGCAAGGTTGCAAACACCGTAAAGGATTCCGTATATGCCAAGATTAAATGGGCGATACATAAACAGGGGCTTGATGATGAGTTTGCTTCCACCGTCAGCCCGTATGAGATAACGCTGAAAGCCACGGGGCAGAAGATATATTTCCGCGGCATGGACGACCCGACAAAAGTTAAGTCTATCACGCCGGAATTTGGCTATATCGGCGTTCTGTGGCTTGAGGAATTAGACCAATTCGACGGGCCGGAAGAAATGCGCAATATCCGGCAGTCAGCACTCCGCGGCGGCAAGCTGGGATATATGTTCGAATCGTTCAACCCGCCGATCAGCAAAGCGAATTGGGCGAACGCTTACGCGGACGAGCCAAAGGAAAACAGGCTTACGCACCATAGCACATATATCACCGTACCGCCGGAATGGATAGAGCAGCCGTTCCTGGACGAGGCAGAACATCTGAAGCAGACGCGCCCGGACGCATATAAGCACGAATATCTCGGCGTGCCTATCGGAATGGGGACAGAGATATTCCGATATCTGGAAGTGCGGACGATAACCGACGAGGAAATTCAGCGGCAGGAAAAGATATATCAAGGCCAAGACTGGGGATGGGAGCCAGACCCGAAAGCGTTCATCCGTTGCTCATACTCCCACGCTACCGAGAAGATTATGCTCATTGACGAAATGGGCGGTACGCTTATCCGGGTAAAAGATATGGCGGAGCGGATAAAAGAAGCTGGCTATGACGATTACATCATATACTGCGGTGCGGACGAACAGGAGCATATTGACGATTTCAAGGACTGCGAACTTCCCGCCAGGCAGGCCAACGTAGGGCCGGGGAGTGTCCGCCGCACATTTGAATGGTTGCAGGCGCGTACAATCGTTATCGACCCGGCAAGGACGCCGCGGGCGTATAAAGAGATTATAGAGTATGAGCATGACGTGGACGGCAACGGGGACGTGATTGACGGCTATCCAGACCGCAACAATCACTGGATAGACGCGTTACGATACGCGACAAGCCCGATATCAATGAGGAGGGGAAACCCGGCATGATTGATGAAATTGATTATTTGTTGAAAGATGCAAAAAGGACACTAGAAGATGCCTATCGGAAAGGATATTCGGATGGAATTGACCAGGCGAAAAAGAAATATGGAGATTTCAAAGGGATAGCGCACATGAAGCGAGCCACTAAAGAAGAAATCGAACAATGGGGAATAGAACTTGTTGGATGGTGCGATTGTGGAAAGGCGATAGAGGGAAGATGGGTGGGGATGGCGAACTTCTGTCCTTGGTGCGGTAAGATAATGGATTGGGAAAAACCGAAAAACATTACCTGATTTTGAGATGGTGAGATTACATGGGAATTATAGCAACGGTGAAAAGGTGGATAGGTATGTTATTCAAGAAGCAGGCCGAAGAAGATTTTAACGTGAAAGAGGTCAAATCCCCGGAGATGGAGGCGCTTATTGCACAGTGCGCCAATATATACCGGGGATTCCCGGAATGGACGAACGCGAGCCACGACAAAGACCATGTGAAAACGGTGAATTTTGCGAAAAGCATCTGTTCCGAGATCGCGCGGCTTACCACGCTTGCCATTGGTATCCAGATCGACGGGAGCGAGCGGGCGGACTGGCTGCAGGCGCAGGTTGAGAAGATGTATTTCCAGATTCGCCATTGGGTGGAATACGGCTGCGCTTACGGCACGGTTATCATCAAACCCAACGGGAACGGATTCGATATGTTCACGCCGCAGGACTTCATTCTGACCGATTGCGATAACCAGAACATCAACGGAATCATCTTCAAGGACACGTATGCTGACGGCGACCGCTATTATACCCGTCTCGAATATCACCGCTTCGTTGAGACGCGCGACGGCGATTCTGTCTATTATCCGTACTACATCTCGAACCGGGCGTATATGTCCCATTCGCCCAACGCTATCGGGGACAAAATCGACCTTAAAAAGACAAAGTGGGCCGACCTCATGGAAGACACGCCACCCATCACGAAAGAGGCCGGGGAGCGGCTTGACGGGCCTATGTTTGGCGTATTCCGCACGCCTGCCGCGAACAACGTGGATATTTCCTCGCCGCTGGGCATGCCGGTATTCCGCGAGGCTATCGAAGAATTACATGACCTTGACGTGGCATATAGCCGGAACGCCGGGGAGATATTCGACAGCGAGAAGATTATCTTGGCTGATGACCGGCTGATGTTTGAGAGCGGAACGAATCTCAAGGCCAGACAGGCCGGGGTGAACAATCCGAAGTTGCCGCATTACGTCAAGAACGTATTCGGGAGCGGTCCGAATGACTTCTATCAAGAGATTAACCCGCAGCTTAATACGGATGTGCGCTTGACTGGAATCAACAATCTGCTTTCCCAGATTGGCTATAAGGTAGGCTTCTCAAACGGTTATTTTGTTTTCAATGAGAAATCCGGTATTGCCACCGCCACGCAGATCGAGAGCGAGCAGCAGCGCACCATCCAGCTTATCAAGGACATGCGGGACAAGTTGGAGGCTTGTCTCGACGGCGCCATCTATGCGGAATCCGTATACGCTGACCTTTACGGCCTTGCGCCGGTGGGGGCGTACGAGGTTACATATGATTTCGGGGACATCACGTATTCTTACGAAGAGGATAAGCAGACGTGGTGGAAATACGTGGTGCAAGGCATGGTTCCGGCGTGGATGTACTTCATGAAATTCGAGAACATGAGCGAGGCCGACGCCCGCGCTATGGTAGAAGAGGCGCAGCCGGAAACGCCGACGCTGTTCGGGGAGGAATGAGAGAATGGGAGAAAACAACTCCAACGAAGTATATATACCGATAAGCGAACAGAAATGCCGCAACGTAGTGAGCGAGCAGGATAGAAAATGCAGTGAGTGCTTTTGGTGCGCGTTTACTGGCGAAAAATATATATGCACAATAGATATGTGCTATAGCGATATTGTGAGCAGGATGGAAGCATTTTGGGGGCAAAAAAATGCTGACGCCTGAGTACCTCTCCCACATATCCGAGGGCGCGGAATCAATCGCCGAAGATCTCCATGCGTACCTTATCCGCCAGATTATCGACCGCATGATTATCCGCATAGGCCGCGGTGATGATTACCTGCTTACATCATCCGACGCGTGGAGAATACGCACGTTGCAGGAGGCGGGGTATCTCTTAGAGGATATCACCGCCGAACTCGCCAAGTACACCAAGCGGCAGGAGGCTGAGATTCGCGAAGCCATGACGGAGGCGGGCGTGAAAGCCATAGAAGCCGACAACGCCATCTATGAGGCCGCGGGGCTTACTCCGACGCCGCTCATGCAATCTCCGGCGCTCATGCGGCTCATGGAGCGGAATTATACAAAGACGCTGAACACGTGGAAGAACTATACTGGAACCTTTGCGAATGCCTCACAGAAGATATTTATTGATGAGTGCGACAAGGCTTACAACCTTGTTACGAGCGGCGCAGAATCGTACACGCAGGCCGTCAGAATGGCCGTTGAGAACGTTGCGTCGGATGGCGTATATGTTCAATATCCATCCGGCAGGAAACTGACCATAGAGGCGGCAACGTCCATGTGTGTAAGAACCGGAGTGGCGCAGGCTTGCGGAGACATAACACTTGCCAGAATGAAAGAGATGGGAGTTAAGCTGTGCATTGTAAGCAGCCACATGGGAGCCAGAACAGGCTCTGGAGGGCCAGACCATACGAACCATTCATACTGGCAGGCCGGGATTTATGCCATTGATTGGAGCAAAATAAACATATAAAAAGAGGGAGTTTAATCCCTCTTGATTGATTCCAGAAACATAGCGATTGACCGATCAAGTAATTTACTTATGGGGATGCCGGTTTCCTCAGAATATGCTTTCAGCTTAACATATAAAGGTGTTTCCATTGAACTGCTTATACGGATTGTTTTATGAACCTTTCCGTTTGTCCTGTATGGGACGGTGCGGTTATATCCGTTCTCAATAGAATTATACTTTTCGATATAGTATCGTTCCTTTTCGAGAAGCTCGTCGAGATTATTGGCGGAATCATCTAGCAAAGAAATTTTGAAATGACTTTCACCGTTCTCCCGCATTATGCTTCCCATTGGGCTTGATGGATTATTTAGATGGCCGTAAAACCTATCTTTTAGTGACTGAGTGGTTTGACCAATATAAACCTTATCATTTAAGTCATTTGAAATCATGTAAATTTGGAACTGACTCATTATAAACGGCCTCCTTTAAGATGTAAATAATAAGATTGGCAAGTGACCTACCCTCATTTTTAGCGCGTTCTTCAAGTTTTAATCGCAAGTCATTCGGTAGGCGTAAGCTGAATGTTTTGGAATTTGAATCATTCATATTAACACTTCCTTTCGTTATTATTATACCATACATTGTATTACAATGCAATACACGAAATGAAAGAGGGTGGTGTAAATGAGTAGTTTGTATCCAGATTTTGTTCAGACTTGCGGATGGGGTCTAGTGGATGGGATTGGAGGGGCAAACTGCCGAACGCCATAGCTTCGGCCCGTATTTTGAGGGCCAGAACAATCCATATACTGAGTACGACAGCGAAGAAAACCGCATATTGTACGAAAAGGAACAGCGTCAACGTCTTTTGGAGCGCCGTATCCGCGACACAAAGCGGAAAGTATTAGGCATGCAGGAGGCGGTCGATAAATGCCCGGATGAGCGGGCGAAATTTGAATTGCAGCAGGAACTCGACCGCAAATCCGCCCTGCTTCAGAAGCAGAACAAAGCCTATCAAGACTACTGCCGCGAGAACAACCTCCGCCCGCTCGCAGACAGAATCCAAATTGCGCGGTGGAACAGGCAGGCGGCGACAAAGGCGATAGGCGCGGCAAAACGGTACAATACGGCGAAAGGAAAATGATATGGCTGATTTTGCTCGAATTTTAAGTTTAGTGAAAAGGCATATGGAAATTAACGAAGGAATGATGGACGCAAGTGCGGAGGAAAAAGAAAAGTGCCTCATATCAAGATTGCAGGAATCAATAAACATAACCGGCGAAGACCGGGAGAAATATTACAGACAAATCGCGTCTGGAATGGTACAGAGCGATTGTAATAAAGGCGATATGCGCGGCGAAGCGGTACAATAATAGAAAAGGAGAGTAAAATCATGGAAAAGGCTTTAAGCCAAATTGCTTTCTTTCTTGGCATTTTGGGAGTCATTGTTATGATTCCCTCAATCATCAGAAACGGCGGCGCGTCGTGCATGGATTCGGCATTTCTTGTGCTTTACGGTTTCTGTATTGGCGATAACATCAAGTCAGTAGTGAGGTGGTGGCCATGAGCCGCTGGCAACCCTACAACCCCAACCCCCGCGCCCGCCGCACGACTGACTGCACCATCCGCGCCATCTGCAAGGCAATGGGGCAGGATTGGGAAACGACATATTCTGAGATTGCGGAAGTTGGACGGCACAAAGCTGACATGATGGAGAGTGACCATGTATGGGGCACGTATCTGACCGAAAACGGATTCCGCCGTTATGTGGTAGATAGCATGGGGCGCGATGATTACACGGTAGAAGATTTTTGCTGGGATCACCCATATGGAACATACATATTATGTCCGAGCGGTCACGTTGTATGCGTGGTAGATGGGAGATATTACGACGTGTGGGATAGTGGCGACGAAGTGCCGATATATTACTATGCGAGGTGATGGAGATGGGAACATTGTCAAGAATGTCGAAAAAGTGCAGAGAATGCCCATTCCGCGATAAATGCGATAAAAAGCGCATGGAGGGAGAGGCATATTATGGAGAACAGCATTTGGCAGAAGCAACCAAAAACGGGATAGCAGAGAGCGCCGCCGCGCCTGTCCTCAGAGAGACAATGGAAATAAACATTGGCGGGATTGTAACGAGCGTTTATAAAGACGATATTGAAAAAGAGTTATATAAGGCGTTCAGAGAGCCATTCTTAATGAATTACGGAGCGTGACATTATGGACATCACATCATTCTTAAAAACCCTACTTGAAATCTGCGGCGGCATCTCCATCCTCGGCGGCGGCGCTACGGTGATATGGTCAATGCTTAAGCCTACCGTGAATCTGCGCAAGCGCGTGGACACGCTGGAGGAAAACGTAAATAAGGACTATAAATCCATAGGCGAGTTAAAAGCCATGCAGGCATCCATGTGCCAGGCGCTTATTGCCATTATCGACCATGAGATCACCGGCAACAACATAGACGGATTAAAAAAAACGAAGAGCGAGTTAATCAAGAAGCTGTCGGAAGAATAAGGGATATTACTTTGAGAATCTGCGGATTTACATTGCCAGAACTGGAATATTTCCGCGCTTATTGTAATTTCACGGCGGAAGAAAAGGAACTGTTTGACCTGCGCGCGCAGGCGATACCACTTGAGCAATGCGCTGAGATGATGAATGTGAGCGTATCGACCGTCAAGCGGATAAGCAGGCGGGTGAATGACAAAATTATAAGGGTGTGCTGACGTGGGAAATAAAGAATTGGGAATCCGAATATTGGATTTGCTGAAAAGCAGGGGCATGATGCAAAAGGAATTGGCTGAGCGCATTTGCGTGACTGAAGCCACTATGTCAAGGTATATCTCTGGAGAGAGAGAACCAAAATCAGAGGTTCTTGCCAATATAGCCGTGGAATTACATACTACCTCTGATTATCTATTGGGGATTGAGTCGGACGAGTTTTATTTTCCAATGATACGAGATATGATTGCGCGTAATGCTTCAAAACTTACGAATCAAGAAAAAAAAGAACTGATTTCCGCGCTGTTTGGCGATAAATAATAGCGATACTTTCGTGATACTTTTACGGGTCTTTGATGAACTGTCAAAGACCCTATTTTTGTTGTACGCTATTCCCATAAAACATAGGAGGCGTCTCTATGAATTATCCAAATAATTCGTCATTACAACAGAGCCTATTGCAGATAGATCAAGAAGCCGCGCAGAAACGACATTGTCAAGGATGAAATGCGCGGCGGCTATTCCGAATCTGACGGCTATTCCCGCGACGGCGGATATTCGCAGGCCCGCGGCTATTCCCGCGGCGGGCGCAGGCGCGACAGCATGGGCCGGTATTCCAGGAACAGCTACGGCGACGGCATGGACGGCAGGAGCATGAGGGGATATTCCCGGAACGGCGGTGGAGACCCGTATGACGAGTACATGACCACGAAGCAGTCTTATCGGAGCGGCGAGAAGTCTCCCGAGTGCAAGCAGAGGATGATCGGCGCGCTTGAGGAACATCTGGACGGGCTGACGGAAGAGATCGCCATGCTTGGCCGGGACGCTGATTGTGCCGAAGAGAAAAATACGATCATGCGCTACGTGGACAAGCTGAAGAGGATGATGTAACAAGGAGAGGGGCGGCGCTGACCGTCCCTCTGCCCATTTAAGAAAAATAAATCTTTGTAACTGCGTATCCTCGTTACCTCCGGGGCGGGAATGTATTAAAATTCTTTTATGATTCCGTGATTGAGCAACAACGCGGTATCTTCGTCCCAGCAAACCTGTTCGCCGCTCTTTTCGCATTCCCGCATTTCCCTGTACTTCTTTTCGCAGAACGGAACGTTGAACTGAAACAGGTTGTCGAGTAATACCCTTGTTTTTACTTCCTTGTTCGGCAAAAGCTGATATCTTCCTGCAACGCCGGAGCAATATGTAATTTCGGCGCAGGGCTTTCCGCTTTTTGAGGTGTACAACCTATCCACAATCGCGGCTCTGAACATCCAACCATTCCAACCGCTACGGTATTTTGCAAACTCATAAGCCGGGAACTGCACCACGTCACCAACCTTGATGTTTCTTGCTTTCTTCATAATTTTCTTCCTTTCTTGCCGTCGTCTCTCCGCGGCGGTGCTGTAATTTCTCTTGATATACCCATTATATACTAACGTTAGTATAATGTCAAGCACTTTTATACTTGCGTTAGTATATTTTTTGTGATATCATAATCGCAGGAGGTGGATTATGCCATATTCAGAATCGCAAAAGCGGGCAAGCCGCAAATACAACGACGAAAAATATGAACGCGTGGGATTGTACTTGAAAAATGGCGAACGGGACAAGTGGAAGGAACGGGCGCAGGCGGAGGGAATCAGCCTATCCGAATTTATAAAACGGTGCGTCGCGAAAGAATTGGAGCGGTAGGGAAATCCTGCCGCTTTTGAAATGTGCTGACACTTTTTTTCTCCGGCTATGGTAAAATAGCAGCATGAGGGGAGGTGACGGCTATGCTTGATTTCGGATATTATAACATGGATTGCGTCGAGGGTATGAAGCAATTCCCGGACAAGTATTTTGACTTAGCCGTTGTCGACCCGCCGTATGGGATAGGCGAGAGCGGAAAGAACAATCACACAAGAGGTAAACTCGCCATCTCAAAAAACTATAAAGCCTATGCCGGAGAAGACTTGAATCCTCCTGAAAAAGAGTATTTTGACGAATTATTCCGGGTATCGCGGAATCAAATCATATGGGGCGCGAATCACTTTATAAGCCGGATTCCGTATGATTCTCACTGTTGGATTGTATGGGATAAGCAGAATGGCGATAATGATTTTGCAGATTGCGAACTGGCGTGGACAAGTTTTGATTCTGCAGTACGCATCTTTCGGTATATGTGGAGTGGAATGATGCAAGGCAAAAGCATATGGGAGGGAAACGTGCAACAGGGAAACAAGGCGCTTAACGAAAAGCGCATCCACCCCACGCAAAAGCCCATCGCCCTCTATGAATGGATTTTATCTCGCTACGCGCACCCCGGCGACAAGATACTTGATACCCATGTAGGGAGCGCGTCAAGCCTTATCGCCTGCCACAGAAAAGGCTTCCGCTATGTCGGCTTTGAACTCGATCCGCATTATTACAAGCTGTCGAGCGAGCGCCTGCAGGCGGAAGAATCGCAAATGAACATATTCGACTTCCCGGAGATACTGCCGGAAGAAATGAGGTTCGCGTGATAACTGAAAAAGATATACCCATCATCAACTACATCCTCTCCCGCGGCTCAGATGTGGAGATCAAGCTGAGACCGAAAACGGGAGAAGTGGTGATACTTGAAGTCAAAAAGACCATAAAGAACGGCAAGCAATAGGGCTTGTCAAAAGCCATTCGGGGCTGAGTGTTCGAGGTTTTCTCGGGCGCTTGGCCCTTTTCTTGTTACAGACCTCCTCCCCCACTAGGGCAACGGCCCTGTTAAGGCGTATCATCCGCGCCGGTGGGGTTTGGCGCTCACGGTTACGCTGTCTGCTGGCAGGCGGTCTATGGCCGGGGTGCCGCAAACGGGACATAGCTCAGCAGGGAGAGCGCCGGCCTTATAAGCCGTATGTCGATGGTTCGACCCCATCTGTCCCGTCTGTATGCCAGTTTCCGCGCATATTCCCGTCGGGTCGGTTGGCATACTCCACTCCCCCCATGCTTCTGCGGTTATGGCAGATAGTCGCAGAAGCGCCCCTGCCATTATAGTACAACGGCAGTACAGCCGCCTTGTAAGCGGCGAATCCTGGTTCGATTCCGGGTGATGGCTTTGGATGTAAGCCCATGCACGGATCGCCCGACATTTGCGGGACGGCCCCAAGATAAGCGGCTTGGGTGTCTGCGGGACGCCGGCTCCGTATGGCAATCCTTCCTTGGTGGAATTCAACCCGTGTCCTTTTCGAAGGCGCGCCCGTGACAGGCGGAGAATGTGTCGGCAACGCCAACGAAAGCTGAAGAAAGTGCGCATATCTGAAGCGAGTAGTTGCGGCAGCGTTGGCTACCATGAGGGCGGCGTCATGAACCGCAGTAGTGGTAGGCGGCTGGGTTCGACTCCCGGCTTCGACGTTACCCCGGCGGTGGTTCATCCGCCTTAATCCATTACCGCTGACGGGCGGTTTACCAATTACGTTTAGGAGGATTATAAGTATGGCAAAAATGCAGAACATCGAATCCATTTTGAAAGATTTTGGGCTTGAAATCCCGGAGGACAAGAAAGAAGATTTCCGGGTCAAATTCCACGAGAATTACAAAACCGTGAACGATTACGGAAAGCTGGAAACCGACCGCGACACGTGGAAAGAGAAAGCCGAAACCGCAGAAACAACGCTGAAAGGCTTTGACGGCGTTGATCTGGATACGATGAAGCGCGATCTGGAGGACTGGAAGAAAAAGGCCGAGGACGCCGAAAAGAACGCACAGGCGCAGATTTACGAGCGGGATTTTAACGACGCGCTCAAGGCTGAGCTGGAATCCGTGAAGTTTTCCAGCGACGCGGCGAGGCGGGCCATTATGGCCGAAATCAAGGACGCCGGGCTGAAAATGAAAGACGGCAAGATTCTCGGGCTTTCCGACCTCATCACCCAGATGCGTGAGAAAGACGCCTCTGCTTTTATCGACGAGAAGCAGGCGGAGGCGCAGCGCAACGCGGCGAGGTTTACCGCTCCGGCAGGGCGGCAGGCTACGCCGGGAGGCGTGACACGCAAAGACATTGAGAGCATGACGGACAAGGCCGACAGACAGAGGGCCATTGCCGAAAATCTCTCGCTTTTCAAACAGTAAAGGAGAATGACTATGGCAGAATACACAGCCCCGCATGACAATCTGATCGTGTCTGCGGACATTGCGCTTGAGGCGCGTAAAATCGATTTCGTTACCCAGTTTGCGAAGAACTGGGACGCTCTGCGCGAGGTTATGGGAATTACCCGACCCATCCGTAAAGCTAACGGCACGGTGCTTTCCACCAAGTACGCAGAGGGAGAGCTTCAGAGCGGCGAAGTGGAAGAGGGTGCGTTTATCCCGCGTTCCCATTTCTCCGTAAAGGAAAAGCCGTTCGGCAAAATCAAAGTGGAGAAGTACGCAAAGGAAGTTTCCATTGAAGCGGTGGCCGACCACGGCTATGACGCGGCGGTTAATATGACCGATGAGGAATTCCTTGTGCAGTTGCAGGATGTTGTTTCTGAACGCTTTTACACTCAGCTGAAATCCGGCGAGATGAAGTTTGAGGAAAAGACGTTCCAGATGGCGTTTGCAATGGCTCTCGGAAAGGTAAAGGACAAATTCAAGCAGATGCACAGGAGCGTGACGGGAACCGTCGTGTTTGTGAATACGCTTGACCTGTATGCTTACCTCGGCAATTCCGAGATTACCGTGCAGACGGCTTTCGGCTTCAACTATGTCGAGAATTTCCTCGGCGCGGAAAGGACGTTCATCACGAGCGAGATTCCGCGGGGAACGCTGATTGCGACCCCAATGAACAATATCGTTTCCTACTATGTCGACCCGGCTGATTCCGAGTTTGCAAGGATGGGGCTGAATTACACCACCGACGGCGAAACGAACCTTATCGGCTTTGCCGTGCAGGGCGACTATGACCGCGCAACGAGCGTTTCTTACGCTCTGATGGGCCTTACCCTGTTCGCAGAGTACGGCGACGCTATCGCCGTTGTGACCATCAACAAGAACGCAGACAAGCCCGAGAGCGAGGCCGTATCCGGAGATACCGGGAGCCTTGCACAGTTGACCGTAACTCCGGCAGCATCTTCGGATAATGATGGATATTCCAAAGTTACCATAGCGCCGGAAAAGGCAAGCGGCGACAGCTACAGATACAGAATTGCAAAGGCCAAGGTAAACGTGAGATACCATCAGGATTTGTCCACATGGACACCGTGGGACGGAACATCTGAAATCGCGGGAACCGATAGTGACCATATTACGGTTGCAGAGGTCAACGCGGGTTACAGGGCACTGAAAGCCGGAGATGCGCAGCTCAAGGTAAAACAGCCGGAATAACTGGCGCTGAGATTATAAAAGTGCCAGAGCAATCTCAGCAAATCGGCGAATCTGGCAAACAGGTCAGTGACCTGATAGAACCGACCGCCTCCATCAGCTGGACAGGCACCAAAGGCGAGGCGGGCGGCGATGTGAAGTATGTGGACGATTTGAGCGACCTGTTCGGGCTTGCTGAAAAAGACGGCCACTTCTTCCCGGTCAAGTTTGACGCCAAGTATCAGGGCGAACAAATCGAACTGAGCGGGCGCGAGGGCGGCAACAGAACCGTCACCGTGGACAGCGATTTGCTCCTTGTGGTGCGGATTGAGAATCTGGCAGAGGGCAAGACGCTGACCGCAAAGGCTGACGGCGAGGAAATCTTTAGCGTCGATTTCAGCAAAGCGACACTCGCGCAGAATCCGACCATGATAAGAACGCGCAGAGCGAGATAAGGGGTGGCGGCTATGGCATACGCTGATTGGGATTTTTACAACACGCACTGCAAGGCCGTCGTTCCCGAGGCTGATTTCTCCCGGCTTGCCGAAAAAGCGAGCCGGGAGGCTATCGACAAAATGACGTTCCGGCGGCTCCGCAACTGGTTCCCGGATGACGAATACGACGCCTACGACGTTAAAATGGCCGTCTGCGCGGTGGCCGAAAAGATGTATCTGTTGGAGATTGCGGAGAGCCAGGCTAACGCCGCGGCAGGCGCAGGCGGCACGTCAACACAGACCGCCGCGGGTACTACGGGCGTTATCACTTCCCGCTCTTCCGGCTCCGAATCCATCTCTTACGCCTCGCCGTCCCAGATGGCAAGCGGGGCAAAGGAATGGAGCGCGGTATATGCCGCCGCCGGGGATACGGAAAAGACGAATAAGCTGTTGTACGATACGGCGCGGGTGTATCTGTCCGGCGTGAATAACGATAAGGGAGTGCCGCTTCTGTATGCAGGATACTAAAATAAACGTCCTTGGAACCGAATATCAGATTCGGTTTGAGGATATGAAAGACGAAGGAACGGACGGGTATTGCGACTTTACTGCCAAGCGGATCGCAATACGATCTGACAACTCAAACGACCTCGGCAACTTTGAATATGTGCAAAAGAAAAGTATGAGGCATGAAATAATTCACGCTTTTCTGGCCGAGAGCGGACTGCAAAGCAACTGGCAGCATACAGAGCAATTCGGGCATGACGAAACAACGGTTGACTGGTTTGCAATCCAATCTCCGAAGATATTCAAAGTATTCAAGGAACTGGATTTGCTTTGAACGTGTAAGCAATCCTTACACGTTCGGAAAGGAAAAGGCTATGGACATTATGAGTTTAGGCACATGCCTCCCCATTATCGCCATCTGCTATTGCGCAGGCATTGGGTGCAAGGCGTGGGAGCAGATTCCCGATAAATGGATCCCGTTCATCCTCGCCGTTCTTGGCGGCGTGCTCGGAATCGCGGGAATGTATATCATGCCGGAGTTTCCGGCGGCTGACTGGATTACCGCGTTTGCCGTGGGAACGATGAGCGGACTTGCGGCGACGGGAATCAACCAGATGTATAAGCAGGCGAAGAAATAAGCGAAAGGAGCGGGTACCATGTTCTATTCGGCGACTGTCACGGTTTTCAACTTCTACGAATCTTCTGCCGGTGCCATGTGGTACCCGCACGTTATCCACGGCGCTGACCTCATCACTGACAAGGGCGCTATCCTCAAGAAATACGGCCCCGACAGCACCGACAGCGCGGAGTTGCACATCACCTACACCGACACGGAACAGGGCCGCGTTATCGTGGACGGGCTTACCTATGAGCCGATACTGAACGCCGCGGGAAATCCGCTGATCTGGCTCCCGCCGAAAGAATGGGCGAAGCAGGTCAACGACCTCTACGACGATACGCTGACGTTCGACACCACGGACGATTTCTTCTGGCTCGGCGAATGGGACGGCGGCGTTGTCAATGACGCGGCCTTTACCGACCGGCGGACGGAGGGCTTTTACGCGTACATGGTGCAGAATTACGACTATGTTTACCGCATTACCACCGTGGGCGGGCCGTATACGGTGATACCGCATTTTGAGATTCTGGGGGCGTAGGGATGAGCAAAACGCACCACTTCAAATCTTTCTCTATCGTTGACGGGGAAATAGAGGTTAAGGTCAGCCTGTCCCGGTTTGAGCGGCAGTTTCAGCAGGCGCAGTATCAGCTTGACGGGAACGTGATGAATAGCATGGTTCCGTTCATGCCGCACCTCAACGGTACGTTTATCAACACCACCCGCGCCGCGAGCGCAGCCATACAAGGCACAGGTAGGGTGTACGCGGCTTTCGGCCCGCAAGGGCGCTATCTCTATGAGGGCAAGGTCATGGTGGACAGCGAGACCGGCAAGGGGCCTTACAAGATAGCGACCGGCCCGGATGAATACGTCTTGCGGTTCCGCAAGGGCGCGAAACTGGTAGCCACTGACCGCCCGCTGAGATACACCAAGACACATAACCCCGCCGTTACCGACCATTGGTTTGACGCGGCGAAGCAGAGAGACGGAAAGGAATGGGTGAAGAATGTCAAGAGAATCGCCGGTGGCGGATAAGCCCCGCCCGATAGGCAAGGACGCAACCGGGTACGAAGTCATTACGAAAGCTATGCGGGAACTGCTAAACCAGTTTCCGGGGCTTTACGAGAATGAAGTGGTGCGGTTTGAGCAGATCGAGAATGACGGCGATATCGGCTTCTCCAACGATTCCGGCGCGCTGGTATATGCGGAGAAGAAAGACGTTCTCGGGTATATCAACCAAACGTGCCAGTATCCGTTTTTTCTCGTTTATCGCACTAATACGACCAAGGAGACCGGCAAACTGTCCGCATTCGATTTCGTGGACACATTCGGCAAATGGTTATGTTCCGAGCCGGTCACGATAGGCGGCACAGATTATAAACTTGCGGATTTTCCCAAGCTGGACGGCGGGAGAAAAATTATCCGCATAACGCGGGATAATGCCTACGGGCAAGACCCGAAAGAGGACGGCACGCAGGACTGGATTATCCCGATTACCGTCCAGTATACAAACGAGTTTGAACTTGAACCATAAGAAAGGAGATTATATCAATGGCTGAATGGACGTATGCAAAAGGAGACGCCAAAAGGAAGGACTTTATGACCTTCTGGATTAAGGACGGGAATACAAAGTCCGTAACATCAGAAAACCTTGCCATTATCGGCAAGGGAATCGAGGATATGCCGATTTCCGCCAACGTGGAAACGGAGGAATCCCAGGACGTGCTGGGAAACAACAATTTTGAGATTACCGGCTACGCCAAGAGTATGACTGTCGAACCCATGAAAGTCTCTGGCGAAGACGAGTATTCTCAGCATATCGACGAGCTGATGGAGTCGGACGCTACACTATCCGAGCTGCATAATCAGTACCTGTGCGTGAAACGCTACAAAACTGATGAATCCGGCAAAGCAAGGGCCTGGATTCAGGAGGGCGTTATTGAACCGGGTGATTTTGCTTCTGGTCTGGCCGGAGTTTCAACATCCCACACAGTACATTATGTCGGTCCGAAAACGCTGGGCGTAGTAGATTTGGAAACTATGACGTTTACCGCTGATGGCGCGGGACTGTAAGGAGGTACAATGTCCAACATTTCCATAAACATTGAAAGCCCGGTCAAGTATTACGATTTTACCGACCAACACGGCGAGGTGTTGGCAACGCTGAAATTCGTTCCTTCTGACATGGGCATATTCAGCCGGTATAAGGATGTAGAAATGGCATATTCCGAGGCAATCGATGAAATCAACGCAATGGTCAATCCATCCGAAGAGATAATGGATAAATATGAGGCGCTGATAAAAGAAAAGATTGATTATCTTTTCAACGCGGACACATCAGGATTTTTCAAGATTGCTTCTCCGTTTACGCCAATGGAAGATGGCGATACGTGGGGAGCCAAGATTATGAAAGCCGTGATTGATATCGTGCAGGAAGTCACCGGAAAGAATATGGAGGAAGTATCAAAGAGAATGGACAGCTATACGGCGAAGTATAAGGCCGGCCCTGGCGGATACCTCCGGCCGGTTCCGTAATGTCTGCATGGGATTTGCCGATTTCGCTTAATGTGGGCGGCGCGGAGCGCGAGATTGGCACTGATTTCCGGGTGGTATTGGATATTATGAAAGCATTTAACGACCCAGGCCTCCCGGAATATGCCAAGACGGCGGTAATGGTCGAAATCCTATATATTGACCCGATTCCGGAACAATATATCAACGAAGCGGCGCAAAAGGCTATATGGTTTATTGACTGCGGAATGGAGCAGGAAGACAAGCCATCTCCGCGGGTTGTAGACTGGGAAAAAGACGCACCGATTATATTTCCTGCAGTCAATGCGCAGGCGGGATATGAGGTGCGCATTCCCGGAAAGTATATGCATTGGTGGACATTTTACGGATTGTTCATGAACATACAGGAAGGGTTATTCTCACAGGTGCTTGCTATCCGGCAAAAGCTTTCCAAGGGAAAAAACCTGGAGAAATGGGAGCAGGAATTTCTGAAAGAGAACAAGTCCTTATGTGCTCTTCCAGAGTTAGAGCGAGAAACACAGGTTGATGAAGACTGGGCATTTTTTGCCAGCCGGTTGAAATGAGGATATTATGGCGCAGGTAGACGGAACTGTAATTATTGACAGCAAAATCAATACAGCCGGAGCACAGGCCGGGACAGATAACCTGAAATCAATGTTGAAAAACACAGTTGATTATATGAAGATTCTTCCGCAGGCATTCAGGGATATTCCGAATATTGCCAAAACGGCATTTTCATCTGCCTCAAGGTCTATAAAAAGCCTGTCTCCAAGCGTGAGAAATTTGCAGGACGAAATTGACCGATACACAGAGGCGCTATATTACGCTGAAAAAGCAGGATACTCTTTGGGCGACGCGCCATATGATAAGGCTTATGCGGGTTTGCAGCGCGCAAGACAGGAAGCTGAAGAATACAAAAAACTTATAGTCAGCTTAAATGCTCCGCAAGCCAAAATTAATACGCCTTACGACCAAATGAGATCCAGCTTTCAGCAGGCGAAGTCTGTTTTGTCAGCCTTTATTAAACAGCTAAAAAGAACGGATAGCGAACAGAAAAAGGTTACAAAAAGCAATAAAAAGATGAACGAGTCCATAAAGGATACATCAAAATCTGTTGGTGGCGTTGGAACGTCTATCAAAACCATTCTGAAATATACGCTCGGTATACGCTCTTTGTTTGTCCTTTTTAACCGGCTCAGAAGCGGCGTTACCGAGGGAATGCAAAACCTTGCGCAATACTCCGATAGCACTAATTCTGCGCTATCGTTGCTTATGTCAAGAATGACGCAACTTAAGAACGCAACCGCTACGGCATTTCAGCCATTGGTTGAATTTGTTGCTCCGGCTCTTGCAAAGTTTATCAGTTTGCTGGCAGAGGCTTCAACGTGGACAAGCCAGTTATTTTCTGCACTCATTGGAAAGGATACATATGTCAAGGCTGTAGAAGTACAGCAAGATTACGCGGAAAGCCTGGACAAAAGCAAGGATAAAACGGAAGAGTTGCAAAAGGCGACTGAAAAGTCCCTTGCACCGTTTGACAAATTGATTCAGCTGCAAAAAAGCAGTTCCAAAACTCCAGATTCTTCCGATTCCACGGATAAAACGCTGAAGCCTTCACAAATGTTTGAGACAGAAGAAGTTTCTCAGGACATGAAGAGCTTTGCGGATAAAGTAAAGGAAACATTTTCTGGATTATTTGACCCTCTTCGTCAATCGTGGCTGGAAAATGGCCCAATAGTTACCGAAGCGGTTCGTAATGCCCTTGCCGCGATAAAGCAACTTGCTTCCGATGTTGGCGCATCCTTTATGCAGGTTTGGAATGTCGAAGGATATGGGAAGCGGATTACTGATGATCTGTTGATAACCTTCGCAAATCTCGTCCAGACCGTCGCTAATCTTGTTACTCAATTTGACAGAGCCTGGGTTTCTGGAAATACGGGAACCAATATTATTCGCCATCTTGGCGACATTGTTTTAACAGTTACGGGTTTTTTCCGTGAAGCCTCAGAAAGCATTAAAAATTGGGCCGCAAGTTTGGACTTTTCTCCGCTTTTGCAAGCCTTTGACAATGTTCTGGTTTCTGTTAAGCCAATCGTAGAAGATGTGGGCAATGTGTGTTTGTGGTTTTTGAATAATGTGCTACTCCCTATTGCAAAATGGGCAGTGGAACAGTCCATACCATCAGTGTTTAATCTTATTGCCGCAGCATTAAATGCCTTGCATAGTGTGATAGAAGCGTTGAAACCGCTTGCCATGTGGCTTTGGGAAGAGTATTTACAGCCTTTGGGCGAATGGACTGGGGAAGTTATTATATCAGCCTTGGAGCAAATCGTTGAATGGTTAACAAAATTTTCTGATTGGGTTGGTAAACATCAAACAACCGTTCAAAATATAACCGTTGCAGTGTTGGCATTTTTTGCAGCATGGAAGTTTATGGAATTTGTTTCTGGAATAGCCTTGATGGTAACGGCCATAGGCATGATTTCTTCCGCGCTTTCTGTTCTCGGAATAAGCTTGACTGATATTATGGCAAAGTTGGCATTGTCAGCATTGAAGTTTGCAGCACTTACAGCGGCAATCACTGGGATTATTACGGTTATATCCATCCTTGCGAGAAACTGGAATAAGATGACCCCGACAGAAAAAATGATATCTGGAATACTCGCTGCCGCATCAGCAGTCGCGGTTTTGGCAGTTGCACTTGGCGCGATCAAGGGAGTTGCCGGCGCCGCTGTCGTAGGGGCGGCCATTGCCGCCGGAATTGCTGCCGCAACCATAGCAATAAAAGCAGGAGAAAGGCAGGTTTCCTCTTATCAATCTTCCAACGCGTCAAGAATCAGCACGAAGGCACCGCTTACCGCATACGCCGCCGTTCCTTACCAGATGCCGCGCTTGGCGACTGGAACGGTAGTTCCGCCAGGCGCCGGGGAGTTTGCGGCTATATTGGGAGACAATAAGCGGGAAACTGAGGTTGTGTCTCCGTTGTCAACCATGAAGCAGGCGCTTATAGAGGCGCTTCAGGAAGCTGGAGTGACCGGGAATAACCAGACGGTAAAAGCTACACTGGAGGTTGACGGAACCAGATTTGGTCAGCTGATAGCAAAGTTTGGGAATCAAGAAAACCAAAGAGTCGGTGTCAGGTTGGTGACGGAGGGCAAGTCATAATGGCGTTGGATGGAAACGAGGTCTTTACGATTGATGGATTAAGCCTACGTGTTATTGTCACTGAATTAAGGCGAATGTTTCAGGTGCTTGATTCAGAGGTATCTGGACGTCTTCAATCCGTGAGAATGTTCCGCGACATTGAGGGCACGTTTTACAACTATAAAATGAGCGTGGAGCCAGACCCTAAATATCGTGACGACTACAATACTTTTTATGAAATCATATCAGCGCCTGTAGAGTCACACACCCTCATATTTCCGTATGGCGACACAATGATGGAGTTTGAGGCATATGTGACAAGCGGCGAGGATTCCTTTCGCAACCGCAAGCCAGGCGGAAAAAGCGTAAATTTGTGGTCTGGTCTCTCTATTGATTTCACCGCAATGGAACCGCAAAGGAGGCCGTGATGGTTAAGCAACTGGCCGCAAGGCAATCAAACGAAGAGGGCCTGAAGATTGTATATGATGATGTGGCGCCTTATGCGAAAGAAAACAGCAATCCGCAGACCGTTATAGATGGTCTATATCCCCATAAAGGGCTATATCCGCGCGCTGGCTTATACCCCAAAAAGACGGTTACAAAAAAGGAGTACCCGGAACTTCTCCGCGACGACTTGACTTATCCGGGGTACGCGCTGTGTTATCCAAGGTTTTCGCTGATGAACGGCGATTATATCAACCTTCCTGACCCACATCTGGATTATGGGTATATCAGTGAGGAATACACGGACGAAAACGGGAAATTCGGGTACACGCTGAAACGTCAAGGGTTAAGGCCACATTCAGGACTGTATCCGCGTGTTTTCCTGTTCCCGCATGGAAGTTCAGAGACGGAGATGGGAAATCCACGGCTGACCATTACCTTTAACCAGCGATTCACCAGTGTAGGCTTGCTGCTCACGTTTAATACGCTTTCGAGAGACTATGCCAGCGACCTCAACATCAAATGGTATCAGGGAGATGAGATACTTTCTGATAAGGACTTTCAGCCGGATTCTGAACGGTATTTCTGCAACAACTATGTGCAACTGTATGACCGCATAGAAATCACGTTCAGGGCCACGTCAAAGCCTTATAGGCCGGTGTTTTTGACAAGGATTGATTATGGAATATATCGTGATTTCTTTGATGACGAATTGCTAACGACCAACTGCTTGCAGGAAATCAACACGATTTCGGAACAGATTAGCATTAACACGTTGAATTTCACGGTACGGACAGAAAGCAGCATACCCTTCGACTTGCAAAAAAAGCAGCGCCTGGGATTGTATTTCAACGGCGAACTTTTGGGAAATTTCTACTTGAAAAACGGCGCCCGGAAAAACCGCGTGGATTATCACATGGAATCTCATGACGCTATCGGCGTTCTGGATACCAATGAATTTTCCGGCGGCGTATATACCGGGGAAACTGTTGCAAGCGTAATTGAGAAGATATTCGACGGAGAATCATTCGGGTATACGCTTGACGAATCGTTGCAGGAAATCAACTTACACGGATATATCCCGTACACTACAAAGCGAAACGCGCTTATGCAGATCGCATTTGCCATTGGCGCGGTGGTGGACACTTCCAACAATGAGGGCGTGGTTATATACCCGCAGGAAACAGAAGTAAGCGGTTACTTTGACGAGACGGACACGTTTGAAGGCCTTACGCTGGAACACCGTGACACGGTGACCGGAATCCGCCTGACTGTCCATCAGTACCAGAAGATTGATGAATCGCAGGAATTGTATAACGACACGCTGGACGGAACGGCGGAAATCATATTTTCGGAGCCATACCACAGCCTGTCCGTTACTGGAGGAACGATATCCAGAAGCGGCGACAATTTCGCCATTGTAACCGGAACCGGAGGCACGGTGGTTTTGACTGGGAAGCGATATAATCACATGACCACCTCCCTTCTGAAAGAAAACCCGGACGTAGTATTCAATAAATCCATCAAAGAAGTTACTGACGCCACCCTGATACATTCCGGGAACGCGCAGGAAGCGCTTGACCGGGTATACAACTACTACCAGCAGCCAGAAAACGTGGTTGGCGAGGTGCTTCTGGGCGACAAGGTCTTGGGTCAGGTGGTGGAAGCCGATACGGGATACGACGGCAAACGGAAAGGGACACTTGAGAGCATCAATTATCAGTTTTCCCGGAAGATTATCCGGGCGGAGGTGACAATCCATGAGTGAGTATATCGATGCGCTGATATTTGACCGGACGGCGCAAGATTTGCAAAGCCTGACCGACAAGGCATATATTGATTACCACGACCTTAACCGTGTGGAATCTGCGGTGAAATGGATTTCTCACGTGCTTAACCGGTATGGATTCCATAATGTTACGGACTGCAAGACCAACTGGAAAATGGACGATTTCCGCGCAGAAGCTGACATGGTTAGGCTGAGGAACAATATAGAAGCGATTCGGGCGGCATATTTTACGGAGGATTCCACGCCGCTTACGCCATCAAGAATAACATACACGTCAATCTATCAGGCTAACGCTGTTGAGAAGATATTATATGATATTGGAGTTTTGGTTGAAAAAATGGTTCCGGGGCCACAGCATCTGGCATTCAGGCTTGGCACGAAAGCCATTGGCGGCAGGAGGATAAGCGTATGAGCCTAAAAACAGATTATAAAAACGACAAGTTTTCCGGCGCACGAAAGTACAGGAAGACTGATAATGAGGATGGCACCATATCCCTTGAAGATGTTACGATTTATGAGGAAACCGGCGATGTCTTTGGGGCAGCCGACATCAACGCTACAAATGAGGCGGTTAATAAAAACACCACAAATAAGGTTAATGTCACTGATATCATTAATAATCTCACAAGCACGGATTCAGATAAGCCGCTGGCCGCCAATCAGGGCAAGGTGCTTAGTGATAGTTTCAAAAAAGATATCGAAGAAGTAAAAACAAATCACAAAAAAGATATCGCTGCAATCAAAGGCTTGAAGTACGCAACCTTTACAACGGGAGGATGGTCAGCTTCGGCACCGTTTTCGCAAACTGTGTCTGTAACGGGGATAACCGCAGATGATACCCCGGTAATATCGCTATACATCCCGAGCGGCACATCATCTGCCGACGCAAAGGCACAAGCGAAGGCGTGGGGATATGTCGACCGAGGCGTAACGGGCGCAGGGAATTTGACCTTGTATTGCCTTAGCACAAAACCGGCAACCAATTTCCAGGTTATGATTAAGGGGGTGTAAGCTTGGGCGAGTGCGTTATACTCCGTGGTGGCGGAGCATTTTTCGGCGACCTGTATACCGCAACGGCAGCGGATGTAAGGGCAGACCGCACATTTTTCGGGAATGGCTCCGACGATATCCAGCAAGGAAAAATGCCAGTCGTTGCTGCAATCAACCAAAAGCTGACTATCAATGGCATCTACAATATTCCGGCCGGGTATCATGGTGGGCAGGATAAGATTTACCAAGAGATACCCACGCAAGGGGCTACAACGGTGCAGGCAAACGCAGCAGCGCGAACCATCGAAATAGCAGGCAAATATATGACCGGGAATGTCACCATCAGCGCGGCGGATAACTTCCGCGCGGAGTATATCAAACGTGGCGTCACTGTCGGTGAGGGCAGCCAGGCAATAACCGGTACATTTGAGGGGTTTGTGTGATGGGTGAGTGTTTGATTAAGCGGACGGGAAGCTCGGTTGATGCATCGGGCGCGACGGCAACGGCAAAAGATGTTTTGGCGGGCAAGACCTTCCTTCTCCAAGACGGCGACACGACTGGAGTAGGTACTATGGTTGAACAGGGCTCACCGTCCAAGGATATGCCAATCAATGGCAACATTACGCTTCCGGAAGGGCATTATAGCGGCGGCAAAGTGACCCAGAACATTCCGACGTTCCCGGGCCAGACCGTCAATACCGGCAAAAATTCGGTCACGGTAAACACGGCCAATAAATACGCTTCCGGGAATATCCAGTTGACGCAAATCAAAAACCTCACGCCCGCAGTTATTAAAAAAGGCATGTATGTCGCCGGGGTTGGGCCGGGAACGTGGGAGGGCTTTATTAACGACGACCCAGACTGCCCATTCTATCGGGGCACCTATGGCCCGGGGTGGAGCGCTACGGGGCCGCTGTCCATTCAGATGAGTGGAAGGGTCTATGATATGGGCGATTTTGATGTAACCAAGTCAGAGATTGAGCTTTATGCGCCGTTATCGTACTCTTCCGCCAGGACGGGCGTTGGTATTGTCTTTTCGAAGGAGATAGACTGGAGCCAGTATAGAAAGCTTTCCATTTTGGCTGACTATTATGATGGAACCGGGACGACACTGGAACGATATACCAATATGTTTATCGTCAGTGGTACATACCAAAATATGGCCGGCCCCATTGGATATAATGGCGGAGCCGGAATTGGTGATTTGATTTTTAGACTTTATTTCGACTCGCCGAACGTCAACAAAGAGACTGAATATGATGTCTCCAGCTATACCAGCAAAGGATATCTATATATCCTATTGTATGGATGGATGTCCAACGAAGGCGAGTTTCGAAGTGGCTCATACATCAACATTAGCTCTATCAAGCTTATAAAATAAGGAGAAAAGCATGTCAGAAGAAAGCAAAAACTTACAACCAAAGGAGACCGCGCTTCCCGCGACGCGCATTTCTGAAACTCAGGTTATGGCGCTGGCGCAAGCGCTTGAAGCTGTGGAAACTTACGTACCCACCACATGGGTGGACGATACGGAGCCGGATATCGACGCTGAGCACCTTAACCACGCCGAACAGGGAATCAAGCGGGTGACGGACGCGCTCAATGGTGCGGTTGCTACGATCAATAACCTCGCCGCGCAGTTGTCCAACTATATCCCTACATCCAAAATCGTCGACAACCTTCTCTCCAACGACGCAGGGGCTGTGCTGTCTGGCAAAATGGGTAAACAGCTGAGTGATTTAATCACCGCAAATTCCGACGCGATTAGTACGCTAAACAGCGAGACGGGGCTAATACATCCTGCGACAATATATCAAGGCCGTTGTTCGGACGTTCAAGGTGGTTATATACAAATAGGGAAAATTGTTATTGTAGCCGTACAGTTCACCGTTAAGGTGTTGGCATCTTGCTATCTTTATGGGTTCCCAGCTACAGCTCATGGCAATAATGTGCCTATTATTGTTTGTAACAGCAGCAAACAAGAGTTATTACATCTATCCGAATCGGTTATTGAACCAAGAGGATATATATACTCAAAACTTACCGAAAATAGCACCACATCTGTAGACGATGTTATATATGTCTCTGGCATATACACTACAAAATAATTAGGCGATCGCCTTGAATGGAATTACGAGTTCTCCATTTTGTACAAGGCAAACCATAATTGGGTTTTGTTCATGGTAAGAAAAGACCAAGCAGGATCCCCAGCTTCTTGAACCACTAATAATTTTAAATCCAATTATTACGCCGATACCATATTTTAAGTTACCAGAAACATTTGTATCTTCGCTTCCGGAAAGAATGTGTGAGGTATACCCAATAACAAAAACAGATTCTCCTTTTGCTTGAGAAAAGATTTCTAAAATACCATCGGCTGCTTCTCTTGAGGTATTCCAGATGTATTTGCCAGAGTTTAGCACACTTTTCAGCGTCTCGCTGTTTAGCGTACTAAGCACGACGTATCGACTCAACGGGGCGGAGGCGGCAAAAAGGCATACAGAAGCATTATGAAAAACAAAATTTTATCCCCGAGAGGGGAGAAAGGAGAACATATGAAAGATACATTGATACTGAAAGACGGAACCACCATTGAACTGGAATCCGGCGCAAGCCTCCAGAGCATGGTGGTGCTGTACGAATCCAAGGAGGCTATGCTTGACGACTGGGA
>CANREE010000016.1 GCA_947629545.1 uncultured Lachnospiraceae bacterium | reverse complement strand
TTCTTTGCTTACGGCTTGTACGGTTTAAGACGCTTTCTAATTGAGTGATTAGGAAGTCTCTTAGAGCGTACAACTCCATGTGCCGATCCATATTTTTGATGGAAATGGGAAAGTGCTGGCTGTCCATACGGATCACGGGGAGCAGCAGGACGTCTTCTCCTGTGACAATAGCCTTACGCAGCAGATCCTTGAAAAAAGTTGCGAAGAGTATCCGGTATTTTTCCAGGAACCTCACCAGATCCTCTACGGGATCGTTAAAGAGTCAGATTCCATATACGTGCTGGGGCCTTGCTGCGTCAGCGGCAAAGAAACAGAGGCATCCCTTCATCTGATCAAAGCGCACGCTATGGATTCGTCAAAGCCTTACAAGGTACCGCGTATGTCTCTGAACGATTTTATCGAAGCGGTCATGATGATCTATGAAGCGGCGACAGAGAGGAACATCAGCAAGGAAGAACTGCTGCGGAAGAATTTCGTGAATGATGAAATGATCCATTCCATGCGCAGGCATTTAAGCAGCGTGATGCATGAACTGCGCGAGAGCGCTTCCGTACATAATCCCTACAGCCAGGAGCTCAGGGAGCAGGAGGCGATCCGGGAGGGTGATCTCGACGCGCTGAACAGAAGCTTCGGAGAATCGTTTGTGGGAAGATACGGCATGCTTTCCCCCGATCCTCTGCGGCAGATGAAAGACATGGCGATCGTAGTGATCACGCTGGCTTCCCGTTCGGCGATCGCGGGCGGCCTGGTTCCGGAAACGGCGTTTTCCATGTCCGACGCGTTTATCCAGCATATCGAAGAGATGCAGGACATCATGGCCGCGGGGGCGTACGCGCGGCAGGCAGAGATCGAATACTGCATGGCCGTGCGCGAACTGACGGCAAAGAAGGACAAGGACCGTCAGAACCCGCTGGTTATCCGTTGCAAAAGCCTGATCGTCAGCCAGCTCCATTCGAAACTGAGTGTAAAAGACATTGCGGACCAGCTTGATATCACGCCCGGGTATCTCTCCCACCTGTTCCTTCAGGAAGAAGGAGTAAAGCTGTCGGAATACATCATACGGGAGAAGATAGAAGCGTCGAAGAAAGAACTTGTCTATCTGGATAAGCCGCTGGACGAGGTCGCCTATTCCTTCGGCTTCGCTTCACAGAGTCATTTCGGCCAGGCGTTTAAGAGGTATACCGGTATGACGCCGAAAACGTATCGTGAAAAATACGGGATCCGTCAATAACCTTTGCGGGCACGATTCGTGCAGTAGTTACAAAGGCTTCTTTTGCTGTGCGAAAATATGTCTAATTAATCTGGAATTACAGCTCTAATAATATGCATGATAACAATAAATTCTCAAAGACGCGCAAAATACATTGTAAATATTATACAAAAAACTATTGACAAACATCTTGGCAGTATGCTAATCTTTATATGTTCAAAAAAGGGCCCCAAAAAGAAATAAAAATAAGGAGGTTTGGTATGAAAAAAGAAGGCTTTTTCGACGAATTTAAGAAGAACAAAGCGCTTTTTGCAATGGCGGCGCCGGCCTTTATCCTGGTGCTCGTCATGTCGTACTTCCCGATGAGCGGCCTGATCCTCGCTTTCAAGGAGTACCGGTACAACCTGGGTGTGTTTGGAAGCCCGTTCAACGGACTGCAGAACTTCGGTTATCTGTTCAGTTCCGGAACCGGCTGGCTCATCACCCGCAACACGATCCTGTACAACCTGCTGAACCTGATCACTTCCCAGCTTTTGGCAGTCATCATCGCCATTTTCATCACAGAGATCCACGCCAAATACTTTAAGAAAGTGACACAGACGGTCATCCTGCTTCCGTACTTTATTTCATGGGTTGTCGTCGGAGTTTTCGTGTTCTCCATCTTCAACTACGAGACCGGTCTGATCAACTCGGTCATCCAGACGTTCGGCGGCGAGAAGGTGAACTTCTACATGATGCCGATGGCCTGGCCGATCATCATCTGCGCGTTCAACGCGTGGAAATGGACCGGTTATAACTCGGTCATCTACATCGCGGCCGTGACCGGCGTCGACGGTGAGATCAACGAGGCGGCCGCCATTGACGGTGCGACGATCTTCCAGCGCATCCGCTACATCACGCTGCCGTCCATCCGCCCGACCCTGGTGACCATGATCCTTCTGCAGGTAGGACGAATCCTCCGCGGTGACTTCGAGATGTTCTACCAGATCGTAGGAAATAACGGCCAGCTGTTCAACGCCACCGACGTGATCGATACCTACGTGTTTCGGTCCCTGATCACGAACCCGGATATCGGTATGACCGCCGCGGCCACATTCTATCAGTCCGTACTGTGCTTCGCCATCATCATGATCGTCAACACGATCGTGAAGAAGATCGACGAAGATTACGCGCTGTTCTAAAGAAGGAGGGGAAGAAATTATGGCAAAGAATGATAAAGATATGATGGAATCCGCGCCGCGCAAGATCAAACTGAGCGCTTCTTCCAAAGCCTTCTATGTGATCTGCTACGGTATCGTGCTTCTGGTCGCTGTGGTCTGCCTGATCCCGTTCCTTCTGCTTCTGTCCGGTTCCGTGACCGCGGAGCAGTGGATCAGCTTCCACGGCTTCAGCCTGATCCCGGGAGAGTTCTCCCTGGAGGCGTACGGCATTATCTTCAAGACGCCTGAGAGGATCATCCGCGCCTACGGCGTGTCCATCTTCATCACGGCCGCCGGCACCCTGCTGGGCCTTCTGCTGACCACGATGACGGCTTACGTCATCAGCCGCAAGGATTTCAAGTACCGCAACTGGCTGTCGTTTTTCTTCTATTTCACGACGCTGTTCAACGGCGGTATGGTCAGCACCTACATTTTCTATATCCAGTACCTGCATCTGAAGGATAACATGCTGGCTCTGATCCTGCCGGGTATGTTCAACGTATTCTACCTGCTGATCATGAGAACCTTCGTGAACAACGTACCGTTCTCCCTGATCGAGTCAGCGAAGCTGGACGGGGCGGGAGAGTGGAGGATCCTCTTCACGATCGTCATTCCGCTTCTGAAGTCCGGTCTGGCGACCATTGGCCTGTTCCTGGCTCTGGGCTACTGGAACGACTGGTACAATGCCATGCTGTACATGAGCACTGAGACCAAGTACCCGCTGCAGTACATGCTTTATTCCATCCAACAGCAGACGCAGGCGCTGTCGCGGATCGCGGCGCAGGCCGGCATCCAGGTCCAGAACCTGCCGTCCAACTCCTTAAAGCTGGCAATGGCAGTCGTGGCCACCGGCCCCATCGTGATCGTGTACCCGTTCGTACAGAAGTACTTCATCGCCGGTATCACGATCGGTTCCGTCAAGGGATGATCGCGGCACCTTCAACGGACGTACTTTCTGCATGGAAATATGTGCAGAGCGTCACTGACGCCCTGATCGCATGTAAAACGTGTGCCGCCGGGAACTGCGTCGGCACGCGGAAAGATATCATGTAACCATCGGCGCATATGCGCTGTGGGAATTATAAGGAGGTAAAAAGAATGAAAAAAAGATTATTTGCAACACTGCTTGCGGCTGCGATGGGCTTAAGCCTTCTCACCGGCTGCGGCGGCGGATCTTCGGCAGGCAGTTCATCGGGCGGCGGTTCCGGTGAAGCCGGGGCAGTTGATACTTCCAAGGAAGTGGAACTCGTGATGTACGTTATCAGCGACCGGCCTGCCGGACAGGATATCGTCGATGAGAACCTGAATAAGCTGCTGAAAGAGAAGCTGAACTGCACGCTGAAGATCAACTGGATCGGCTGGGCGGAGTACGCGCAGAAGTATCCGCTTCTGTTCTCCTCCGGCGAGGCGTTCGACATGGCCTACTGTGCCGGCTGGCTGGGCTTCTCCAACCTGGCGAGAAGGGGCGCGTTCATGGAGCTGGATACCATGCTTCAGCAGTACGCTCCTGACAACTATGCGCTGCAGTCTGAGACCGCGCTGGCACAGGCTACCGTAGACGGACATCTGTATGCGGTTCCGACCCTGCTCCCGACCTATACGACCTACGGCGCGATCTACCGCGGCGATATCGCTGCGGAAGCCGGCATCACGGACACGATCGATACCTTCGAGGAAGTCGAACAGTACTGCGATTACATTGTAGCCAATCATCCGGAGATGGAGGCCATCAATGAGTACTCCGCCGGTCCCGAGACCTCTCTGGTATGGACCAGATCCAACGGACTTTACGACATCGACGCGAACCTTCGTTTCCTGTTCTACGATCCGTCCGCGGAGCATCCGACTGTGACTCCTCTGTATGATCTGGAGGGCGCGACCGATTTCTACAAGAGAATGAAGGAGTGGTGCGACAAGGGCTACTGGTCCAAGTCTGCGCTGGCTGATACGGATTCCCAGAAGACCCAGAACGGCAAGGCCGGTCTGACCTTCCACAACATTGATACCTGGTCCGGTTACACGGTCCAGCAGCCGGATTGGGATTTCAAGTACGGCACCATGACCAAGGATGTCGCCCACCTTCCGTTCACCCAGGACTGCATGGTTATCTCCAACACGGCGAAGAACCCGGAGAGAGCTCTGGCACTGTGGAATCTGATCACGACCGATCAGGAAGTGTATGACGCGTTCTATTACGGCATCGAAGGCACGACCTATGAGCTGAACGATCAGGGACAGTTCACGATTCTCGACATGGATCTGTACAGCACCAACGCCATGTGGGCTGCCCGTACGATGGAACTGAACCGCAACCAGGCCGGCGTTCCCGAAGAGTATGACACCATCCGCGAGGGATGGGAGCAGACCATCAAGGACGGTGTAGGAACCGAGAAGTTCACCGGCTTCGTTCTGGATACCACCAACATCACCACTGAAGTTGCCGCCTGCACCAACGCGAAGCAGCAGTACGGCTGGCCGCTGGAGCTGGGCTACACCGACGACGTAGAAGCTTCCATCGAGGAGTACCGTCAGGCGATGAAGTCCGCGGGTATCGACAAGGTTGTCGAGGAGTGCCAGAAGCAGCTTGACGCTTACATCGAGAGCCTGGCGAAGTAAGCAGTTTGACGCTTACATCGATGGCCTGGCGAGGTAAGAGAGGGACTGACACGCCGGCAGCGTCGGCATGCAGGATCCGACAGGCAGATATTGCGGGGCTGATAAGGTTTTATCGGCCCCGTATTTCATAATGAAACGGTTAGTCCTGACTGACTGCCAGGTATCTAACCACCGCAACTTTATTGTAAGAAGGAGGAGGTATCTCTCGTGAATAAAGGAATCATTAAGGACATTAGGGGCGTCAATCTTGGCAACTGGCTGGTTCTGGAGAAATGGATGAACCCGGCACTGTTCGACGGGACCACCGCGGAGGATGAATATTATCTTCCGCGGCAGCTTGCTCCGGAGGTCTACGAGGCCCGCATGAAGATCCACCGCAGCGAATATATCACAGAGCGGGATTTCGTTACGATGAAGCGGATGGGCTTAAATACGGTCCGTATCCCGGTGCCGTATTTCATCTTCGGCGACCGGGAGCCGTTCATCGGCTGCATCGGGGAGCTGGACAAGGCGTTTCTGTGGGCGGAGCGCTACGGACTTAAGATCCTGATCGACCTCCACACGGCACCGGATTCCCAGAACGGCTTCGACAACGGCGGCATCTGCGGCGTCTGCAAGTTCTTCCAGGAGCCGGAGGAGATCGAATTCGTCTATACGGTTCTGGAGCGGCTGGCAGAGCGCTATGGACACCGGGAAGGCCTGTGGGGCATCGAGATCTTAAATGAGCCGGTCTCCACGGAGATGTGGGAGACCATGGCCGTAGCCCAGCGCTACGCGCCGGTGGAGCCGGAGAAGGCCGCCGGATCCAAGGGATATGAGATGGGGCAGCTTCGGCAGTTCTATCTGACTGCATATGATAAGATCAACCCGCATCTGGCGGAGGATAAGGTGGTCGTGATTCACGACGGCTTTGATTTCACGGCGTGGAAGGATTTCATGCAGGAGGAGAAGTACGCCAACGTGGTTCTGGACACCCATATCTACCTGATGGTGGCCGAGCGCATGGGCTGCGAGCAGAACGTGGAAGCTTATGAGAAATTCGTGGAGGAGAACTACGAGAAGGAGATCATCGAGATGCAGAAGTATTTCCCGGTGATCGTCGGCGAGTGGTGCCTGTTCAATTCCATGGCCTGCGGGCGCGACACCAAGGGCGGCCAGACGGTCTTAAACGGCGAGATGGAAGCGATGACGGAGGTCTCCGACGAGGAGAAGAAGAAGATCTACACGGCCATCGACCGGATGCAGAAGAAGGCGTGGGCCCACGGCTCCGGGTATTTCTTCTGGAGCTACAAGCTTCTGATCGACACGGTGGACGGCGACGCCTGGAAGGGCTGGGACGCCTGGGATCTGGGACGCTGCGTGGATTTCGGATGGTTTGAGGAGGCGTAATGATCGTCTATTCCCGCCGAAAATGGGCTCAAAGATGCCAAAGCGGCCTGTTTTCCATCGCAGGAATCGTTCTTGCAGAGATAAGGGTATCCGTTAAACCACATCGGTGGAACGGATACCCTGTATTTTTCATATGAACAGTGCCCCAGTGACGTCTTGTTCGTATTTCCATAAAAGCAGTTGCTCCAGTGACGTCTTGTTCGTATTCCCATAAAAGCAGTTCCCCCAGTGACACCTTGTTCGTATTTCATACAAGCAGTTCCCCCAATGACACCTTGTTCATATTTCATACAAGCAGTGCAGTGCGCCGGTGACGACCTGCCCGCATTTCTTCTGGGTCAGAAAATAAAGTGGCTGTGAATGGATTCTTAATTTTCAATAAATCTGTTGCGGGTGAAGTGGAAAAAGGCTATAATATCTGACAGGTAATTGCAGCTTCCGACTGCATTCCGGACAGAAAGGAGTGTTCCGCATATGGATATTGAACATAGAAAAACAACGCTGGACGATGACGCGTCGATTTACAGCCGGACGAAAGATACCGTAACGAAGGAAGAACTGAAGAATCTTCCCTGGAGGCAGAAGCTTGATTATTTCAGGGATTATTATCTGGTGGGGCTGGCTGCTCTGATTGCGATTGTTGTTATCGTTGCATATATGCTCTATACGTCTGTCATCAATCCGTCTAAGGAAGTCCTTTCCGTAGCATTTCTGGACGACGTCTTTGTAAGCGCCACCGAAGATTTGGGAGCTTCGCTGGAAGAATATATCGGCATGGAACGAAAGAAAGATTATGTCAGTGTCAGTTATTATGATACGGATGACTATCAGTCAAACATGGCTTATATGACGATCGCGGGCGCCCGGCAGCTGGATCTGATCATCTGTTCGGAGGAACAATTCGAGCACCAGGCGAATCTGGGACTTCTTGCGGATATGAAAGAGGTTCTGCCGGAGGAGACGTATGCACAGCTGAAGGATCGTATGCTGACGGGGCATATCATTGATATCGATGTCACAGGAACGGTTACGACAATCGGCGATGATCTGGAGTACGGTATCGATATTACGGACAGTGCCGTGCTTAAGCAGTATGCCTCGACCGGCGCGGACCGGATCGTACTCTGTGTATTCGCGGCCCCGGCGCATGAGGAGAACGCTCTGAAGGGAATTGAATATTTTCTGAAGGAATGATTATGGTAATCAAACGCGACTGCTTTTATCCGCCTGCCGGTCAGAACCGGCGGCTTCACATCTATCTGCCGGAGAATTATTACGGCACGGACGAACGCTATCCGGTCATGTATTTCTTCGACGGACACAATCTGTTCTATGACAGCGACGCGACCTTCGGCAAGAGCTGGGGGCTTAAGGAATTTCTGGACCGGTGGGACAAGCCGGTGATCATCGTGGGCATGGAATGCAGCCATGAAGGACAGGACCGCCTGAACGAATATTGTCCGTACCGCATGAGCTGGGGCTTCTGCAGCAATTTTGAATGTATCGGCGATGCCACGATGCGTTGGATCACAGATCAGGTGAAGCCGATGATCGATTGGGAGTACCGGACATATTCGGACCGTGCCTGCACCGGCATCGGCGGTTCCAGCATGGGCGGCCTGATGGCGCTTTACGGCGTGCTGCGGTATAACTGGTGTTTCTCCAAGGCTGCCTGCGTATCGAGCGCCATTGCGTTCTGTATGCCCCGGGTATACCGGGATCTGAAGGACTATCCGGTGGACGCGGATACGAGGGTATGGCTCTCCTGGGGAACGAGAGAGGCGAAGGGCGTCATCGATCATACCCATGAGGACCGCAGAAGCTACACCTCCCGGCGGAATCGTTCCGTGGCGGCGCGTCTTGCGGCCCAGGGTGCGGCTGCGCAGATCTACTGCCAGACGGGCGGCGGTCATTGCGAGGCGGACTGGGAACGGCAGGTGCCGATGATCATGGATTTTCTGTGGAAGGCGAAAGAATTATAGGAGTTTAAAGTTCAGGGAGACTGCTTGATTCAGGAGAGGGGAAGTATCATGTTTCGGAAACATTCAAGACCGACTGCCGACTATGACAAGACCGGCAAGATTCCGGTGATCAAAGCAAGTATCTGTAATGGGGAGAAGGTAGCCGGATTTAAAGACATGGCTACCGGGAAATTTGACGAGCTTATGTTTATCCGTACGGATGATGATCTGCGGGAATTTCTTTACAGTTATGGTGTAAAGGAAGAAGAGATCCGAAGAGAGTGGTGACGGCAAAGAAGCCGCACCTGCCCGGTTCATCGGTCAGATGCGGCTTCCTATTAATTTCCATGCGGGCACTCGTATTTTCATGCAGGGTGCCAGTGACGCCCGGCTCGTCTTTTTATGCTGTTTGTCAGCGCCATCCGGCTCGTCTTTCCATGCGAACAAAGCACCAGTGAGACTCGTCGGTATTCTTTGTGATCACTTATCCCCGGAACCGGTTCAGGCACGCATAAAGCTCCTGAATCCGCGGCCGGGCCAGTCCGCAGGGCACGTAAGAGGAACAGAACGGCTCCCAGCCCTTCTTCTCCAGAATATCGTAAGTCTGTCTGACTGCCTGCTGCATGTTTTTCCTGCCGTCAAGGACCTGTTCCGTCATATAGCGGAGCAGATGGGCCAGGGCGTTCAGCTGCTCGGAATCTGCCAGCTGTTCCACATAGCGCATATCGACGGTCTCGCGGTCGATGGAGAAGGAATCCATGCCGAAGGTTTTGATCTTGCCGCCGCGACCTCCGCCTGCTATATGCCCGTTCCCCCGCAGAACGCGGTTAAATACGGGAACCGCGAAATCCGGCGCCTGAGTTCTGGGCGCCGTGTGTTCTTTGCACAATGCTTTCACACGCGCGGTAATATCCAGCGGCTGATAGCAGTCCATCTGCAGGATCGTGTCCGCGATATAGAAGAAGGCGCCGGAGCTTCCGGCTACCAGAATCGTGGAGACGCCGGCCTTCTCATACAGATCTCTCGCACGCTCCAGAAATGGGGTGATCGGCTCCTGACTGCGGCTGACCACCTGCTGCATGAACTCATCCCGCACCATGAAATTCGTAGCCGAGGTGTCCTCATCGATCAGGAAGAGTCCGCAGCCGGCTTCGATGCCTTCGATTACGCCTGCTGCCTGTGAGGTGCTGCCGCTGGCGTCCTCGGTGGAAAAGCAGGAGGTATCCTTTTTATTTGGCAGATCCCGGATGAACATGGAAATATCCGCCTGACGGATGGAACGTCCGTCTTCGGCCCGCAGTTTGACGGCGGTGTCGTCGGTGATCACGTATTCCCGTCCGTCTCCGGCGATATGGTCATAGACGCCCATCTGAAGCGCTTCCAGAAGCGTGGACTTGCCGTGATAACCGCCGCCCACGATCAGCGTGATGCCCCGGCGTACAGCCATTCCGCGTATAAGCCCGGCGTGGGGCAGCATGATTTCAGCCTCCATGGATGCCGGCGATGTAAACGGCACGCTGCCGTTCATCGGCAGGTCGGAAACGCCGCTTTTACGGGGTAGCACAGAACCGTTGGCCACAAAGGCCACGAGCTGATTTTCACGCAAATACTGCCGGATCGCATGCTGATCCTCTGCCAGATCAATGGCGGCTTTCAGCCGTTTCGCGTCCTGCCTGCGGGCGAAACAGCCGTTTTCCACGCAGCGGGGCAGAAAATCAAAGAGGATCTTATCAAGTTCCCCGGCGTTGATTGTGCGTCCGAAGGCCGGGAAGCCCACGTGGAAGCGGACGATGATCTTTTGGGGCGTGATCTCGCAGGCACTTCGCTCCAGCACTTCCTGTCCGCAGCGGCTGATGGACAGAAGACCGCTTTTGCCGGAGCCTTTGGCCTTAAAATTAAAGGCGGCAAACTGTTCCTCCATGCGGCGCGTCAGGTAGTCCTGCAGCGCGATCCGCACGTAATCCCGGTCGTAGTAAGCTGCGGGAAAGCCGGCGTCCCGGTGCAGAATCTCGATATGCAGGCTGGAAGGAGAAGCGAACGGGTCGCCCTGCACATGGTCGATCGATAAGATGTAACTTCCAAACTGATAGCTTCCAGTCAGCGATTTATAAGCCGGATACCCTTTATGGTCGATGGAGCGCAGAAGCGTGCGCAGTTCCGCAGATGATTTCATAGTTTTGCTGTTCCTTTCTGATTTCTGTGATACTTCTGATTATAACGGCTCTGCTTTTCCTTGTAAATGGATAAATGCATAAACGGGAATCATGGAACATAAAGCGGCATTGACACCGGTACGGTGCTGTTATAAAATAAACAATTGAGGCTATTTGCCTTTTCAGCAGGGCCGGTCCTGACAGCACAGGAAACGGTCCTGACAGCAATCAATCAGATATCCCGTAAAGCGGATATCGGAATATGGGAGGAGAACCATGAAAATGAGATCCATTACGCAAATGATTCCCGCGCGGAAGAAGGCGCTCGCTGTTTTTGCGGCCGCGGCGCTGATACTGAGCGCCTGTTCCGGGTCCGGCTCGTCAGAACAGCCGGAGACGTCTGCCGCGAATGAAACGCCCGTAAGCGTCTCTACCGCGGCCGGAGAGTCCGCTTCGGCAGCTGATGATACGCAGGATCAGGCTGGGACTGCCGCCTCGCAGAAAGAAACTGCCGGACAGACAGACGCAGCCGCGGAGAATCCGCAGCCGGAGGACGAGGAAGGCGGCGTGCCGGACATCCTGCATCTGACTACAACCTACGAATCCCTTGTCGATACCGATCCCGAAACCTACGCGACGATTCTGACGATGACCGTTCAGGGCCTGAAGGTCAACGATGAGAAATATGCCGCGCTTTGTGAAAATGTAGGCGCCTACTGGGATGCCGTCTGGGACAGTGTCCAGGAGCAGCATGCGGATTACTATGCGGATGCGCTGGAATTTCACAATAGTATGGCGTCGGAAGATATCGATGCCTATTATTCCGTCGAGCATACGGCCCAGGCCGTGAGAAGCGATGAAAAACTGCTCAGCTTCCGCCATATGCTGGAAGGCTACACCGGAGGCGCCCATGGATTCTATGAGGAATATGGGGTGACCTACGATACGCAGACCGGGGACCGCCTGACGCTGGCCGATATCGCGGCGGATTACGACGGCCTTTATGAGACGGTTAAGCAGGAGCTCGAAACGGAGTATGCGGCGAACGGCGATCTGTTCGATGACTACGCCGAAACCCTCCAGAACTTGTTCTATGGCGATGAACAGCCGGAGTGGACCGTTGACCGGACCGGCGTTACCATTTATTTCAACACCTATGTGATCGCGCCTTACGCGTCCGGACCAATATCAGTCACGGTGACGTTTGCGGAACACCCGGAGTATTTCAAAGCGGAATACATTCCGCAGGAAAGCGGTTATATCCGGCAGATCGACTGGGGCTGCGGGGACATGGATCTGACAGGCGACGGCGCCGTCGACCACCTGTATGTCGGTTCGGACGTCGATGAGAATAATAACATAAACGGCTATTATGTATCGCTGAATGACAGCACCGTTACCCGGCCGGACCAGGCGCGGCTTGGCGTCAGCTGGGTGATCAGCGATATCGACGGGCGGGTCTGGTGCTATGTACAGCTGTACGGAGACAATGACTGGCCCTATATTGACATCTATGAACTGACGAAGGGCGCGCCGGCCTATGTCGATACCCTGCAGGCGATGGAGCTGTCCGCTTCCTGTACCGGGCCGGAGAATTTCTGCCTTGCCTCGCGTCTCGAATTTCTGGGATCCTATAAGGGTTATGAGGATTATGATCTGAGGGAAGACGGGCATCCGTCGGCACATACGGAGACTTATGCGATCTATGATTACGGTATGGATGGAACGCTGACGGCGAAGTGCGATTTGCCGGCGCTGGCCGGGGTCAATGATTACGGGACAGGCGGCAGCGAGGCGACGGTGCCGGCGGGGACCGTACTCCATCCCGTACGCACGGACGGTAAGTCCTGGATGACCATGCGCACAGACAGCGGAGAATATTACCGCTTCGACGTCGACGGTGATTCCTACGGTACCAGAAATATCGGCGGAATTCCGGAGTTCGACTGCTTCGACGGGCTGTTCTACGCAGGCTGACGATTGCGCGCGAGGCTGTAAGAAAGCGCTTGATTGTCAGCGGAATCTATGGTATTATCCGTGCATGAAGACAGTCGGATCACACGAGAAAAGGAGACTTGCGCATGGGAGGCTTATTCGGAGTCGTTGCCAGAAAGAACTGTACGCATGAACTGTTTTACGGCGTGGATTATCATTCCCACTTAGGTACCCGCAGGGGCGGGATGGCTACCTATGGAGCTGACGGATTTCACAGGGCTATCCATAACATTGAGAACTCCCCGTTCCGCACCAAGTTCGAGCGCGACGTGGAGGAGATGAACGGATATTACGGGATCGCCTGCATCTCGGATTTCGAACCGCAGCCGATCATTATCCAGTCCCATCTGGGCAGTTTCGCCATTGCCACGGTGGGTAAGGTAAACAATTATGAGCGGTTGATTCAGGAGCTTTATGATGACCGCCACACCCATTTTCAGGAAATGACCAACGGTCAGGTCAATGTGACCGAGCTGATCGGCGCGCTGATCTGCCGCAGGGACAGTCTGCTGGACGGTATCCGTTATGTACAGGATATCGTCGACGGCTCCATGACGATGCTGATTTTGAAATCAGACGGCGTATACGCGGCCAGGGACAGGGTGGGCCGCACGCCGCTCGTCATCGGGCGGAAGGAAGACGCGTACTGCGTCTCCATGGAAAGCTTTGCCTATCTGAATCTGGGTTATACGGACGAGCGGGAGCTGGGGCCGGGCGAGATCGTTCGCCTGACGCCGGACGGCATCGAACAGCTGGCCGCGCCGGGAGATGAGCTGCAGATCTGTTCCTTCCTCTGGGTCTACTACGGCTATCCGCCGTCCTCCTATGAAGGGATCAATGTAGAAGAAATGCGTTACCGCTGCGGCAGCGCCCTGGCAAAGCGCGATATGGCTGCCGGAAATGTGCATCCGGATATGGTGGCGGGCGTTCCGGATTCCGGCACGGCCCACGCCATCGGCTACGCCAATGAATCCAAAGTGCCGTTTACGAGACCATTTATCAAATATACGCCGACCTGGCCGCGGTCCTTCATGCCGGTGAGCCAGAATCAGCGGAACCTGATCGCCAGGATGAAGCTGGTGCCGGTGAAGGCGCTGATCGAGAATAAGAAGCTGCTGCTGATCGACGATTCCATCGTCCGCGGGACGCAGCTGCGGGAGACGACGGAATTTTTGTACCAGAGCGGGGCGAAGGAAGTCCATGTGCGGCCGGCCTGTCCGCCGCTGGTGTACGGCTGTAAGTTCCTGAATTTCTCCAGGTCCAAGTCGGATCTGGACCTGATCGCGCGGCGCGTGATCCTTGAGCGGGAAGGCGATAACGCGGAGAAGCCGGAGATTCTTGCGGAATATGCGGATCCGGAAAGCGACCGCTATGAGGCGATGCTGGAGGATATCCGCAAACAGCAGAATTTCACGACGCTTCGGTATCATCGGCTGGACGATCTGGTGGAGTCCATCGGACTGCCGAAATGCAAAGTGTGCACCTACTGCTTTGACGGATGTACCGGCGGGTGCGGCGGGAAAGCGTGAGAACGGCATTTTGGTGTGCGCGGATGTATGCAGGACGATAAAATACGAGCGGGGTGCCACACAGGCGCCCGTTCGCATGGAAATGAAAAAGGATGATTGACAAAAGGCGGCTGCTTTCGTACAATGGTCTCACATCATGAAGTGATCACTGTACTGCGTGAAAGCGGTCGCCTTGTTATGATTGGTGCAGACGGAAACGGATATACGGCCTGCCGTATGAATGCAATTGGAAGGGCTGTATGTGCCGTCCGCAAGACAGAATCAAAATGACAGAATCTGGGAGGAACCATGGAGGTTAATCTGCTTCACACGCCGGAAGGCGTCAGGGATATCTATAACGGCGAATGCGCCAGAAAGCTTTCGGTCCAGAGCCGGATCAGCAAGGTATTCCACCGTTATGGATATCAGGACATCGAGACGCCGACCTTCGAATTCTTTGATATATTCGGCAGGGAGCGGGGCAGCGTCAGTTCCCGGGAGATGTTCAAATTCTTCGACCGGGATAACAATACGCTGGTGCTGAAGCCCGACGTGACGCCGGCCATCGCCAGATGCGTCGCCAAGTATTACATGGATGAAACGGTGCCGGTGCGGCTCTGCTACCGGGAGAGGACATTTATCAACAATTCCAGCTATCAGGGGCGGCTGAAGGAAAACACGCAGACCGGCGCGGAGCTGATCGGGGATGATTCGGCAGATGCGGATGCGGAAATGATCGCCCTGGTCGTGGATGCGCTGAAAAGCGCCGGACTTCAGGAATTCCAGGTGGAGCTGGGACAGGTGGATTTCTTCCGCGGGCTTGTGGAAGAGGCCGGGATGGACGATCAGACGCAGGAGACACTGCGGGAACTGATCGAAAATAAGAATCATTTCGGCGTGGAAGAGCTGATTGCCGAGCAGGAGATGCCGGAGGGGCTGCGAAAGATTTTCCTTCAGCTTCCGGAACTGTTCGGCGGCTTTGCAATGCTTGCAGAGCTGGAGGGGCAGATCACGAATGAACGTTCCCGGAAGGCCGTCAGGCGGCTGATGGAGGTTCAGCGGATTCTGGAAAGCTACGGCGTCGCGGAATATGTTTCCTGTGATCTGGGGATGCTGAGCAATTATAATTACTATACGGGGATCATTTTCAAGGCGTATACCTATGGGAGCGGCGAGTATCTCGTGACCGGCGGGCGCTATGACCGGCTCCTGTGCCAGTTCGGCAAAGATACGGCGGCGGTGGGTTTCGCCATTGTCATCGACCGTCTGATGCTGGCACTGGCGCGGCAGAAGGTGGAGATTCCGGTGGAGGTGATTCAGACGCTTCTTCTGTACGAGCCGGAGGCGCGGGAAGATGCGCTGCGGATGGCGGCCGGTATGCGGGAACGCGGAGAGAATGTGTGCCTGATGCTTCGCAGGCACGGCATGACGCCGGAGAATTACAGGGACTATGCCCGAAGGAACGGAATCGCGCAGATTTTTTATCAGGCTAAGAACGGCGGAAATGTGTATCTGATCGACGGCGAGATGGAAGCTGGCGCGGAGACAGGCGATAAGGCGGAAGAAGAATGAATATCTGGTGCCTGCCTGGTTTATGCCTCATCTTTGGGGCAATCGAGGATTTATTGGAAAGCGGAATTATCAGGTTTGGACTTAAGTAAGGAGACATTTATCATATGAGATATTTGACGATCGCCTTGACCAAGGGCCGTCTGGCTTATAAAACTTTAGAACTTCTGGAGCAGATCGGCATCACCTGCGAAGAGATGAAGGATAAGAACTCCCGCAGGCTGATCTTCACCAACGAGGAGCTGGGCATCCGCTTCTTCCTTGCCAAGGCGAACGATGTGCCTACCTATGTGGAATACGGCGCGGCTGATATCGGCATTTGCGGCAAGGACACGATTCTGGAGGAAGGCCGCAAGCTTTACGAGGTTATCGACCTGGGCTTCGGCCGGTGCCGGATGTGCGTCTGCGGGCCGGAATCGGCAAGGGAGCGCCTTAAGCACCACGAACTGATCCGCGTTGCCACCAAGTACCCGAACATCGCGAAGGATTATTTTTATAATAAAAAGCACCAGACTGTGGAGATCATCAAGCTGAACGGCTCCATTGAACTGGCGCCGCTCGTGGGGCTTTCCGAGGTGATTGTGGATATCGTGGAGACCGGTTCTACGCTGCGGGAAAACGGTCTGGTGGTTCTGGAGGAGATCTGCGACCTGTCGGCCCGTGTGATCGTCAACCAGGTCAGCATGAAGCGGGAAAATGAGCGTGTGACGAAGCTGATCGGGGATCTGAAGGGACTGGTTGCCCGCGGAAACGCTGGGGGCTGAAGCGGCTGGTTTTACGCAGAAACGCAGGAAAGCGGAAGGGCCGATTTCCGTGAAAAACAGAAGGAAGCACCGCAACAACAGATACCGAGAAAAATTTCGACCTGATATAAGGAGAATGATATGCGTATTATAACATTGGATGAGACGACCAGAAAGAATATCCTGTCGAATCTTTTGAAGCGGGATCCGAATAATTACGGCGAATATGCGGCGACAGTCCAGGAGATCGTAGATACCGTGAAGGAAAAACGGGACGAGGCGGTTTTCGCCTATACAAAGAAATTTGACGGTGCCGAGCTGACTGCGGAGACGATCCGCGTGACGGATGAGGAGATCGCAGAAGCGGAGGCACTGGTGGAGCCGGAACTTCTGGCGGTCATGAAACGGTCTATGAAGAATATCCGCGATTACCACCAGATGCAGGTGCGCCACAGCTGGTTTGACGCGAAGCCCGACGGAACCATCCTGGGCCAGAAGTTTACGGCGCTTCAGAGCGTCGGCGTCTATGTGCCCGGCGGCAAGGCGGCCTATCCGTCGTCGGTCCTGATGAATATCGTTCCGGCGGAGGTCGCGGGGGTGGACCGCATTGTCATGGTGACGCCGCCCGGACGCGACGGCAAAGTAAATCCGGTGACGCTGACCGCAGCCCATCTGGCCGGCGCGACGGAAGTCTACAAGGTGGGCGGCGCCCAGGCCATCGCGGCTCTGGCCTTTGGAACGGAGTCAATCCCGCGAGTCAATAAGATCGTCGGCCCCGGCAATATCTTTGTGGCGCTGGCGAAAAAAGCGGTATACGGCCATGTGAGCATCGACAGCATCGCCGGTCCCAGCGAGATCCTTGTGCTGGCCGACGAGACCGCCAGTCCCCGCTGGGTGGCTGCGGATCTCCTGTCCCAGGCGGAGCACGATGAGCTGGCCAGCGCGATTTTGGTGACTACGAGCCGGAAGCTGGCAGAGGAGGTCTCCGCCCAGGCGGATGCATTTGTGCAGACATTGTCCAGAAAGGAGATTCTGGAGAAATCGCTTCAGAATTTCGGATATATCCTGGTGGCTGAAAATATGGAAGAAGCGATCGGCGTGGTCAACGAGATCGCGCCGGAACATCTGGAGATTGTGACCGCGAACCCGTTCGAGATCATGACGAAGATCCGCAACGCCGGCGCCATTTTCCTCGGGGAATACAGCTCCGAACCGCTGGGAGACTACTTCGCGGGACCGAACCATGTACTGCCGACCAACGGGACGGCCAAGTTTTTCTCGCCGCTGGGCGTGGACGACTTCGTCAAGAAATCCAGCGTGATCTATTACTCCCGGGAGGCGCTTGAGCCGGTGAGCAAGGATATTATTACATTTGCGGAAGCAGAGCACCTGACGGCCCACGCCAACTCGATCCGGGTGCGGTTTGAAGATACAATGAAGGATTAATCTGTGCTGAAATACCGGGTTTTCAAATAATGTAGCAATAGAGGTAGGAATGTCAGATGGAAAATAAGTGAGCAGAACGATTTGACTGCATGCGTATAATCGGCTGAAAGTCGTATGACAAAAATCCAGAGAGAATGAAAACGCGCAGTATGCAGAGCGCGGTCTGAGAGAAATATGAATATTGCGAGTGAAAAGGAGGATGGATATGCCGCGCACAGCGACGATCGAACGAAACACAAAGGAAACAAAGATAACCATATCGCTTAATCTGGACGGAACCGGCCGGTCTGACATCCACACCGGCATCGGGCTCTTCGACCATATGCTGGACGGCTTCGCTCGCCATGGTCTCTTCGACCTGATTGTCCGGGCAGACGGCGATCTGCATGTCGACACGCATCACACGGTGGAAGATACCGGGATCGTTCTCGGGAAGGCCATCCGCGAGGCAGTCGGCGACAAGAAAGGAATCGTCCGTTTCGGTACGAAGATTCTTCCGATGGATGACGCTCTCGTTCTGTGCGCGCTGGACTTAAGCGGGCGGCCCTATCTGGCCTGTGATCTGAACCTGGATCGTGAGAAAGTCGGCGAGCTTGAGACCGAGATGGTGCGGGAGTTCTTCTACGCGGTTTCTTACGCGGCGGAGATGAATCTGCATCTGAAACAGATTTCCGGTTACAATAACCATCACATCATCGAGGCGGCCTTTAAGGCGTTTGCCAAGGCGCTGGATGAGGCGACACAGACAGACCCGCGGATTGCCGGTGTGCTGTCGACGAAGGGGACGCTGGCCTGATTTTTTACTGAAGGAGGCGATGGCGAATCATGGAAGCAGATGTAAGCTTTACCTTTGAGACGGTTTATGACCGGCGGGCTATGACCGCGATGGCAAGGGCACTGAGAAAAACCGTCCGCCGGAAAAGGAACAGCCGCGTTCGGATTTTCGGTATCATAGCGGCCGTTCTCGGAATCCTGCTCAGCCTGTTACCCGAAGATGGGGGATTTGTATTCGACTTCAGGACAGGCATTACCTGGTTTGCTGTTTTGCTCATTGTGCTTGCCCTTCTCTTTGAAGATCAGCTGAACGGAGCGCTTGGCGTAAAGCGTCTTCCTCCGGGGACAACGAAATCGGTTGTGACATTTATGCCGGAGGGATATACCTCAGACACAGAACTGGGGTCGTCCCGGTTCAGCTATGATCATATCAGCGTGATTGCAGAGATGCCCCGGTATTTTGTGCTGGGATTTGGCGCAAACCACGCGCAGATTTATGACAAGAATACGCTGAAAGGCGGAACAGTCGAAGAATTTCGCCATTTTCTGGAGGAAACGACCGGTAAGCAGATTCAGCAGGTGAAATGACCGGGAGGTTATCGATGCGACTGATCAATGCATCCGCTCCACGCAGGGTTTGAGGACGATGCGTGGGGAGGAAAGTGCCTGACCGCAGGCAATAGTCCTCAGACTTTGCGACTTGATTCATGTTTGAAATACTGATGGCAAGCGCAGAAAGCGCGCCGCCCGGCGCTCTTTGCTGCATATCAACATAATCAAAGGAGCAAAGTAAAATGAAAAATTTAATAAAAGAGCTGAAAACATTTCTGATCCTGTGGAGTACCCAGTCGCTGTCCCAGCTTGGCAGCGCAATGACGAATTTTGCGCTGACGCTGTGGCTTTATGAGAAGACCGGATCGGCGCTTAAGACGGCAGCATTGTCCATCTGTTCCTACGCGCCGTATGTGCTGATGAGTATCTTCGCGGGCGCGTTAAGCGACCGGTGGGACAAGAAGAAGGTCATGCTGTGCTGCGATACCTTCGCGGCCTGCTGTTCCGCGGCAGTGCTGGTGCTGCTGAAGACAGATTCACTGCGGCCCGTTCATATGTATATCCTGAACGCGGTAAACGGCCTGATGAACACGGTCCAGCAGCCAGCCGGCGACGTGGCCATGACGCTGATCACGCCGAAGAAGCATTACCAGAAGGTCAGCGGACTGAGATCTTTTTCCAATTCCCTGGTGACGATCCTGCATCCGGTTCTCGCGACGACCATGTTCGCGTTTGTGGGGATGGCAGGCGTGATCTATATCGATCTGGGGACGTTCGCGGCGGCGTTTCTGGCGCTTTTGCTGTTTGTGCGGATTCCGGATGTGAATGCGCGTACGGCGGCCGCTCCGGAATCCCTGTGGACTTCCGCGAAAGCCGGCCTTCTGTATCTGCGCGGCCACGGCCTGATTCTGGCGCTGATCCTTTTCATGGCAGGCGTGAATCTGTCCGCGTCCGTATTCGACGCGGTGCTGCCGCCTTACGTGCTGTCCAATCCGCGGGGTGGCGAGACGGTCCTGGGGATCGTCACCTCCTGCGCGGGGATCGCGATGCTTCTCGGAAGTCTTGTGGTGACGGCGCTTCCGGCGCCGAAGAACCGGATCCGCGTAATCTGGTTGACCATGATATTCTCCCTGGGCGCGGAGACATTTCTGCTGGCCTTTGCGCGCACGCCCGCGCTCTGGTGTGTCGCCCAGGTGATCGGATGGTTCCCGGTTCCGTTTATGGACGCCAATCTTGATATGATCCTGCGCAGTACGATCCCGCCGCAGATGCAGGGGAGAGTCTATTCCTGCCGGAACACGCTGCAGTTTTTCACGATCCCTGTCGGCCTTTTCCTCGGAGGATTTCTGGTGGATAAAGTCTGCGAACCGTTTATGTCGGCTGTGGATCCGCAGGGACTTTTCGCGGCGATGTTCGGCACCGGCAAAGGCTCCGGCGCGGCGATGACGATGTTTCTGCTCTGTATCGGCAGCGTCGTTATTTGTCTTGTATTCGGTCGGGTCCTGGGACGGTATCATTTTATAGAACCGTCGGATAACTGAAAATACGAGCAGAGCGTCACTGACACTCTTATACTGATGTAAAGCAACTTCCGCCTCTGGCGTACCCGATATATCCGGGACGCGCCGGAGGCAGAAAGAGATACAAAAAGGACAAAGCTTCAAATTACGCAAAAAGGGGGAATTTTGTTATGAACGAAGTGAAACGTCCGCAAAAACCATTGCTGTATTATTACGGCATCGTTATGCTGATCCTGATGCTCATTAACTTAATCGTCATGCCCTGGGCTGCCAGACGGCAGATCCGGGAGGTGGATTACGGTACCTTCATGACCATGACGGAAGAGAAGAACATCGGGCGGGTGGAGATCCAGAGCAACCAGATCCTGTTTACAGACAAGGAAGAAACCCAGATCTTTAAGACCGGGCCCATTTCCGACCCGGATCTGGTAAATCGGCTGCATGCTTCGGGAGCGGTATTTTCCAGCGAGATCATTGAGGAAATGTCGCCGCTTCTCAGCATTATCCTGTCCTGGGTGCTGCCCATTGCGATTTTCTTCATCATCGGCCAGTTTCTGTCGAAGAAGATGATGGACAAGGCCGGCGGGCCCAATTCCATGATGTTCAACATGGGCAAGAGCAACGCCAAAATCTATGTAAAATCCTCCGACGGCATTAAATTCTCCGACGTGGAGGGCGTCGACGAGGCGGAGGAAAGCCTTCAGGAGATCGTCGATTACCTGCACAATCCGGACAAATACAAAGAGATCGGCGCTTCCATGCCCAAGGGGCTTCTGCTTGTAGGCCCTCCCGGTACCGGCAAGACCATGCTGGCCAAGGCGGTAGCCGGCGAGGCAAACGTGCCGTTCTTCTCCATGTCCGGTTCCGAATTCGTGGAAATGTTCGTCGGCATGGGCGCGTCCAAGGTCCGCGACTTATTTAAGCAGGCCAAGGAAAAGGCTCCGTGCATCGTTTTCATCGACGAGATCGATGCCATCGGCCAGAAGCGCAGCAGCGGCAATGTGGGCGGCAACGACGAGCGTGAACAGACGCTTAACCAGCTGCTTACCGAGATGGACGGCTTCGAGGGCAATAACGGCGTCATTATCCTGGCGGCGACCAACCGTCCGGAGGCGCTGGATCCGGCGCTTACCAGGCCTGGCCGTTTCGACCGCCGTGTCCCTGTTGAACTTCCGGACTTAAAGGGCCGTGAAGCGATCCTGAAGGTACATGCGAAAAAGGTCAAGATTGCCGACGATGTAGATTTCTTAAAGGTAGCGCGGATGGCTTCCGGCGCATCGGGCGCGGAGCTCGCCAATATTGTCAATGAGGCGGCGCTGCGGGCAGTCCGTTCCGGCCGGAAATTCGCCACCCAGTCGGATCTGGAAGAGAGCATTGAAGTCGTGATCGCCGGTTATCAGAAGAAGAACGCCATTCTGACCGACAAGGAGAAGCGGATCGTGTCTTATCATGAGATCGGCCACGCCCTGGTCGCGGCAATGCAGACCAATTCCGCGCCGGTGCAGAAGATCACGATCATTCCCAGAACCTCAGGCGCTTTGGGCTACACCATGCAGGTGGAGGAAGGCAACCATTACCTGATGAGCAAGGAGGAGATCGAGAACCGGATCGCAACCTTTACAGGCGGCAGGGCGGCGGAAGAGATCGTGTTCAGCTCCGTGACGACAGGGGCCGCCAACGATATCGAGCAGGCGACCAAGCTGGCCCGCGCCATGATCACGCGGTACGGAATGAGCGGTGATTTCGACATGGTGGCGCTGGAGACCGTAAACGGACAGTATCTGGGCGGCGACACCTCCCTGATCTGCGCTGCCGAGACACAGGCCGAGATCGACCGTAAGGTGGTGGAGCTGGTCAAAAAGCAGCATGAGAAGGCGGCCCGGATCCTGATGGAGAACCGCGAAAAGCTGGATGAACTGGCCATGTATCTCTATGAGCATGAAACGATCACCGGGGATGAATTTATGGCGATTCTGAATGGTTAAGGTCCGGCTTGTAAATCCATGGATTTTGGGTAAGAAGAGTTCGGACAAATCACGGACATTTCATGGTTCACATACCTTGGTTTCATAAGGTGTGTGAACCATGATTTTTTCGGCTTTATGGTTCTCATACCGAAATCACAGGAGGTGTGCGAACTTTGTTAAGCGATAGTGATTATATCCGCGGATGGGAAGAAAAAGACTGCACGGCAGCGCCTGCTGTCGGCAGCGTCGAACCTGTATCTGATGTGGGCAGCGCTGCCGGCGATTCCACGTCTGACGGTAATGGTGACGTTGAGACAGAGCAGACAGATAACGATTACGGAAGCGAGCGCTTCTGCGAAAACGTACAGTATACATTTCCGCCGCAGCACCAGAGCCGTCAGCCGGGTTTCGAATATATTATGAACCCGCGACCCATATCCGAGCGATCAACTACCGGACGAAAGCTTGAAGGAAAAGTTTCCCTCATCACCGGCGGAGACAGCGGTATCGGCCGTGCTGTGGCCTATGATTTCGTGAAGGAGGGCACGTCGGTTGCTCTGGTTTACTACGACGAGGAAACGGATGCGCAGGAGACGAAGGCGCGGATCGAAGAGCTTGGCGGAAACTGCCTGCTGCTTCGTGGGGATCTGCGCAGCCGCGATTTTGTCCAAAGCTGCGTCGACCGGACTATGGAAGAATTCGGCCGTCTCGACGTGCTTGTGAACAACCACGCAGTCCAGTTTCTCCAGCGCAGCATCCTGGACATCTCGCCGGAACAGCTGGACTTCGTGTTTCAGAACAACGTGATCTCATTTTTCTATCTGATCCAGGCGGCGCTGCCGCATATGAAAAAGGGGGCGTCTATCATCAACACCACGTCCGTCACCGCCTATCAGGGGAATAAAGATCTGATCGATTACAGCGCCACAAAGGGCGCGATCGTTGCGCTCACCAGGTCGCTGGCCCTGTCCCTGGCCGATCAGGGCATCCGGGTCAACGGAGTCGCTCCCGGACCGATCTGGACGCCGTTAATACCTGCTTCCTTTTCAGCAGAAGAGGTGACAACTTTCGGCCGTAAGACCTCCGAGGTGCCGATGAAGCGGGCTGGTCAGCCCTGCGAGGTGTCGCCGTGCTACGTCTTTCTGGCCTCGGATGACGCCTCCTACATGACCGGCCAGGTGCTGCATCCGAACGGCGGGACCATCGTCGGAGCGTAATTTTTTATTTTTCCATAAAATTGCCTTTTCGGGACGTAACGTATATATCCGGACAAGAAACAGGAGATAAAACCTAAGATTGGAGAACTGGCCGGAAAAGCTTCTGACTTTGGAAGAGGAGAAGAACAACATGAAAAACATCATCAGAAATAAGAACAGAGATACGATTTGCCGCGCCGCAGCCGCCCTACTGGCCGCGGCTCTGGCGTGTACAAGCCTGACTGCCTGTGCAAAGAATGAAAGCAATAACGAAATTCGCCACCGGAAGAATACTCCGGGCGCGAATGCTGCTGACACAGACGCGCTTCCAAAAGGCAGCAAAGTCAAACAGCTTGCAGAGGCTGTCTGCCCCGTAAAAGAATACAAAAATGAAGATGAAAAATGGGAAGCAGAGCTTCAGGAACGTCAAGATATCGACGCGGATCTCTGCAAGAAGCTCGCGTATTTCGCCTATGATACCGCAAGCCCGCTTTTGAGAGAAGAAGCCGGGAACACAGTCTATTCGCCGCTTTCCCTCTACTATGCGCTGTCTCTGGCCGCAGCGGGGGCGGAGGGAGCGACGCAGGCGCAGATCCTAACGCTACTTCGGATGGACGACGCTGATGAGCTGGCCGTGCGGGCCGGCAAGCAGTTTAAGGTCTTCTACCGCGATGAGGACAGCTACAAATTTCAGATGGCCAATTCCGTCTGGTTCGACAATAGCCTGTCGATTAAGGACGCGTACCTGCGGACTGCCGCCGATGATCTTTACGCGGATATCTTCTGCGGAGAGATGAACACGGAGAACATGAAAGACGCTATGGAAGAGTGGGTTCGGGACCACACCGGCGGACTGATCCGGCCGTCTGTTGAAACGAATGACATCCTGATGCACATGATGAACACGGTCTATTATTACGCGGAATGGATCGATCAGTTCCCGAAAGAGGCTGTGAAAGAGGATGGGTTCCATCTGACGGACGGCAGCCTTGTGAAATGTGATTTCATGAACCGGGTAAGCAGCGGGACATTTTTCCGCAGGGAGGGCTGTCTGACGGCCAGTCTGGGTACCAAAAGCGGCCAGGTCCAGTTCGTGCTGCCGGACGAAGGCGTGGATGTCCGCGAACTTTTGGAGTCGCCGGAGAAGCTCCGCCGGGTTTTGGAGACCGACGACACCACCGGCCTTTACGGGGAGATCACCTGGAAAGTGCCGAAATTCTCCTACGGAAGCAAATTTGAGCTGAACCAGATGCTTGCGGACCTGGGCATGGAGAAGGCGTTTGGTCCCGACGCGGAATTCGCGGTGATGACGGACGACCCGGTCTGGATCGATTCCGCCGTTCAGATGGCCCACATCGGCATCAACGAAGACGGCGTCGAGGCGGCCGCCTATACGGATCTTGGGTACGCGGGAGCCGGAATGCCCCAGGACAAAGCGGAAATGATCCTTGACCGGCCGTTCCTGTTCGTGATCCGGGACCAATACTGCGGGTACGCGCCCATTTTCATCGGCGTATGTGAAAATCCGTCAGAGAATAATTGATTTTCCATGCAGTTTCCAGTATAATTAATTGAGGAGAGGTGTTCGTTCAGCGGGGGTGTCATCATTCTCCGGCATATGAGTCTGCGTGATGTCAGTATGATCGATCTGTCAGAAAGAGGGGGATATGATGGAGATACGGGAAGCGCTGGATAAGGATTTTATGCGAATCTATGAACTGAACCGGGACGCGTTGGGCTACGATTGGCAAGGCATTGCTTGAGAAGGCGGAGGAATGGGCCAGAGAAGAACACTGCGCGGGCGTAAGAGTCGTCTCCGGAGCGCATCGGGACGGCGCACATGCGTTTTACCGCAGCTGCAGATATGAAGACGGCTCGGACAAGAAAACTTTTTTTAAATATTTTTGACATAGAATATGTTCTGCAGACGGCATAGCAAAGGAATGTAAACAGGCAGGGAGTGAGACAACATATGCAGCTTTATCCGGCGATCGATATCAAAGGAGGTCAGTGCGTCCGGCTGACTCAGGGACTGTTTGATCAGGCGAAGATCTATTCGGACACGCCGTCAGACATGGCGCGTCTGTGGGTCCAGAAAGGCGCCACATATCTTCATCTGGTGGATCTGGACGGAGCCCTGGCAGGGCGTTCCGTCAATGAACCCGTGATCCGCAGGATCGTGGAATCGGTCAATGTGCCTGTTCAGCTTGGCGGCGGAATCCGAAGCCGCGGAACGGTCCGCGATCTGCTGTTTATGGGCGTCAGTCGGGTCATTATCGGCACGAAAGCCGTAGAGCGGCCAGAATTCATCCGGGAACTCATTGAGGAATTCGGAGAAGAGCGTATTGTCGTCGGCGTAGACGCGAAGGACGGGCTTGTGGCGGTGGAAGGCTGGGAAAAGGTGAGTTCCATGACTGCTGTTGCGCTTTGTCGGAAGATGAAACGGTACGGCGCGCGCCATATCGTCTACACGGATATTTCCAGAGACGGCATGCTGTCCGGGCCGAATGTGGCGGCCACGAAGAAACTGACGGAGGAGACCGGGCTGGATGTTATCGCGTCCGGCGGCGTGTCCTGCATGGAAGATCTGGAAGAATTGTACCGGAATGGTATCCGGGGCGCGATCATCGGGAAAGCTTTGTACGAAAAACGTCTGGATCTTTCGGAAGCTGTCCGCAGATACCAATAGCAGAGCAGTAACCGGCAATAGCAGCCGGCAGAGACATTTATTCACTGAAACAGGAGTAATACGGATTATGGAAAAGAAAAAACTCATCCCCAGTTTCGGATGCAAGAACGGCCGGGCGATCATTATGGATGAAGGCCGGGAGTATTACAGCGACGATATTCTCACGCTTGCCCGTTATTACAGCGACAACGGGGCCGACGGCCTTCTGATCTGCGATCTGTCCGAGGACGACGAAGATCATGAAAAGACGATCGATACGATCAGGCTGGTGGCGCGGGAAATCGACATCCCCGTCATCGCGGGCGGACGTGTGAAGCGGCTCGAAGATGTGAAAAAGTATCTCTACGCCGGGGCCAAAGCCACATTCCTGAATGTATCCGTTCCGGAAAATGTGGACCTGATCAGGGAGGCATGTAATCGCTTCGGCAATGAGAAAATCTATGCCTATATGCCGGGAATCCAGTATCTGCGGCACCATATTGAGGAATACGCCCAGTTAGGCGCGTCCATGGCGATTCTGGACGTAATGATGGACGACAGTGAGATCGTCTCCATGCCGGCCAGTCCGATCCCGATCCTGGCGGTCTGCGACGAGGATGTCGCGGGAACCATCGCCGCTTATCTGAAGGTTCCGTCCGTCGCCGGCGTGGTGCTGACGGTGCCGGAGAAGCTGGAAGGCGACTGCATGCGCTGGAAGCAGGAACTAAAGAAGCGGGGGATCCCGGTGGAGACCTTTGAGAGCAGCGTAAGCTGGGAGGATTTCAAGCTGAATGCCGACGGTTTGATCCCGGTGATTGTTCAGGATTACCGTTCGTCTCAGGTGCTGATGCTGGCCTATATGAACCGGGAAGCGTTCCATAAGACCCTGGAGAGCGGACGGATGACGTATTTCAGCCGCAGCCGCCAGACGCTCTGGGTGAAGGGAGAGACTTCCGGCCATTTCCAGTTTGTGAAATCCTTGAAGCTGGACTGCGATCATGATACGATCCTGGCGAAGGTCCGACAGATCGGTCCGGCCTGCCATACCGGGGAACAGTCCTGTTTTTTCACGACGCTGGCTGAGAAGGAATACAGGGATGTGAATCCGCTGCGGGTGTTTGAGGATGTATTTGCCGTTATCTGCGACCGGAAGGAACACCCGAAGGAAGGCTCCTACACCAATTATCTGTTCGACAAGGGGCTGGATAAGATTCTGAAGAAACTGGGCGAAGAAGCCACGGAGATCGTCATCGCCGCCAAGAATCCGAATCCGGAGGAGATCAAGTATGAGATATCGGATTTTCTTTATCATATGATGGTGCTGATGGCAAAGAAAGGCATTACATGGGAAGAGATTACCCATGAACTGGCGAACCGGTAGTGTGGTATTTCGGATACGCTGTATCTTTTCACCAAATGGGCGGATCTACAGGTCTGATCCGTTGCTTATAGAAACATATAGTTGACATAAAATGATTATGTCAACATATTGCATGCCATTCATAATTCAAACCGAAAGAACCAGTAAAAATAAATCAAAGATTGCGTAAAGTGCAAAAATAACAGAAAAAAGGAGCATCAACATGGAAACATCCGTAATTTCGAGATTCCTGCGCTACATTGCCATTGACACCCAATCGAAGCCGGATCAGGAAGCGATTCCCAGCACCGAGAAGCAGTTTACACTGGCCCATATGCTGGTCGACGAGCTGGAGGAGATCGGCGCGTTTGATGTGCGCATCGACAATCACTGCTATGTCTACGCGACGATACCGGCGACGATCGATAAGAAGGTACCGGTACTCGGTCTGATCGCCCATATGGACACTTCCCCGGACTTCCCGGATGGGTGTGTGAACCCTCACATCATCCGCGGTTACGACGGCGGGGAGATCGTCCTGAATGAAAATCCCTACATTTCCATGAAGCCGGAACAGTATCCGCACCTGCTTAATTACGTGGGTCAGGATCTGATCACCACGGACGGCACCACGCTCCTGGGCGGCGACGACAAAGCCGGCGTTGCCGAGATTATGGCGATGGCAGAGTATCTCATAAAGCACCCCGAGATTCCTCACGGAACCATTAAAATCGGATTTACACCCGATGAGGAAGTGGGACGCGGCGCGGATCTGTTCGATGTGAAGGGCTTCGGCGCGGATGTGGCCTATACGATGGACGGCGGCGCCGTCGGCGGTATCGACTATGAGAATTTTAACGCAGCTGCGGCGGACGTGACGATACACGGCTTAAGCATCCATCCCGGAAGTTCCAAGAACAAGATGAAGAACGCGATTCTTATGGCCATGGAACTGCAGTCCATGCTTCCCGCGGCGGAGAATCCCATGTACACGGAGGGCTACGAGGGCTTCTATCATCTGAACGATATCCAGGGCAATGTGGAGCAGACGAAGATGCACTACATTATCCGCGACCATGATATGGAAAAATTTCTTCAGAAGAAGGAGTATTTTGCCAGAGCCGTGGATTACCTGAACGCGAAGTACGGAGAAGGAACCTTCGAGCTTTCCCTGCGCGACAGCTACTACAACATGAAGGAGCAGATCAAGCCCCATATGTACCTGATCGATCTGGCGAAAGAAGCCATGACGGAACTGGGGATCATACCGGAAGTTTCGCCGATCCGCGGCGGAACCGACGGCGCGCGGCTGTCCTATATGGGTCTGCCCTGTCCGAATCTGGGCATCGGCGCCCACAATGGCCATGGTAAATATGAATTCGTCTGCATCCAGTCCATGGAACAGACCGTGGAACTGATGGTTAAGATCGCGGAGAAATTTACCGCCAAGGACATTCTATGAGAAAACTGGCATTAGACGACGAGATCCTGCTGTCCGTCCAGCAGCCCGCCCGCTATATCGGCGGGGAAGTGAATATGGCGGTGAAAGACCCGAAGAAAGTGGATATCCGGTTCTGTATGTGTTTCCCGGACGTCTATGAGATCGGTATGTCCCATCTGGGCATTCAGATTCTTTACGATATGTTCAACGGCAGGGACGACGTCTACTGCGAGCGGGTCTATTCGCCGTGGACCGATATGGACAAGCTGCTGCGGGAAAAGAATATCCCCCTGTTCGCGCTGGAGTCTCAGGACCCGGTACGGGACTTTGATTTCCTGGGTATCACGCTCCAGTATGAGATGTGCTATACCAATGTGCTCCAGATCCTGGATCTGAGCCAGATTCCGCTGCATGCCGCCGATAGGACCGAAAAGGATCCCATCGTCATCGGCGGCGGCCCCTGCGCCTACAACCCTGAGCCTTTAGCACCCTTCTTTGACATTTTCTACATCGGGGAAGGTGAAACAGTCTACGGACAGCTTTTCGATGTTTACAAAGCCAATAAAAGCCGCGGCGGCAGCCGGGAAAAGTTTTTGGAAGCGGCGGCACAGATCCCGGGCCTCTATGTCCCGGCTTTCTATGACGTGACGTATCACAGCGACGGGACCATCGCTGATTTCAGCCCCAATAACCCCTGCGCGCCGGAGAAGGTGACCAAGGAGCTTGTCGTCAATATGGACGACGCCTGGTATATCGAAAAGCCTCTGGTGCCGTTTATTAAGGTGACTCAGGACCGGGTCGTTCTGGAGATCCAGCGGGGCTGCATCCGCGGCTGCCGGTTCTGCCAGGCCGGGAACATTTACAGGCCGTTAAGGGAACACAGCCTGGAATATCTGAAGGATTACGCCGTAAAAATGTTAAAGAGCACCGGCCACGAGGAGATCTCGCTGAGTTCCTTAAGCTCCAGCGATTACTCGAAGCTTCCGGAGCTGATCAGCTTTCTGCTGGAAGAGGTGAAAGGCAAGGGGATCAACATTTCCCTGCCGTCCCTGCGCATCGACGCGTTTTCCCTGGACGTGATGAGCAAGGTCCAGGATGTGAAAAAGAGCAGCCTGACCTTCGCGCCGGAGGCCGGTTCCCAGCGCCTGCGGGATGTGATCAACAAAGGCCTGACGGAGGAAGCCATCCTAAACGGCGCCCGGGACGCCTTCCTGGGCGGTTGGAACCGGGTCAAACTGTACTTTATGCTGGGACAGCCGACGGAGACGGAAGAGGATATGAAAGGCATCGCCTATCTGTCGGAGAAGGTGGCGGAGACGTTCTACGACCTGCCCGTGGAGCAGCGGCAGAAGCGGGTGCAGATCGTCGCCAGTTCTTCCTTCTTCGTGCCCAAGCCCTTCACGCCGTTCCAGTGGGCGAAGCAGTGTACAAAGGAGGAATTCCTGCGGCGCGCCTGGCTGGTTCGCGATACCTTCCAGGAGATGAAGAACGCCCGCAGCCTGAAGTACAACTATCACGAGGCGGATCTAAGCGTGCTGGAGGGCGTTCTGGCCCGCGGAGACCGCAGGGTCGCCCCGGTGATCGAAGAAGCGTACCGCCGCGGAGCCATGTTCGACTCCTGGGGCGAGAATTTTGATAACGACTTATGGATGGCGGCGTTTGACGCCTGCGGCGTGGATCCGGATTTCTATACGGTCCGCGACCGGGATCTGGATGAGAAGCTGCCGTGGGATTTCATCGACGCGGGCGTGTCGAAGGAATTCTTAAAGCGCGAATGGAAGAGGGCGACGGAGGAGACCGTCACGCCCAACTGCCGTCAGGGCTGCGCCGGCTGCGGCGCCCGGGTGTTCGGAGGAGGTGTCTGCTTTGAAGATAAGAATTAAGTTCCGCAAGCAGGGCGCCATGAAATTCATCGGACATCTGGATATCATGCGGTATTTCCAGAAGGTCATGCGCCGGGCGGATGTGGACATCTGCTACAGCGGCGGCTTCAGCCCCCATCAGATCATGTCCTTCGCGGCCCCGTTGGGCGTGGGTCTTTTAAGCAACGGCGAGTATCTGGACATTGAAGTGAACTCGGCGTACAGTTCTGCGGAGATGGTCCGGCGGATGAACGCGGTCATGTCGGAGGGCATGGAAGCCATTTCCTTCCGACGTCTGGACGATTCTGCCAAAAGCGCCATGTCGCTGGTGGCCGCCGCCGACTACGTGCTGGCGTTCAGGCCCGGGAAGGAGCCGGAAGATCTGGAGGCTTTTTTTGCGGCGCTTGAGCGGTTTTACGCGCAGCCGCAGATCCCGGTCACGAAGAAGACGAAAAGCGGAGAGAAAGAGATGGATCTGAAACCGCTGATCTATCGGATGGAGCGGGTATGGGCGGTTCCGGACGAAGAATGTCCGGCGCAGGTTCCGAACCGTATTTCCGACCGGCTTTCCTCATCGGCTTCCGCGGCAAGCCCGGCCGGCATTGTTCCCGGCGCAGCAACGCCGAACGGAAGAAAGCTTCCGGTGATCATTTCCGGTGCGGTGAATGAGCCTTCGGATGCAGTATTCCTTCAGGTCTGCACCGGCAGTACCGATAACATCAAGCCGGAGCTTGTCATGAAGGCGCTCTATGATTTTATGGGACTTGAACTGGCTCCGTTCACGTTTCAGGCAGAGCGTGAAGAGGTTTATGCGGATTTCGGTGGAGATGGAGACGGCGGATGCGGCCGCAGTTTGGTGCCTCTTGAGGCGTTGGGAGAAGACATTGAATAAACTGATCATTACCAGGCTTGACGGACGGATCCTGACCGCCCTGATGGATGACACGCGGGCGGTCCAGCTTGATTTTGAAGATCAGGAGCCGTCGAATCTGGGCAATATCTATATTGGCAAAGTAAAAGATGTGGTGCCAAACATCCGTGCCGCGTTTGTTGATCTGGGCGGAGGCGCAGTCGGCTACTACAGTCTGGAGGCTAATCCGGAGCCGTGGCTTACCTCCCGGATACAGGCGCGGTTCTCCGGCAAAGAGGAAATTGTTCGCATGGGAACGAAAGACATGGCCCCAAGAACGCCGCGCCCCTTACGTCCCGGCGACGAGATCATCGTTCAGGTGCTGAAAGATGCGGTAAAGACGAAGGATCCGGTACTTACCGCCGAACTTACCCTTACCGGCCGCTACTGCGTCTTATCGGCGGATCCTTCCGGCCGGAAGAATTATATCCGCTTTTCCGGCAAGATCAGCGATAACGACTGGAAGAAGAAAACGACAGAATTCCTTCGCCCTGCAAAGGAGGAGACGTTCGGACTGATCGTGCGGACAAACGCCTATCAGGCGCCTCAGGGGGAGATCCTCGGCGAAATGAGCCGGCTGACGCAACAGATGAAACAGATCCTCACTTCGGCTCCCCATCGGACCTGCTTCAGCCTGCTTTACGAGGAAATGCCTTTTTACGCGGCCCGTTTGCGTGATCATGACGCGCAGACAGTGGATGAGATCGTGACGGACGACGAAGAGATTTTTGACCGGCTGAATTCGTACCTGAGGCAGGAACAGCCGGATATGGCCGGCAGGCTCCGCCTTTATAAGGATCCGCTGCTTTCTCTTGCGAAGCTGTATTCCATCGAGAAGAACCTGCACGACGCCATACAGAAGCGTGTCTGGCTTTCTTCCGGCGCTTATCTGGTCATTGAACAGACGGAGGCCATGACGGTCATCGATGTGAATACCGGCAAATTCACGGGTCGGAAAACCATGCGCGAGACCATGCGCATGATCAACCTGGAGGCCGCGAAGGAGACGGCGAGGCAGCTTCGCCTTCGGAATCTGTCGGGAATCATTCTGGTCGATTTCATCAACATGGAGTCGGCCGAAGACCGGGAGGAACTGCTGCGGATCCTGACAGGGCACTGTTCCGGTGATCCGGTGAAGACCACAGTTGTGGATATGACCAGACTGGGACTGGTCGAGATCACAAGGAAGAAGACAAGGAGACCCCTGTATGAGCAGTGGCGGTAAAGCTGTGATGAAGAAGACGGGCAGATCCGGGAAACGAAAGGAAAGCGTGTTTGCGGTAATTCTTGCGGCGGCTGTGCTTGGCGGCCCTGTCCTTACGGGCTGCGGCGTGAAGCCGCATGAACTTTTGGAGATTGAGTTGATGCCTGGATCGGAAACACCTGAAAGTACGGAAACAGAGCCGACGGAAGAGGAAACCCGGTCAACCGGGGAGACGACGGAAGCGCTTCCGCTGCCGCATGCGGTAAAACCCGGTCAGATGATGCCGGTCAAATCGCTTAACGCCTCGAATGCTGATCAGTTTTTCTGGCAGAGCGCGGTTACGGATGAGGTCTTTGAACGGATTAACGGCAAATCCTATAAGGATGGCGCTGATATGCGGAACGATCTTCGTTATCTGCAGGTCCTTCATTATGATTTTGACGGCAATGTAAGGGTTGGCGAGCTGATCTGCAACAAGGCGATCAGCAGCGATCTGCTTTCTATCTTTCATCGGCTTTATGAGGAAGCGTATCCGATTGAAAAGATCATTCTTGTGGATGAATACGACGCTGATGACGCAGCTTCCTGTTCCGATAATAATACATCCTGTTTCAATTACCGCGTTATCACAGGCGGAGGCAGCCTCTCCAGACATGCGCTGGGGCTTGCTGTCGATATCAACCCCCTGTATAACCCGTACCTATCCAAAAGCACCGGGATCTGCGTCCCTGAAAACGGCGCTGTTTATACGGACAGGACAAAGACGTTTTCCCACAAGATCAATGAGAATGATCTCTGTTACCGGCTTTTTGCGGAAGCCGGTTTTACCTGGGGCGGCAGCTGGGAGAACACGCCGGATTATATGCATTTTGAAAAGGAAAATTAGAAAAGAATACGGATTGACACAACTATAAATGAGCGATATGATATGGAATAGATAAACCCGTTTGGGAAAGAACAGGACGGATGAGATACTATGAAAACACGCATAATTCTATTTTCAATAATGTTTTCCTGTCTGTTTGCCGTATCATCGGCGGCTGCGACCTTGTATCATGACGGGATTGGTTTTCGCTGCCGCAATGACGACGGCACGGATGTCACCGGTTGGTACCAGGCCAGCGAAAACGCCCCCTGGTATTATTTCGATGAAGACGGATACGCGCATACCGGGTGGCTGACTGATAATCATCAGATCTATTATCTTCGTCCGACGGACGGCACCATGCGCGCCGGTCAGGTGCTGACAATCGACGGCAATGTATGGGCATTTAATGAAACGGGGGCCGGAACCAGAATGCCGTTTCGTTATTCCGGCTGGATGTTGGATGATGTCACGTGGTATTACAGATTTCCCAACGGCACGTTTGCGACGAACGGCTGGCAGCAGATCGACGGCGAGTGGTATTATTTCGACGAAGTTGGTTATATGAAGACCGGTCTGATCAATGATGGCGGCATGACATATTATCTGTATGACAACGGCGTGATGGCCCATGATACGCAGGTCACTGTCGGCGGCGTCACTTACACGTTCGACAGTTCCGGCGCGGCCGCCTGGCCCTATAAGGCGATAACGCAGGTGGCGCCGGAACAGCAGGAAATGTGGCAGACGGTTTCCGCAATGGCGGACTCCATTCTGGCCGGAATCGTGAATGACGGCATGACGGACCGGCAGAAAGCAGAGGCTATCTATGCATGGGTCCGCGGAAGCTTTACATACAGCGGACATGCAGCGACCAGGGACTGGGTTCTGGAAGCCTATAACGGATTCCGCAGACGTCATGGGGACTGTTTCACTTATTATTCCGTATCGGCGGCCCTTTTGATGCGGTGCGGTATTCCGTGTATCGAGGTGCTCCGTTATACGGATAACGGCCACTATTGGAATCTTATCCAGTTAAGCGACGGCAACTGGTATCATTTTGACGCGACGCCGCGACGGCTTGGCGGATATTTCTGCCTGTGGACGGATGCGCAGATGCTGAATTATTCTGCAAGTCACGGCAATTGTTTTGCGTTTGACCGTTCCCTTTATCCGCATACGCCCTGATGAAAGGAGTTCGAAGCATGGATGAACTGCTTGAGATCCTGAACGATATAAACCCGGATGCAGACTATGAAACGAATGAACATCTGGTTGACGACGAGATCCTGACTTCCTTTGAGCTGGTGATGCTTGTAACGCAGATCCGCGACGTGCTTGATGTATCCATTCCGTCGGAGGCCATCATTCCTGAGAATTTTAATTCTGTGAAAGCGATGATGCGTCTGATCGGCCGGCTGAAAGAAGATGAATGATCATGTCCCTGGTGTCTTATGAGTTTTTAGCCTTTTTCGCCGCTGCGGCCATTTTGTATTATGTGGTTCCGAAAAGGTTTCAGTGGATCATGCTTCTGGCTGTCAGCTTTCTGTTTTATGCAGGCGGCGGGGCTGTTTATCTGCTGTATCCGATGATCACCGCGGTAAGCACGTGGTTTCTTGCGCTTCGGATCGGCAGGGTAGACAGTGCGGCACAGACGTATATTCAGGAACAGAAGCCGGACAAAGAACAGAAAAAGGCGTATCAGGCACAGATAAGAAAGCAGAAGAAACGTCTTATGACGACAGGGATCCTGCTTAATTTCGGGATTTTGGTGGTGTTAAAGTACACGGATTTTCTCCTTGGGAATCTGCATGTGCTTTTGGGCCCGGAAGAAGGAGCCGTCCCGCAGATCAGCTGGGTGCTTCCGCTGGGTATTTCTTACTATACTTTTCAGACGATGGGCTATCTGATCGATGTCTTCCGCGGCCGTTATCGGCCGGAGAAGAATCTGTTCCGGTTCATGCTTTTCGTCACCTATTTCCCGCAGATGGTCAGCGGACCGATCAGCCGCTTCGATCAGCTGAGGAAAGAGCTTTTTGAAGAACATCCTTTCGACGGAACGCAGTTTACCTTCGGACTCTGGCGCGTCCTTTGGGGTTTTTTTAAGAAACTGGTCATCGCCGACCGTATTGCCCCGGCCGTCGCGACGATCACGGCGGCGCCGGATGTCTACGATGGAATTTATGTCCTTGTCGGTATGCTGGGCTATACGCTTCAGTTATACGCTGATTTTTCGGGCTGCATGGATATTGTGATCGGCGTGTCGCAGTGCTTCGGCATCCGGCTCCCCGAGAATTTCCAGAGACCGTTCGGAGCAAAGAATCTCTCGGAGTTCTGGCGCAGATGGCATATGACGCTGACCGGATGGTTCCGGGAATACATTTTCTTTCCGGTATCGACGAGCCGTTTCTGCAGGGCTGTTTCGCGTCTGGCAGGAAGGCTGGGAATGAAAAAGGTCACGAAAAAGCTTCCGGTATACATTGCTAATCTGATCGTATGGTTTGTAACCGGTATCTGGCACGGCGCGGCCTGGGGCTTTATCCTGTGGGGGCTTGCCAATGGCATCGTCATGATGGTTTCGCAGGAACTTACGGAACTGTACCGCGCTTTTCACAGGCGTTTTCCGCAAACGGACGGAAGCGTATACGGCGCGTTCCAGAAAGTACGTACCGGCCTTCTGTTTTCGGGCCTGCTGATGTTTCAGTACTATCCGTTCGGAACGGTATTTGCGATGCTGGGAAATCTGCTTGCAACAGGGCGCCTTTCGCAGTTGTTTGACGGACGGTTTGCGGAACTGGGACTTACTGCTGCGGATTTCATTGTGTTGGCCATCGGGCTGCTCCTTATGCTTCTGATCAGTATTTTGCAGGAGACCGGCAGCGTCCGGCAGAAGCTTGCCGCCAGACCGCTTGTTGTACGTTTCGCGGCGGTATTCCTGCTGTTTGTCACGGTACTTGTGGCCGGATGCTACGGACACGGGTACAATGCCAGCCAGTTCATTTACAATCAGTTTTAGGAGGCGGAATCCATGAGATGGAAAAAACCGGCCTGTGTTCTGCTTCTGGCGGCGGTTGGCGTAACTGTGATCGCCGGGCTCCAGAGGTTGCTGATGCCCAAATATATGGGACAGGTCGTCGAAGGGAATTTTACCTCCGAATACTATGAAGAGACGACGCCTCACGATGTGCTGTTTCTCGGGAACTGTGAAGTTTACGAAAACATTTCTCCGATCGTGCTTTGGCGGGAATTCGGCATTACCAGTTATATCCGCGGCAACGCGCAGCAGCTGATTGCCCAGTCTTATTATCTTCTGGAGGATACACTGAAGTACGAGACGCCGGGCGTCGTTGTCTTTAACGTCTCGGCCATGCAGCAGTTCGACCAGGATAATGAGAGCTACAACCGTATGACGCTGGATGGTATGCGCTGGTCCGCTTCCAAGTGGAACGCAATCCGCACAACCATGATGGAAGATGAACATATAATAGAATACGTTTTTCCGATCCTGCGGTTCCATTCCCGTTTTGCGGAACTTGAGGCAGACGATCTGACTTATTTCATGAAGAGCGGAAAGGTAGCCCATAACGGATATTACCTCCGGGCGGACATAAGACCGGCGGGAGATCTGCCGGTAGAGCGCCGAAGATCTGATTATTCCTTTGACTCCCGCTCATGGGAATATCTGGAGAGAATACGTGCTCTCTGCGAGAATAACGGAATTCAGCTGGTTCTGATGAAAGCGCCGTCCCTTTACCCGGCATGGTATGACCAGTGGGAGATACAGATCGAGGAATATGCGTCGGAGCATAATCTTCTGTATATAAACTGCCTTGAAGCCTCTGATGAAATCGGTATTGACTTTGCGACCGATACCTATGATGCAGGCCTTCATATGAACGTATATGGGGCAGAGAAGATGGCCCGTTATTTCGGCCCGATCCTTCTTGGGCTTCCCGGGGTTTATGACCGCAGGGGAACCGCTTCTGAAGGAATCGACCTTGATTCTGTCTGGCAGGAAAAATGTGATTTTTACGATCAGATGAAAGCCTCTCAGGAAGAGGAATTTGCCAAACTGGGTTATATTAAACAATTTTATATACAATAAAGGAGGAGAGAACATATGAAAAGGAATTTTAAGGTTCTGGCTGCTTTTGGACTTGCAGCCGCGATGATGATTTCATCGGCAGTGCCGTCTTTGGCGATTGGCGGACCAATATCGGCCAATAAGACGGAAACGAAAGAAGAAGTAAAATACGAATTCAAATCCGGTGAAACAGTTATTTCTATGGGGGCGGAAGCAGCCGGAATTCTGACAGCGCTTGGAAGGCAAGTTCCACGTTTGAACGTGACAGCTGCGCGTATCAGGGGAAGAATAAGGTATATACCTATAAGGGCTTCGAGCTTTGCACATATCCTGTAAACAAAAAGGATTGCGTTGAATCCGTATATATCTTTGACGCCGCCGTCTCGACTCCCGAGGGCATCAAGATCGGCTCCACGAAAAAAGAGGTCCTTGCCGCTTACGGCAACGCCTATAATGCGGATGAAGCGAAATTCGGCACGTATGCCTATACGGCCGGGAATACCCAGTTAAAGATCTATACGACCAAGGACGTGGTCGACGCGATCGAGTATATCGTAATACCTGAGAAATAGCGGGGGTTTTGTCGGATGAAGAAAAATGTTCTGGAATTTCTGGAAGAGACAGCGGTCTCTTATCCTGACCGGTGTGTTTACAGCGACCCAGAACGTACGTATACTTTTACGGAAGCCGTACGCACAGCGAGAGCCATCGGCAGCAGGATCGGAAGCCTTAAGGCTTCCGGCCGGCCGGTGGCTGTCTTTATGGAGAAGAGCGCGTCGATGGCGGTGGCCATTCTCGGCGTCTTGTACGGCGGGTGCTGCTATTGTCCGATCGATACCTCCATGCCTGAGCAGCGAATCCGGACGATCCTTTCTGTACTTGACCCGGTGGCGATGGTTACAGAACAGGACAGCCGGTATCTGGCAGAACATTTTGATCTTAAATGTCCGGTCTGGGATTTTGATGAACTGAGCGGAATGCCGGAAGATACGGAACTTCTCGCCCGGATCAGAAACGGCTTAAGCGAGATGGATCCGCTTTATATTCTGTTTACCAGCGGTTCGACAGGAGTTCCCAAGGGCGTGGCAGGCTGCCATCGCATGATCCTTAATAACCTCTGCTGGCTTGAGAAAGAATTTCCCTATGAGCCGGAAGATGTTCTGGGCAGTCAGGTGCCGTTCCATTTTGTCATATCGCTTCATGACATTTTTGTTCCGCTTCGTTTCGGCTGCAGTACCTTTGTAATCCCGCAGGAGTATTTTTCTTCTCCTGCGCGTCTGGTCAACTGCTTGAACAGTAACCGTATAACTTCCATTTTCTGGGTTCCGTCCGCGCTTACGGTCGTTTCCAGACTGAACGGTTTTGACACACAGCTGCCCGCGTTCCTTCGGTATATTTTTTTCATCGGGGAGGTAATGCCGGTCAGATACCTGAATTACTGGAGACGATATCTGCCGGATGCGCGATATGTGAATATGTATGGTTCTACAGAGACCCATGTCAGTATGTTTTTTGAGCTTTGCAGGGATTTTGCGGATGATGAACGGCTCCCGATCGGACGTGCATGCGGGAATGTCAAAGCCGTGATCCTGGATGACGGCGGACGGCCCGTCGAGCCCGGAGAAGAGACGGAAGGGGAGCTGTATATCGGCGGCGCCGCCCTGTCTCTCGGATATTATAAAGATCCGGAAAAGACAAAAGACCGCTTTATTTGCCTGAAAACGGCTTCATCGGAGCAGGAACGGTTTTACCGTACGGGAGATATCGCTTCCTATGATTCGGACGGAAATATCGTCTATCATGGCCGAAAGGATTTTCAGATCAAGCGGATGGGATATCGGATCGAGCTCGGGGAGATCGAAGCTGCCGCCGCGCTGATCCCTGAAATCAGCGAATGTGTCTGTGTTTACGATGAAGACAGACAGATGATTTTAATGCTTTATACGGCTGCTGAGAAGATCGATTCCAAAACGGTTTCGAGCGGTATTTCGACGAGGATCCCACGCTATATGATGCCAAACAGATACATTTATCTGGAACAGATGCCCAAAAACGCGAACGGCAAAGCAGACCGCAGGGGGTTAAAGGAATTATATGCGCGCTCCGGAAATAGACAGACATAAAAGATCTCTGAGGCTGGGCTCATTTGTTCTGCTGATTTTCTGCCTGACCGGCTGTTCGGAAGCTGCGGGACTCAGGTCCGGCCGGCCGCAGATACAGACGCTGGAACCGTCTGCAGCCATAAGCAAAATCGTGATTATTACTTCCGATGAGACAACCGCGCCGGAAGATACCCTGCCGGCGGAAACAGAGCCGCCGGCGCAGCCTGAGGAACCGTCGACGGCCGCTGAGAATAAAGATGATGCGCTGATCGATATTACTCCGGGTAAGATCCTTTCGGAAGAGGACGTCGCCCTGACCGGGACGGATGCATTCTTCTGGCAGGCGCCGTTGGACGATGCAACGTTTGCGAGGATTTACGGGAAATCTTACAGGGACGGCTGCCCGGTTTCGCGCGAGGACCTTCGATATATGCAGCTGCTTCATTATGATCTGGAGGGGAATATCCATGTAGGCGAAATGATCAGCAACCGGCATATTACGGACGTTCTCCTTTCTGTTTTCCGGCAGCTGTACGACGCCCGGTATCCGATCGAGAAAATGATTCTGGTAGATGAATACGACGCCAACGACGAGGCGTCCAGCTCGGACAACAATACGTCGTGTTTTAATTTCCGCAGCGTTGCCAATACGAACCGTCTTTCCTATCACGCAAGGGGACTTGCCGTTAATATCAACCCGCTTTATAATCCTTACATCATTTCCGGATATAATACGGATGAGGAAAAGATATGTACCCCGGCCGCAGGAGTCCGTTATCTGGACCGGACGCAGGATTTTCCTTATAAGATCGATCCGGATGATCTGTGCGTCAGACTTTTTAAGGAGGCAGGATTCACCTGGGGCGGGGAATGGAAATATACGCCGGATTACATGCATTTCGACTGCCGGGGCGCAGGATATTGACGATACAGATAGGTTTGACAGGATTTCGGACGCCGCCAGAAATTATTTGTTTTTTCGGTTGACATTTGACCGATGAAATGATATGATTTCTTAGTGTGCCGCACAATGAGGTTCTGAAAGATTCCGGGCCGGTTCTGCTTTGCGGACAGGCTGCGGGGACACCGTAGTTGGCGAGTAATGATAAAGAGGAGGTGCCATATATGTACGCTATTATTG
>CANREE010000015.1 GCA_947629545.1 uncultured Lachnospiraceae bacterium | reverse complement strand
GACGGCCTGATCCTGCCGGATCTGCCCTATGAGGAGAAGGACGAGTTCCTGCCGCTGTGCCGGCAGTACGGCGTGGATCTGATCTCCCTGATCGCACCCACGTCCCGGAACCGGATCGCGATGATCGCGAAGGAAGCGGAGGGCTTCATCTACGTGGTGTCCAGCCTCGGCGTCACCGGCACCCGCAGCGAGATCAAGACGGATCTGGCCTCTATCGTGGAGGTGATCCGCGACAGTACCGACGTGCCCTGCGCCATCGGCTTCGGCATCTCCACGCCGGAGCAGGCCCGGAAAATGGCTTCTGTCGCCGACGGCGCCATCGTGGGCTCGGCGATCATCAAGATCCTGGAGAAATACGGCGCGGACGCGGCGCCTTACGTGGGCGAATATGTGAAAAGCATGAAGGACGCGGTGCGCGGGTAGGAAATGGCCGGGCCGATTTGACAGGACTCTTGACTTCGTAGATGTTGAAGTCAAGAGCGTACAGAAAATGATGCAGGTCAGTTCCCGTAAAGCGGACTGACCTGCATTGCGGTATAAATCATTAAGAAGTCTAACCCGTGCTATAACTTTTGTTTAACACAATTTCAAGAATCCCATCTTAAATGCAGTAGGAAATTCAAATACTTTTTTCCCACCGGGAAATGATACAACTATACGCCGTCCTTCAATACTTTCAATTCTCCCGACACCGAATAGACGATGCCTAACATACGCTCCAGGCTTGATCCTCTGAAATCCTCCTGATGGTGGGATCATATTTTGTCCCTTATTTGGATGGATTTCATTAGTATTAATCTTTGCCGGTTCTTCCTTATTTTCAGATGGAGACTCATTTTTAACAGGTTTGATCGTTTCCGTTTCGGGTTTTGCTAAAGCTATATTTTCACGATGAACCTGTATATCCACGGCGCTGTCTTCACTTCGTATCTCATATCGTTTTTCTGGTTGTCCATATACATTTACTAATTGATGTCCTGTTGAAAAAGAATTATCCTCTAAAAAATTAGGTGTACCCATCATGGCTTGCTCCAATGTATGTGAATCAGTTTCAACATATGCTCCGCTTCGTTTGATTAGGTGTTCCAGTGATTTTATCAAAAATAGTCTATTAACACGGTCTGTTTTATCATCTGGCATCAGGACGAACAGATAATCTCTTGCCCTGCTAATAGCCACATTAATAATATTTTGATGATTCAGGAACATTTCCGGATTATCGGAAATGTATGGCGGAGGATTAAATACTGTGATGATAATGTCACATTCATCACCTTGGAACCCATGGATTGTACTGCAGCCGATTTCAATTAAGTGGGAAAAAATCCCCATTTTTTTTGCATCATCAAGCAAACGCTCAATCAATCCAGCCTGGGCGTTATAAGGCGCGATAATTCCTATGCGGAATTTCTCGTCTGGATTTTTCTGTGCAAGTTTCTCTGCTAAGAATTGTACAAATTCAAATACAAATAAAGCGGAATAAGCTTGATAATTACTGCTTGTTTTTAATCGCTTAGCCCGGTATATACTTTCGTATTTGCTGACAGGAAACTTAATAATGTTCAGGCTGTCATATTTCAGATACTCTTCAATGTGAAGCTCTCTTCGCTCAGCCTTTTGGCGATAGTGTTCAAGTATTCCGTCGTAGGTTAGTTTACTGAATATCTCTCCAATCTCAGGAATACTCCTGTATTGCGTAGTCAATAATTTCACTGGATAATCATGAGGTACTGTATTCTGCGTTTTTCCAGATTCTTCACATTCGATATAATAATCCAGGAAAACCCTGAAATGGTATCTATAGTCCAAGGCTTTCCCTAAAAGGTTCGTTAACTGGGCATCAGAAAACAAGGAGTTGATTTCCAACGTATCAGACCAATATGCGAAATCACCTTTCGTATAGTCCGCTCTTGTCGGCAATAAACCACTTTTCATTTTGTCGCGTATCTTGTTATAGATAGGCAAAAAAGAGATAGTATCCCGGTTATTTTCGGAACTGAATATGTTAGGATTGGTAGGTATAATCCCACTTATATTATCATTAAGTAATCGTATTCCGTTTTTTTCTCCTAGGTCTTTCAAATAAGAAAGACTGTCTGCGGCTAATTCTGCTAGCATTTCCACCATTTTGATATTGTGCGGTTCTGCTGCTTTAATCCCTTCCCGGCTGTCTGTCAACAGAAATGGAGCATCAATAATGAATTTCAATCCGGTTGCTGTTTTTGTAGGGAAGAAACAGAATGCACTGTAATCAACCGGTGTGAGTTCTCCCTTTTTGTCCAAAAAGAATCCTACAGAATACTTTAAATTGTGTGCAATGGTCCGCGAGAAAACCCACAATCGATTAGCTTCCTCACCAATACCATTTTTTACTTTAATCAGATCAGCTTCTGTGGTATTGTCAAATACTTCATTCTGCAAAAACTCTTTTGTATATTTTCCGCTTTTGGAAATTGTCCAATATGTAATGAGATGCAGATTCTTTAGAAATAGAATAGGAAACACGAGATTCTGCAGTTTCTCCTGAATGTCCTGATATGCCTTTTCCGCATCATTTTCCGGATGGTCAAAGGGAAACACAAAAATAGTTTCTTCCTCTTTACGTGATTTATAGTCTTTCTCCAGCAAAACAGGAACGATAAAATGTTCTATTTTGAAAGCAGCATTAGAATCATATATATGCGGCGTCATAGTATATTGAAATACCGCTTTAAACCCCACACCGAATTTGCCAATAGTCGCAGCGGTGTCTGTCTTATTGGAATTGGCAATAGAAGTAATGGCATTGATATCTCCAAGACATCCTCGTTTGGTGTCTTGCTCTTCGGTTTCAGGATTTGATACAAAAAAATGTCTTGTGCCATTATGTCTAAATATTAATTCCTTTTTATATAACTCAAAATGGGCTTCGGTTGCGCCTGCATCGTCGGCATTCTGAATCAGTTCATAGATAAAATGTGCCTGATCTGAATACTTTTCTACGACACTTTTTTTCACTCCCCTCATAGAAGGTTTATCCAGCATTGCAGCACTTTCTTTTCTATCCTGAGCCAATTTCTCAAAATATAGTTTATCTTGTTCTGTCATTTTCGGCACCCCTCTAACAATAGTTTTATCTGTGACTACAAAAATGTAGCGGCAGGTTATTTAGACAAACTGAAACTTTTGCTTTATCGTTTCAAGTGTCCAATAATCCAGCTTGTTTGTAGAATTCATGATTCCTACAATATGCACATTTTTAGGTATTTCGAATAGTTCGCCAGAGTAGGGTAATATTACATCCTTGTCATCTTCTTTACTTTGTTTTTCTATATCTGGGAGTAAATTCATTACTTCTCCAAATATCTCACAGATATTACCGTTGTCCATATCATTAATTAAGAATACACAAGGGGGTAATATATCAGCGTTATTGTGTATGTGGTCTGCCAAATTTGCGGCATTTGCACAAAATCTCTTAAAATCACCATCTTTCAATGAATCTTTTTCGATCCCATCGTTACTGTTTGTGATGTGTATGACCTTTTCTATAAAGTCATCATATTGATATTCAGGATAGAATGTGATGGAAGCAATACGTCCCATGTTTTTCAACTGGGAATATCTATCCATGTGCTTTTCATATGGAATAGCCAGAGCTTTATCTAAGTCCATCCTGTCACATATTGCAATTAAATAAGCCAAAGTATTCTCTCTGCTTTTCAAAATCACATTCTGCAGGAGCCGTACTTTTTTGGGGGATAAAGGTGTGTTTTTTGATGTGGGATTTGATATAGGGCTGCCAATAGGAAGAGAAGAATGCCCTCTGCTCTTCCTTATTAAATCCTTCACTTCGTTACTTACCGAACTAAGAGATTTAAATTCACGGTTCCATTTTAGAATAAACTTTTCATGAAAATTGTAATAATCTGTATCGTTTCCCGGACCAGGTATGTATTCACTTGCGCTTGAGACTTTGATTACTTTGCTTTTTTCTTCTTCTGTGAGAATATTTGTATATAGATGCCCATAATTTCCGCGCGGCCATACCTCTCCGATTCGTTTCCCGTTGAGCATTAACTTATATGCATTCTTTTTGGAGCTTTTGACAGTTTGCCCAATCAAAGCATAAGAGAACTCAGGACAATCTTGTTTTACTTTTTCCAGTTCAGTTGCAAGTTTTTCTGACAGTAGTTGTTGTTCACTCATAATTATGCCTGCCCTTGTTTTTTGTAAATAGTATAGCTTTCGAATTACCTAACATGATAAGCATTAGGAATTAACACGAATACCGTCCCAATAAGAGTTCGTGCTCTAATAAGCGATCCGGAAATAATCCATATACGCCTTATATCTGTCCTGAGCTGTCAGGCAAGTGTCCGTCAGGTAACCTTTTTCCCGGTCCCATTCCCGCAGACCGCGGTAATAGAACAGCTTCAGGCTGTCGTCAATGATAAACGGAACGATATGGTATTTCAGGCACTCTTTGAACAGGATCAGTCTGCCCACGCGGCCGTTGCCGTCTTGAAACGGGTGGATCCGTTCAAATTTCACATGGAAGTCCAGAAGATCCTCCAGGGTCTTTTCCTGTCCGGAGTTGTATTCTTTCAAAAGTGCTTTCATCCGGCCGGCTGTTTCTTCCGGAAGCGCAGTATCCATACCGCCGACCTCGTTAGGCAGTTTTTTATAATCGCCGACGGCAAACCAGTCCTTTCCGGAATCGCTGGTACCGCTTTTTAAAGTCAGATGGAGCTCCTTGATCAGTTTTTCGGTCAGGGGAGCGTTGGCATGGTCGATGATCATGTCGATGCAGCGGAAATGATTTACCGTCTCGATCACATCGTCTACGTTCAGCGCCTCCTCCGTCATGCCGATGGTATTGGTTTCAAAAATATATCTGGTCTGCTCATGAGTCAGACGGCTGCCTTCGATGTGATTGGAATTGTAAGTCAGATCAATCTGCGTCTTATGGTAGATACCGCCCGGACATCTGTCAGCTTTTTGTTCCTGCAGAATGTCCAGCAGTGAGGCTGGGGACGTGTTCTTCTGAGAATGACTGCCGGTCATGCTGTGCTCCTTTCTGCGGAATCGGTTTCGGATCTCTGTATTCTATTGTACTCCAAAATATTCGAGCAGGCAAGGTGATTTCTATTTGATAGAGCTTTGATTTGGTCAAACTGGATCATCACTATTTTGTTGGAGTATTGACAGACTTAATATACTGAATTATAATATACTATATCGTGATTTACTATTATACAGATCAGGCAAAGACAATAATCGGAGGAATTCTATGTTCATCGGCAGACAGCGCGAACTAAAGAGATTGAATCAGATGTATCAGAGCGGCCGGCTGGAGGCCGCAGTTATCTATGGCCGCCGGAGGGTAGGCAAGACGACGCTGATCAGCGAGTTCTGTAAGGATAAGCGAACCATTTTTTTTGCCGCGCAGGAGAACAGTGCAAGACAGAATCTGGAAGGACTGTCAGAGGCGGTCAGGGCGGCTGACGCGGGCGAACTCTCGGAGGACGGCGGCCGGTTTTCATTTCAGAGCTTTCGCGACGCGTTTTTGCGGGTCGCGCAGATGGCGCGGTCGGAGCGGCTTGTCCTGGTGATCGATGAGTATCCGTATCTGGCTCAGGCAGAGCGGGGGATCTCATCGCTTCTGCAGAATTTTCTGGATCACCAGTTTAAGGCGACGCAGCTTTTTCTGATCCTGTGCGGTTCTTCCATGAGTTTTATGGAGAATCAGGTGTTGGGATATCAGAGCCCGCTTTATGGGCGCCGGACTGCTCAGTTTAAGATACTGCCGTTTGACTATCGGGAGACGGGGGAATGGTTTCCAGAATATTCTTATGAGGAAAAGGCGATTATGTATGGAGTGACCGGTGGTGTGCCCCTGTATCTGGAGCAGTTTTCGCAGACCCGAACTGTGCGGGAGAACATTTTGGAGCAGATGTTCGATCGGAGCGCGATGCTTTTTGAGGAGCCGTCCAACCTGCTGAAGCAGGAGCTGCGGGAACCGTCAGTCTACAATTCCGTGATTACGGCCATTGCGGACGGTAAATCAAAATTGTCGGAGATCGCGGCAGAGACAAACATGGAGACCGGTCTCTGCACAAAATATATTGCCAATCTGATCACTCTGGGGATCGTCCGAAGAGAGACTCCGGTGACGAATCTTCAGACGAAGAGGCCCATCTATCAGCTGGATGACCAGTTCTTCCGATTCTGGTATACATTTATTCCGCGTAATATGTCCGCGATCGTTTCAGGACGGATCCGGACGACCTATGATGCGGCAGTTGGAGAATATCTTTCGGATTACATGGGACTTACTTTTGAACGGATGTGCCGGGATTATATTCTGTATTACGACGAGCGGCTGCCGTTCGCGGTCGGCGCGGTGGGGCAATGGTGGGGCGGGCATCCGCAGACGCATAGGCAGGCCCAGATCGATGTAGTAGTGACGGCAGCGGACGGGGGCTGCGGGATCGTTGGTTCCTGCAAGTTCAAAAACAGGCTTGTTTCCGAGGAGGAGCTGAATCTGCTTGAGGATTACGCGAAAGCCATGGGAGCATTCACGAAAAACTATTATTATCTGTTTTCAAAAAGCGGCTTCACGGAGCTGCTTAAGAAACGGGCCGGAGAAACCGGGGTGAGGCTGGTTCCATTGAATGAAATGTATGACTGATACCTGCTTCACTGCTGTTTCCGGCTGCGCTCTTTTGTATTTCCATGCAAAAAATGCGCCAGTGACGCATTTTTTGTATTTCCATGCAAAAACGCGCCAGTGACGCGTTCTTTGTATTTCCATGCAAAAAGTACAAACAAGCGATATGACATGATATACAAGCGAACAACAAGAATATATTGCAGTAAATCGTGCAATGACTATAATGGAAACTGTTAGAACATTGACGGAGGAGGATTTTCATTATGGAAAAGAAGCCCATCACTACATTCCTGAAGGTTATGTCGATCATCATTCTGATCCAGAGCGTCCTTGGGGTGCTGCTCAATGGATTTGCCGCCTTTCTGGCGCCGGTCGTGGAAACGGCCGGAGGCATGGCCATCACTCCCTTAACGTGGATATCCCTGGCGGTAGCGATCGTCTGCGAGATCATCAATTTTGCTCTTGCGATCATGGCCCTGCAGCATAAAGAGATCGATCTTGTGTATAAGGTATCCATTTTCACGCTTATCGCCCCGGTTGTATTCAGCGCCGTTACTGCAGGCGGCGTCAGCGAATATTTTTCGATCATTGCCGGCGCGATGATACCGGCTCTGTTCTGTTACTCTGTGTTCCAGCAGAATAAGATCGATCAGGCGCAGTAAAATTAAGAAGCAAAAGGAGTTAACGAAAACGTCTGTCATGAAAAAACTATATTATAAAGCAACAGCAGTTGTATTATGTCTGATTCTGGTGTTTGGATCAAGCGCCTGCGGGAGAAGGGGAAATACCCAGGAGACCGCAGGCGGGGCTTCTCAGACGGAATCAGCGGGGGCCGCGGGAGCCGGCTCTGAAAGCGGCGCGGCGGAAACCGGCGCAGAAAGCGATGCTGTGGAGAACGGCGCAGAAAGCGCGGCGGAAACCGTCTCCGGGGAAGCGGCTGCGGACCGCGCCCCGGCGGTGGTAACGATCTATTCCACCAACGATATCCACGGCAACGTGGCGGAAAGCCCTGACGATGGAATGATCGGGCTGCCGCAGGTGGCGGGCATAGCGGCATCCACGGAGAACTCTATTCTTCTGGACGCCGGAGACGCTACGCAGGGAGCCAGCTTCGCCACCGTCGGCAGCGGCGCCTATGTGATCGACGTCATGAATGCCGCCGGCTACGCGGCTATGGCGGCGGGCAACCACGAGTTTGACTACGGGGCGGACGCGCTTCTGGCCAACGCGCGGAAAGCGCAGTTTCCCATTCTTTCCGCCAACACCTTAAAGGACGGAGAACCTTTGCTGGACAGTCACGTTATTGTTGAGACGGCGGGATACAGGATCGGCATCATAGGTCTCACCACCGTGTCGACGGCGACATCAACCAATCCGGAAAAGCTTCAGGGCATTGCCTTTAAAAATGAGATCGAGACCGCCAAAGGCGAGATCGGGGAGATCGCGGACAGCGTGGACGCGATCGTTTTGGTGACCCATCTCGGCGATAACGCCCTTGCCGCGGATGTTACTTCTGAGCAGCTTCTTAAGGGGCTCTCCTCGGAAGAACTTGCGAAGGTAGCCGCCGTCGTAGACGGCCACAGCCATACGATCGAGCAGACGACAGTCGGTTCCGTCCCCATCGTTCAGACCGGAACCCGGAATACAGGACTGGGCGTCGTCGCTGTTTCCTTCGACGGCAAAGGCAGTTTTACGGCAGAGGGTGAAGTCTGGGACTATGAGAGGGCTTCCTCCTATGCGCTGAATGAGGACGGCGAGGCCGCGAAAGCCGCGGTTACGGCTGCCTATGACGAAAGCATTATCGAGATCGATCCGATCCTGGCCGAGGAGGTGGCCCTTACCGGCGCTCCCATCTGGGGCGGATACATTTACTATGATTACGCGGAGCCGAGGATCGTGGAAACCACCATGGGCGATCTGGTGACGGACGCCTTCCGGTATTACGGTCAGATATTTGCCGACAATAACAAGATAACCGCTCCGGTGATCGGCGTGGAGAACGGCGGCGGGATCAGCGCGACCCTTCCTTACGGAAATGTGACGCGGGGAGATATCTTAAACGCCTTCAACCATGGCAACACGGTGGATGTGATCCGGGTATATCCTTCCCAGCTCTATACGGCGCTGGAGCTCGGCCTTTCGATGACCGGACAGGACGAGACGGGGCTTCTGGTCCGCGAACGGCCATCCGGCAGCTTCCTGCAGGTGTCCGGGATTACCTACACATATGATCCGGCGGGCGAAGCGGGGAACAAGGTGGTCTCCGTCGTCCTTGACGACGGTACCGAGCTTTCCAGAGACGACGAGGAGACGGATCTTTTCGTGGTCACCAACAATTATGTGACGACCTTTGACGGCTTTAACTCCACGATGAAATTCGGTGAGCTGGGCGGCGAGGACGCCATTGTCATGGATTATATCCTCCATCTGACCAACGACGGAGCGGATACCCTGACCATTGACAGGCCGGCGGGAAGGATCATAGTGGCCGGGGATAAGTCCCCGGAGACGTATGATGTGGTGATCCCTGTCCGGACTCCGGACGGCAGCGAGTACGATTTCGCGGGGACGGAGTTTGAGATCGTGATCGACAACGAGGCTCCGGAGAAAGTGACCTGCGGGGCGGACGGACTGCATCTGACCGTTTCGAAGGGCGCCCATACCTTCTATCTTACGGAATCCTCAGACGCTGTGCCGGTTTATACGAACAACTATTCCGGCTCCGGCACTGTCACGACTGCCGACGGATATTATCATTTTTACTTTACGGTGGATCCGGAGACTCTGAAATAGATTCGCTGGTACAAATCGCTTTTGAAGGGATAAATAAGTAAACAGATGAAGACGAATAAGTTATGGAACAGGCGGCTGACCGCGCTTTTGCTGGCGGCAGCCATGACTGTGGTAATGCTCCCTGGCTGCGGAAGCAGAGCGCCGGATTATACTTCGGGAACGCCCTGGCTTGATTCCAATATCGACGGCAACGTGACGCCGGATACAGAGGTAAACCTGAAGGACGACTTTTATCTGGCTGTCAATAAGGAAGAGATCATGGCGCTTACCTATGAGCCGGGCAGCATGATCGGAACAGCCATGGACGAGACCGAGAAGCTCGTAGAAGACAACATGATGGCCCTGATCACCGACGAGAGCTTTACCAGCCGGGAGGCGGAGCAGCTGCGTGCCTACTATCACGCGCTGGACGACTGGGAGACGAGGGAGCCTCTGGCGAAGGAACTGCTGCGGGAGAATCTTGACATGATCGGCAATATGACGACCATGAAGGATTATTATGACGCGGTTCATGTATGGTGGAGTACGCATTCCCTGGCTGCGTGGGGGCTGCTGACGTTTGGCGTGGATGTCGCTCTGGATGATCCCACCACCTACATCGGAGGGATAAACGGTCCTTCCCTCATATTGGAGGATGCCGCCGAGTATGAGGAGCGCACAGAGTCCGGCGAGATCGCTTATGAGGTAAACAAGCAGATTTATGAGTACGGCTGTGAGATTATGGGTTTTGACAGAGAAGAGGCGGATCAGGAGTTTGACCGGATGATCACTTTCGAGGCGAAGATTGCGGAGCATACCCTGACGCAGGAGGAGATGATGGGGGCGGATGCCGTCGCGAAGCTGAACAACTATATCACTGTTGACGAGCTGGTTCAGATGCTGGGTGAAAGCTATGATCTGAAAGCAGAGCTGGAGGACAACGGCTATTTTCCGGAGCGGCTTATGAATTACATGCCGGATCAGATCGAATTCATCGCGGAACTGCTGGGCGATGAGTCGAATCTGGAGGATATCAAGAACTGGATGAAGGTCCGTTGCCTGATCGACAGCACCGGCGACCTGAGCAGGGAGGCCATGATCCATGTAAAAGAGATCGCGCAGGAGATCATGGGCACCGAGGACATCAGAGAATATGATAGAATGCTGCTTTCTCAGGTTGATCAGGATCTGGGCACATTTATGCAGCAGGCGTACGTGGAGCGGTACGCTTCGCCGGAGATGAAGGAGCAGATCACGGAACTCTGTAAGGACGTTATCGCCGAATACCGCCTGATGCTTCAGGAGGAAGACTGGCTCAGCCAGGAAATGAAGGATAAGGCGGTGGAGAAGCTGGACGCCGTCACCATCAACGCCGTATATCCGGATAAATGGGAGGATTACAGCGGGCTGGACGTGACCGGGATGAATTATTATGAAGCTTTGCAGGAGATCAGTAAGTTTGAGCTCCGGAAGGCCTGCTCCATGCTGAATCATAAGGTGGATCCGGAGATCTGGCTGGAAGACCCTCTTGAGGCCAATGCTTTCTACAATCCGCTCAATAATTCCATCACGATCCTGTTGGGGATCCTGGGCGAGGAGACCTATACCACGGATATGAGCAGGGAAGAGATTTACGGAAGGATCGGCGCCGTCATCGGCCATGAGATCTCCCACGCGTTTGACAGCACGGGCCGTCAGTTTGACAAGGACGGCAATATGATCGACTGGTGGCCGGAAGCGGACAGCGGGGCTTTCGAGGAAAGGGTCGAAAAGGTACGGACTTTCTATGACCGGATCGCCGTCTACGGAGATAAATATCTGGTCGGGGCCAAGCTGGACGGCGAGGCGACGGCGGACATTGCCGGTCTCCAGTGTATGCTGCGGCTGGCGGAAAAGGAAGATAGTTTTGATTACGATACCATGTTCCGTTCCTACGCGGCGCTCTGGTGCGGCAAACAGACGCCTTACGCGACGGAATACCGGTATATCTATGATCCTCACCCGCCGGAATACCTGCGGGTCAATGTAACGCTTCAGCAGTTTGACGAATTTCTGGAGACCTACGGTATCCAGGAAGGCGATGGGATGTATCTCGCGCCGGAGGACCGGATCAAAGTCTGGTAACGGCGGAAAAGGAGGAAATAAGATACCTATGCAAAAGAAAAGCGGCGCTTTCCGCCACTGGGTCCAGGCGGCGTGGTTCGCCCTGACCAACGGCTACGCGGCCGGTTATCTTCAGGGGAAGATCTTCACTGGAAAGACCAAGACGGTCTGCGTGCCCGGGCTCAACTGCTATTCCTGTCCCGGCGCCCTGTACGCCTGCCCCATCGGTTCTCTGCAGGCCGTGCTGGACAGCGGTTCCTTTAAGCTGTCCTGCTACGTGTTCGGCATGCTGATGGCGTTCGGCACGTTTCTGGGACGGTTTATCTGCGGCTGGCTGTGCCCGTTCGGGTTTGTGCAGGATATGCTGAACAAGATCCCCCTTAAGAAGAAGGCGAAGAACATGCCGGGCGATAAGTACCTCCGGTACCTGAAATACGTGGTTCTGGCGCTGTTCGTCATCATCCTTCCGTATTTCGTGAAGGGAGATCTGGCCGGGACTCCCTGGTTCTGCAAATGGATCTGTCCCAGCGGAACGCTTCTGGGAGGGATCCCTCTGGCGCTCGGCAACGAGGGGATCCGAAGCGCCGCCGGCATTCTGTTCCGATGGAAGCTGTGGGTCCTGATCGTGATCCTCTGGCTGTCCGTCAGGTACAGCAGGCCATTCTGCAAATATCTGTGTCCCCTGGGGGCGCTTTACGGCATTTTCAATCCCGTTTCCTTCTACAGGCTGAAGGTGGACGAAACGGCCTGCGTAAAATGCGGCGGGTGCCGGAAGGTCTGCCCCATGGACGTGAAGACATGGGAGACGCCCAACAGCATGGAGTGCATCCGCTGCGGCAGGTGCGTGGACGCGTGCCCTAAGGGTGCCATCACCACATCGGCGGGGGAGCTTTTCGGGAAGAAGAGCAGACTGGAGGAAGCGAAATGAGCCGGAATCTGAGTGAGAAACAAAAAGTCATGATCCGTTTAGGACTGATCGCGCTGTCCGCTGTGCTGATCGTATTGGGAGTCATGCAGGGAGAGCCGGCTGCCGTATTTAACAAGGCGGCCAACATCTGTCTGGAATGTATCGGGATCGGATAATGGACCGCGGTGAGAGGAGGGTCGGTCATGGGATCAGCGGTTGAAAAAGAGAAGCGGCCGTCTGTCGGACTGGCGGACAGGATCGCCTGCGTCATCGGCGGCGTGACGGCCGCCGCCTGTCTTGCTGTCATCATTCATGCTGTCTGCAGCTATCTGCCGTTTCTTCTGGATATCGGGGGAAGCCAGCCGGGGGCCTGGGGCGGGGCGCTGCTCCAGATACCGGTCGTGTTCGCGGCGCTGCTTCTGCTTACGTTTTCCGTCAGCGGCTTTCGGAACGGCCTGAAGGGAGACAGAGCGGTGACGTATTTCCGCGAGTCGCTTCTGGTGTTTCTTGTGCTGCTGGTAAGTTTTATCCTTAACATAGGGAATTTTTTCGTGGCGTCCCTGCTGAAAGAGGGGCTGGCGTCGGAGATCTCCCTGACGATGCTTTACATTTTCCTGGAAGCCGTTCTGGTGATGTTTCCGGCTGTCGGGATAACCATGTTTTTGTTTATCTTCTGCTCCTCCCGGGTAGAGACAGGCCAGAAGACAGGTTCCATGAGAGAGTTTTTCCTGTCCCTGAAGGGGCACGCCAAATGGGCCGTATTTCTGGTGCTCAGCGTGACGTTTATCTTCTCGGGGCAGCACTCCAGCGTCGGGATCCATGTCGATGCGTTTACCGATTTTCAGGCGGCGGATCTGGACGGCAATCCGGCGGACCAGACGATCTTCGCGGATCACGATCTGACGCTTGTCAATGTCTGGGCCACCTTCTGCGGGCCGTGCAGGGCGGAAATGCCGGATCTGGCGGAGCTGCATGAGGAGTACCGGGACCGGGGCTTCCAGGTGGTGGGAATCTGCGGGGATATCGCGGACGCGTCCACCGGGCAGCTGCGGCAGAGCGAATATGAGGACGCTTTGAAGATCGTTAAGGAAACGCACGCGGACGCCTATCTGAACCTGAATCCCGCAGGCGGTCTGCTGACCGGGTTCATCCGCGACCATGTGCAGGCCTATCCCACGTCTTTATTCGTGGACAGCGCCGGGAACCAGGTAGGCGACATGATCATCGGTTCCCGGGATAAGGCCGCATGGAAGGCGGAGATCGAAAGGCGGCTTGATATGACAGCCCGCGGCGAGCGGTAGGGAAGGGGCAGAATATCTGTTGTCTGAGGCGGTCTGACTGCGGACTCCTGCAGGAGCGTATCTATTCTTTCGCGCTCTCCTGCAGGAGTATTTTTTTGACCTGCGTATATTTCTTTTCCGGAACCGGGAGCTGCGTCCCGTCGGATAAGGTCACGAAGAACCGGCGGATCTTGCGCACATGGGCCGGATTGAGCAGGTACCCGGCGTGGGCGCGCAGAAAAAGTCCAGGGTATTTCCGTTCGAATTCGTGCAGCGTTTCGTTGATCGTCAGCGTATCATCTGTCATATGGATCCGCAGCTTTGCGGCGCGCTTGACGGTCTCGATATATAAGATCTGGTCCGCCGCGACGCGGTGTACGCTTAAGTCGGACGCCTTTACGATCACGAAGCGGTCCGGCTTTGCGGGAGGCTGCGGCGGCAGCGTCATGTCTTCATAGTGAACGGGATAGATCGTGTCCCGGTTGTCGTATTTCCACAGATTGCTGATGTGCAGCATGACGATCTCGGGCCGGTATTCCCAGCCGGAAACGGTCTTCACCCGCCTTTCCCGCCATGTATAGTGCAGCAGCTGGTCGTGCGGAACGATATTGCCGCTGGGATAATGGGTGAGAACGTCGTAATGCAGGATGATCTCCTTCACATGGGTGTGGGGAGAGACGCACAGGGCCGTGATATTGCCCATGGTGAAGGTCAGGGTATGCTTTTCCCTGCTCCAGGTCTGTATCAGGGTATCCTTTCCCTGGATCTGCTGCCGTTCGGCGGGGCCGAGCCACAGGACGTCGTCGCTGATATACTCAAAGAACGGCTCCAGATTGTTCTTGTAATATTCCGTTATGATGAAAATGGAGCGGCGGATCAGATCGTCTGTCTTCATGCAATCCCTCCGGGCCGGGATATCCCGGACATTTTTTGTATTTCCATGCAAGAAAGGCGCCAGTGACGCCTTGTTTGTATTATATGGTATAATAACAGCAAAGACAAGCGATTTTCGCCAACCTTTTTCCATCCCCGGCGTCTATATGAGTGAAAGCTTTCAAACGGCTGCAAGGAGGTATGAACAGGTGCTCAGACAGGAAGCGGAGAGGATCATCACGGAATATTTAAGCCCGATCTTCGGCTTTGCCTTAAAGCGCTGCGGCAACGTCCACGACGCGGAGGATCTGTCGCAGGAGATCGCGGCCCGGGCGTTTCGGGCGCTTCTTCTTCGGGACGACATCGAGGACGCGCGCAAATTTATCTGGACCATCGCCCACAACACGCTGAACAGCTATTACCGGGAGACGTCCCGGGGGATCGTGGGCGTTCCGCTGGAGGAAGCGGCCGAGGCGGTTTCCGATCCGGGAGCGGGGCCGGAAGGAGCGCTGGAAGCGGAGGAGGAGAGAGAAACCATCCGGCGGCTGCAGGGAGAGATCGCGTATCTGTCCGGGATGCAGCGGCGGATCGTCATCGCGTATTATTTCGAGAACCGAAAGCAGGCGGATATCGCCCGCGAACTGGGTCTTCCTCTCGGCACGGTCAAATGGCATTTGTTCGAAGCAAAAAAGGAATTGAAAAGAGGAATGGACAAAATGAGACAACCAAGTGATCTGAAATTTAATCCGATCCATTTTCATTCGATCGGAATGAACGGGAAAGGCGGTACGAAGTCTTTGGACGAGTTCTTCCGCTCCGCGTTGTCGCAGAATATCTGCTACTGCGTCCGGGAGACGGCGAAGACCGTAAGCGGGATCGCCGACGATCTGGGCGTTTCTCCGGTCTATGTGGAGACCGAGGTCGAGTTTCTGGAGAAATACGGCTTCCTTTTGGAGAAGAACGGACGATATATCGTGAATTTCCTGATCAGCGAGCCCACGGCGGAGCTTCTGACTATGCAGGACCGGATGTATAAGGCGGCGGCGGAGCTGTTCGCCAACGAACTGTATGACGAGCTGACCGGCAGCGGGATTCTGGACGATCCGGGGATCCTCTGCCGGCAGACGGACGGGCCGGTTACGCCTGCGGATAACGCCCGGGCGGATCACAATTTCCTTCTGTGGACGCTGATCCCGTTCATCGCGGCCTGGTCCGGGGAGGAATTGACGGACAGGAAGATCTCCTTTGAGGAGGCGGCGACGATCCGGGCTGACGGCGGACAGAATATCGTCCTCGCGACGGTGGTTCCCGACGATCTGAGGCTGCCGGAGGATTATGTCTATATGAAAGGCTGGTGCGGCCCTATGTGGAGCGCGGACGGTCCCGGCGGGCGGATGCTCTGGCAGGTGGACAGCGAGTGGTCCGACCGGAAGGAGGAAGGCCGGCTGATGCATGTCAGCGAGGACGCGCTGCGCGTGATCGCCCTGTATGAGCGGGAAAAGAAGGAGCGTCTCTCCCGGGATGAATACGCGTGGCTGGCGGAGCAGGGCTATGTAAAGACCTGCGGCGACTATGACAGCCTGTTTCAGGCCGTGTGGCAGATCGTGATACTGGAAAACAGGGATATTCAGGCGCGTCTGATCGAGATCGGGGACCGGATCAAGAGAAAATATCAGGCGGAGTTTGAGGCGCTGAAAGCGCCTTACGTCAAAGCCTGGCTGGACATGGTTCCGGCGCATCTAAAGAAGGTCGGCGCCTATGAGATGCAGTTTATCTTCTGTTCGGACGGGTGGTTTCTGCTTCACTGCGTCGCGGCGCTTCTGCGGAACGGGAAGCTGAAGCTGCCGACGCAGGGACAGAGGAAGGCGCTGACGACGGTGCTGGGCTTTGGCCGGGATAAGAGCGGGAGATGACCTCCGAAATCAAAGCAGGGACTGGCAGGACAGTTCGGATGCTGACTGCTGAAACCGGAAAGACTATTTGGGGCTCCTTCGCCTTCGGGCGGGGGAGCCCTCTGGCTGCGTCGTTATTTTTCTCATTTTGCTGTTTATTTTTTCCGGATTCTATATTATTATGAATATGGTACCGCCGCGCAGGCGGGAAAGTCCTTATCGGTTTTGCAGGGGGATCACCAATATTTATTCCAACAGCGGAGGAAGCGCACATGAAAAAGATTTTCCTGAAAGCATTAACTGTCCTGATGGCCGTCACCCTGGCGGGCTGCGGCAGCGCGGGAAATAATGGGCAGACCGCGGCAGGTTCCGGTTCCGGCGAAGGGGGCCAGACTGCGCAGGCTGATAATTTGGGTCAGGCCGCGGAGACGGCGGCGCCCGCCGGGAGCGAAACGGCCGCGGAGGAGACGACGGCGGCGGAAACATCTGCGGCCGGGGAAGCCGAGGCCGTCAAACCGGAAGAAACTTCTATCGAGGGTCTCTCCTTAAAGGAACTCTTCGCGGAACACGGCATGAAGGCCGGCACCTGTCTGTCTTCGCAGATGATCGACGATCCCGACGCCAGCCGGCTGATCCTTGACCAGTTTAACAGTGTCACCATGGAGAATTCCATGAAGCCCGATTATATTCTGAATCAGACCGCCAGCCAGTCGGAAGGACGTCTGGTCGTGGAGTTTAATCAGGATGCCGTCAAGATGATGGAGTGGGCAAAGGAGAACGGTCTTGCCATGCGCGGCCATACATTGGTCTGGTACAGCCAGACGCCGGAATGGATCTTCCATAAGGATTTTGACAATGAAAGCGAGTATGTGGACCGGGACGAGATGCTGTCCCGCATGGAAGACATGATCAGTCAGGTCTTCGGGCAGCTGGAAGAACTGGGGTATCTGGACATTTTCTATGCTTATGATGTGGTCAACGAGGCGTGGATGGAAGACGGAAAGCTGCGTCAGAACCACTGGTCCGAGATCATCGGCGACGATTATCTCTGGTATGCGTTCTTCTACGCGGACAAATATGCGCCCGAGAGCATTGATCTCTATTACAATGACTATAACGAGCAGTACAAGACGCTGGCCCTTTACAATTTTGTCAATACCCTCGTGGATGAGGACGGCAGGTATCTGATTGACGGCATCGGACTTCAGGCCCACCTGTATACCTCGGATGATCTGTCGAAGTATTTATGGACCGTGGAAAAGTTAGGTTCGACCGGACTGAAGCTCGAACTGACGGAACTGGACGTATGTCTGGGCAGATACCAGTCTCCGCTGCTGCCAGTCGATGAGAATACGCAGAGCCAGGGCCGTTTCTATTATGATCTGATCAACGGCCTGTTCGAGCGTGCAGACGCCGGTCTGATCAAGATGGACGCGCTGACCTTCTGGGGCTTCTCCGACGGCATGTCATGGAGAAAAGAATACAGTCCGCTGCTGTTCAACGCCTCCTTAAAGCCCAAATACGCGTTCTTTGGTGCGATGCAGATGAAGGAGAAGGCGGGGTACTAGGATTATGAAATTACTGATCGTGCGTCACGGCGACCCGGATTACTCCATCGATTCCCTGACGGAGCGGGGCTGGGTGGAGGCTGAATATCTGTCGGAACGGCTGTCGAAGCTGGATGTGGCGGCCTTCTACGTATCGCCTCTTGGCCGGGCGAAGGATACGGCGTCGCTGACGCTTAAGAAAATGAACCGGACGGCGGAGGAATGTCCGTGGCTTCGGGAATTCGGACCGCCGGTGGCGAGGCCCGGCTGGAAAGGGCCGGGACTTTGCCCGGTAGCCTGGGACTGGCTGCCTCAGGACTGGACCGCGGATGAGCGCTTCTATGAGGAAGCCCGCTGGTTTGAGCGCGACGTGTTTGAAGATGCGGGCGTGAAGCAGGAATATGACCGGGTCGTGGAGAATTTCGATCGCCTGCTGGCCCGCCACGGGTATGAGCGGGACGGACGTATTTACCGTGCGGTCCGGCCGAATAATGATACGATCGTGCTGTTCTGTCATTTCGGCGTAGAATGCGTGCTGCTGTCCCATTTGCTGGGCGTTTCGCCGATGGTACTCTGGCATGGGATCTGCGCGGCGCCTACTTCGGTGACAACGGTGATCTCCGAAGAGAGACGTCCGGGAATCGCGCTTTTCAGGGCGAACGCGATCGGAGACATTTCTCATCTGTACGCCCATGGAATGGAGCCGGCTTTCGCGGCCCGGTTCTGCGAGTGCTATGGGAATGAAGGCGAGCGGTGTGATTAACATGGACACAGTGTCGATCCTGATTATATCACGTAATCGAAGGAGCCGGTGTCGCGCCGCATCAGGTCTGCGATTGTGATACCGTCCAGATACTGTGAAATGAGCCTGTCCAGCCCTTCCCACATCGGAAGCGTCCGGCACTGCGCCATCCGCGGACATGGTTTTGCGCCTGGCTCCAGACAGGCTACCGGCGCGAGAGAGCCTTCCGTCAGCCGCAGGATCTCTCCGACCGTATAGTTCTCCGGCGGACGCGTCAGGCGGTACCCGCCGCCTTTGCCGCGGACGCCGGTCAGCATGTTTCGCTGAACCAGAGTCTTTAGGATTCCTTCCAGATATTTTTCAGATATTTCCTGACGGTCCGCCGTTTCCTTGAGCGGCACGTAGCCGTCTTTCTGATTCTCTGCCAGATCGATCATTACCCGCAGCGCATAGCGCCCTTTTGTCGATATCAGCATGCTTCGTTCTCCTTGACGGTGTTTCTTAAATTCTGTTCGCTGCCGCTGCCCGGCGTTTATGGGCACGGTCTTCGTGCAATATTACCTATAAACCTATTATAGTACATGGTAAATGGGTAATCAATAGACAAACCGGAAATATTTTCCGAAATCCTATTGACAAAGCAAAGCGGCGAGCGTATAATCCCCATAAACATATCAGTTAAGTAGGTAATTGCTTGAACAAATCATTTATCGGGTAATTACTTAGACAAATCATTCACAGGAGGTAATCATATGAGTCGTATCTACACATCGGCCGATCAGCTGATCGGCGGCACTCCGCTTCTGGAGCTTACGCATATTGAGAAGGAAGAGGGGCTGAAGGCCCGGGTACTGGCGAAGCTGGAGTACTTTAACCCGGCCGGTTCCGTCAAGGACCGGGTGGCCATGGCCATGATCGACGACGCGGAGGAGCGGGGCGTCTTAAAGCCCGGCTCCGTCATCATAGAACCCACGTCCGGCAATACGGGGATCGGCCTGGCCGCCGTAGCGGCGGCCAGGGGATACCGTATCATCATCGTCATGCCGGAGACCATGAGCGTGGAACGCAGGCAGCTGATGAAGGCCTACGGCGCGGAGCTGGTCTTAAGCGAGGGAGCCAAGGGCATGCCCGGGGCCATCGCGAAGGCGGATGAGCTGGCGAAGGAGATCCCGAACAGTTTTATCGCGGGACAGTTCGTGAACCCGGCCAATCCGAAGATCCACCGGGAAACCACGGGGCCGGAGATCTGGAGCGACACAGACGGCCAGGTGGACATTTTCGTGGCAGGCGTCGGCACCGGCGGCACGATCACCGGCGTGGGCGAGTACCTGAAGGCGCAGAAGCCGGAGGTGAAGGTAGTGGCCGTGGAGCCGGCCGCGTCCCCGGTCCTCTCCAAGGGCGTCAGCGGACCCCATAAGATCCAGGGCATCGGCGCCGGCTTTGTGCCGGAAGTGCTGAATACCGGGATCTATGACGAGATCATTCCGGTGGCCAATGAGGACGCGTTCGCGGTGGGACGGCTGATCGGCAGGAAGGAAGGCGTGCTGGTGGGCATCTCCTCCGGAGCGGCGGCTTGGGCGGCGCTCGAGCTTGCGAAGCGGCCGGAGAACGAAGGCAAGACCATCGTGGTGCTTTTACCGGATACGGGCGACCGGTATCTGTCGACGCCGCTGTTCGAGTAGTTAGAAAGGAGGATCCGCAAATGAGCAGCTATCATTTTGAAACACTGCAGCTTCATGTAGGACAGGAGCAGGCCGACCCGGCGACGGATTCCCGCGCCGTGCCGATCTACCAGACCACCTCCTACGTATTCCATAATTCGGCCCACGCGGCGGCCCGCTTCGGCCTGGCCGACGCCGGCAATATCTACGGCCGTCTGACCAACTCCACCCAGGATGTGCTGGAGAAGCGCCTGGCAGCCCTGGAGGGCGGCGTGGCGGCTCTGGCCCTGGCCTCCGGCGCGGCGGCCATCACCTATACGATCATGGCCCTGGCCCAGAAGGGCGACCATATCGTGTCCCAGAAGACGATTTACGGCGGCAGCTATAACCTGCTCGCCCATACGCTGAGCCAGTACGGCGTCACGACTACCTTTGTGGACGCCCACGACCTGGCGGAGGTGGAAGGCGCGATCAGGGAGAATACCAAGGCTATTTATCTGGAGACCCTTGGCAATCCCAACAGCGACATTCCTGACATCGACGCCATCGCGGCCATTGCCCATAAGCACGGCCTGCCGCTTGTGATCGACAATACCTTCGGCACTCCGTATCTGATCCGTCCCATCGAGCACGGCGCGGATATCGTGGTCCATTCCGCCACCAAGTTTATCGGCGGCCACGGCACTACCCTGGGCGGCATCATCGTGGATTCCGGCAAATTTGACTGGAAAGCCAGCGGAAAGTACGCGCCCATCGCGGAACCCAATCCCAGCTACCATGGCGTATCCTTCGTGGACGCTGCGGGGCCGGCGGCCTTCGTGACCTATATCCGCGCGATCCTTCTGCGGGACACCGGCGCGACGATTTCCCCGTTTAACGCTTTCCTGCTGCTGCAGGGCGTGGAGACACTGTCCCTGCGTCTGGACCGCCACGCGGAGAACACAAAGAAGGTGGTGGAGTACCTGGCGAAGCATCCGCAGGTAGAGAAGGTGAACCATCCGTCTCTGCCGGATCATCCGGACCACGCCCTCTATGAGAAATACTTCCCCAACGGCGGCGCCAGCATCTTCACGTTCGAGATCAAAGGCGGCCAGGAGGAGGCGTACCGTTTCATCGACAGCCTGGAGATATTCTCGCTTCTGGCTAATGTGGCTGACGTGAAGAGCCTGGTGATCCATCCGGCCACCACGACCCACTCCCAGCTGTCGGCGGAGGAACTGGCTGATCAGGGAATCAAACCCAACACGATCCGCCTGTCCATCGGAACCGAGCACATCGACGATATCATTGCGGATCTGGAGAAGGGGTTCGCGGCGGCGAGGTGACAGAGAAAGCGGGAAAGACAAAATAACAGGACGCGGAAGATATTCATTCTTTCGCAGAAAAACCGGCGCCGCGGCAGTCAGCCGCGGCGCCGAAGTATTTCCATGCGAGCAAGGCGCCAGTGACGCCTTGCTTGTATTTCGATGCAAGAAGCGCGCCGGCGAGGGGGGTACCGTCATCCAGAAAAACGCGTCACGCCTTGTCGGCCTCATCCCCGGACGTGAGGATGACCACCGGCGAGGTCCCCTGCACATATTCGCGCTTGTCCAGCTTTCTTCTGTAGAAGGGAAACGATTCCTTTACGGAATCAGGCAGTGCCATGAACTGTGTGGGGGGATACCCCGTATACTGTTTGAAACAGCGGTTGAACACGCGGATGTTGGTAAATCCGCAGGATAACGCCACGTCGATCATCTTGGCGTCCGTACTGCAGATCATTTTCGCCGCATGCTCCACCCGCACCATGTTCAGATAGGAAATGTAATTGATCCCCACGACCTTGCTGAACGTCCTCGAGAAATGTTCGGAGCTTAAGTTCATCTGACGCGCGGCGTCCTCCAGCGTGATGGTCTCGGCGTAATGCTCGTCGATATACGCCAGAAGCTGCCGGATATCGTGGAGACGTCCCAGACGGGGCTTGGCGTCCGGCATGGGGATGATATTGTTCAAATGGTAGCGGCGGAGCGAGTACATGACGTTCTTCAGCTTCGCGGATACGATCTCTTTATAATAATCGTCCCGTTCTTCCAGCTCTGTGTGAATCGTATCAAACAGTTCCCGGACGGCGTCCGTCATGCCGTACCGGTCAAGGTCTTCCGCCGTGACCAGCGGTTTGAAGAAACAGGCCTGGTAATTGGGCCAGATAATATTCATATCAAACAGGATAAAATCGATCCGGTTTCGATACCGATGGCTGGGTATATAGTGCAGCGCACCCGTGTCGATGATGACCAGATCGCCTTTCTTTGCGGAAATTTCCGAGTCCTCGATGCAGATATCTGCTTTTCCCCTGCGGATGTAGATCAGTTCGATCTCCTGATGCCAGTGGGCCAGACAGCCCATGTTGTCGTAGCAGTCCTGCCATACCATGAATCCGGACGGATAATTCCGCACTTCATGAAGCCCTTTCATAAAATCCATCTCCCTTTCCATTCCGAAAAAGCATTGCTATGTGGCATTTTAACGATACGGTCCGGTACCCCCTTTTTGATTATAGCAAAAATGTCAAGAAATGTCCAGTCATAATCAAATAATAGCGAGAAATGTGACGAAAAACACGATAAAATATGAACAAGATGTGAATCAAAGATGAATTAACACATTATTACTGGATATAAATGGAAAATATGAAATTATAAAAAGCGTATTTCGAATACTGCAAGTTAATTTTTCATGGACAGATTTTATCTCTTCCGCCTGCGGAAGGATAAAATAGATAAGGACCGCAGTACGGCCTGCGCGTATAGCCTGCGCCGTCCAGGATCCTGCAGCTGAAAAACAGCAATGAAAAAGAGGGGAAGGTGAGGAAATGGCAAAAAGCCGACTGGTCGGCGAATACCCGGCGATCGGTATCCGGCCCGTCATCGACGCTCGCAAGGGCGCTCTGGACGTGAGGGGATCGCTGGAAGGCCAGACTATGAGTATGGCAAAAGCTGCCGCCAGGCTGTATGAGGAGAATCTCCGATATGCGGACGGCAGGCCGGTGCGGGTGGTCATCGCGGACACGACAATCGGACGCGCGGGAGAGACGGCCGCCTGCCAGGCAAAGTTTGAGCGGGAGGGTGTAGCGATTACCCTGACCGTGACGCCCTGCTGGTGCTACGGCGCGGAGACCATGGATATGGACCGCACTACCATCAAGGCCGTGTGGGGCTTCAACGGCACAGAGCGTCCCGGCGCGGTGTATCTGGCGTCAGTGCTGGCGACCCATGCGCAGAAGGGCCTTCCGGCCTTCGGCATCTACGGCCACGAGGTCTGCGAGGCAGACGACACCTCGATCCCGGAGGATGTGAAGGAGAAACTCCTGCGGTTCGGGCGCGCGGCGGTGGCGGCGGCATCCATGAGAGGAAAGTCCTATCTGCAGATCGGTTCCGCCTGTATGGGAATCGGCGGATCCATCATCGATACGGATTTCATTGAGTCCTATCTGGGAATGCGCGTGGAGTCGGTGGACGAGGTTGAGATCCTCCGCCGCATGAGCGAAGGCATTTACGACCACGACGAGTACGAACGGGCTCTGGCCTGGACGAAGCAGTACTGTAAAGAAGGCTTCGACAAGAATCCGGAGTTCATCCGCAAGAGCCGCGAGCAGAAGGACAGGGACTGGGAGTTCGTGGTGAAGATGATGGTCATCATCAAGGAGCTGATGAGCGGCTGCGACAAGCTGGATCCGAAGTTCTCCGAGGAGGCCATCGGCCACAACGCCATTGCGGCCGGTTTCCAGGGACAGAGGCAGTGGACCGATTTCTACCCCAACGCCGACTTCGCGGAGGCGCTTCTGAATACCTCCTTTGACTGGGACGGCGCGAGGGAGCCTTACATTCTGGCTACAGAAAACGATGTTCTGAACGGCCTGGGAATGCTTTTCATGAAGCTTCTGACCAACCGGCCTCAGATCTTCGCGGATGTGCGTACCTACTGGAGCCCCGAGGCGGTGAAGCGGGCCACCGGGTATGAGCTGGAAGGCGCGGCGAAGGAGAACGGCGGTTTCATCCACCTGATCAATTCGGGCGCGGCCTGCCTGGATGCGAGCGGAGAGGCGAAGGACGCGGACGGCAACGGCGTCATGAAGCAGTGGTGGGAGGTAACGGAGGAGGACCAGAAGGCGATCCTTAACGCGACCACCTGGAACCCGGCGGACAACGGCTACTTCCGCGGAGGCGGTTATTCCTCCCGATTCCTTACAAGAGCCCAGATGCCGGTGACGATGATCCGTTTAAATCTCGTAAAGGGATTGGGGCCGGTGCTGCAGCTGGCGGAAGGCTGGACCGTGGCGCTGCCGGACGAGGTTTCGGACATCCTGTGGAAGCGGACCGACTACACCTGGCCGTGCACCTGGTTCACACCGCGGTGCGACGGCAAGGAAGGCAGCCCGTTTAAGACGGCCTACGACGTGATGAACCACTGGGGAGCGAACCACGGAGCGATCAGCTACGGACATATCGGAGCGGACCTGATTACGATGTGCTCCATCCTTCGTATCCCGGTGTGCATGCACAACGTACCGGCAGAGAAGATCTTTAGGCCTGCGGCGTGGAACGCGTTCGGGATGGATAAGGAAGGCGCGGATTATCGGGCGTGTAGGGCGTACGGGGCGATGTATAAGAAGTAATATCAGCGCACGGGCAGTTGGATATGGAAGGAATGGAGGCTGAATTTGAGTGAAACGATTGTGCGGAACGGTGGTTCCTGTGATAACGCCGCTGACAGGAGTGGGAGCAATCGATGAGGAATCCCTTGCGAGACTGTTGGAGCATGTGATTCGCAGCGGGGTACAGGGAATTTTTCCGTGCGGAACGACCGGAGAAATGATGTATCTGAGCGTCGAGGAAAGAAAACGTATCGCTGAAATAACGGTGCAGGCCGCGCATGGAAGGATTCCGGTATTTATTCAGACCGGCGCATGGAATTTAAAAGATACCATAGCTCTGTCCCGCCATGCAGAAGAGATCGGAGCGGACGGCATCGGAGTCGTGACTCCTGCTTTCTATAAACTGAGCGATGCCGCATTGCTCGACTTTTATGTAACTGTTGCGCACAGTGTATCGGAGGATTTCCCTGTATACTTATACGCGATTCCCCAGAACGCAGTGAATGACCTGACCCCGTCTGTCTGTGAGGAGATTGCGAAGAGATGTCCGAATGTGGTCGGCGTGAAGTACAGTTATCCTGATATCAGCAGAATGCAGAAGCTTATGCTGGTCAATGGAGGGAATTTCAGCGTATTAACAGGACCGGATCATCTGTTTACAGCGGTTTGCGCAATCGGAGGAGACGGCGTTGTCTCCGGCAATGCCAATGTGATCGGGGCGCATTATGCCGCAATCTGGGAGGAGATCAGAAAGAAAAACTTCGAACAGGCAATGGCATATCAGCGTCGTACCAATGTGCTGAATGATATTTTATGCGAAGTGAACGCCATCGCTGCATTTAAGGTGATGTTGAGGGAGGAAGGCGTGATCCGGACATCAGCCGTGCGTCGTCCGATGGAGAATCTCACGGCGCAGCAGGAAAAGAAACTGATTGAGCGGATGGAACGGATGAATTATAGGAAAGTATTGGTGTAGCAGAAAAAATCAGTACTTGTGATACTCTGGGAGGTGACGTCGCATTTTAAAAGGGAAAAAGAATCAGGTATTTTCTCAGAATGAGATAAAGCCTTATGGAAAGCAACCTCTTGCGAAGCGGATGCGAAGATACTGGCAGTTATATATCCTGTTGCTTCCGGCAGTGGTTAGTATGGCGGTCTTTCATTACGGGCCAATGTATGGGATTATGCTTGCATTTAAAGATTACAGACCGTATCTTGGGTATTTGGGAAGTCCATGGGTAGGATTTAAACATTTTTTACGGTTTTTCCGTTCTAACAAATTCTGGCCGGTTATGTATAATACGATGTTTCTTTCCGCATACTCAATGATTGCCAGTTTCCCACTGCCGATTGTTCTTGCGCTATGCCTGAACTATATCCCGTCTGTCAGGCTGAAAAAACTGGTTCAGAATATTACGTATGCCCCTCATTTTGTTTCGACGGTAGTCGTAGTCAGTATATTGAATGTATTCTTTGCCCAAAGCTATGGCCTTGTGAATAACATCAGGGAGAGTCTGGGGCTAAGCAGGGAATTGTATATGGGAAGCGCTGCGGCATTTCGTCACATGTATGTATGGAGCGGAGTATGGAGCGGAGTAGGATGGAGCAGCATTATTTATTTTTCCAGCCTGAGCGCGATCGACGAGACGATGCATGATGCCGCGAAAGTGGATGGGGCAGGTATTCTGCAAAGGATCCGTTATATTGATCTGCCAATGCTGAAGCCGACGATCCTGACGTTGCTGATTTTAAGAGTAGGGGATTTGCTGAGTGTTGGATTCGATAAAGTGTTTTTGCTGCAGAATGATCTGAACCTTTCGGCAAGCGAGACGATTTCCACATATGTATATTCTATGGGTATCGGAAACCAGCAATATGGGTATTCGATTGCGGTCGGCCTTTTTGAATCAGTGGTGAATCTGGTCATGGTGCTTACGGTAAATCATATTTCTAAAAAGCTTGGCGAGACCAGTATCTGGTAGTAGAGGAGGAGATCATGTCAGGTACAAAAGGAAAACGAGTGAAATTATCTGCTTCTGAACAGGTATTTATGATCGTAAATCATTTGATTGCTATATTTTTTCTGATCGCATGCCTGTATCCACTGTGGTTTGTACTGATCGCATCCTTCAGCGACCCTACGTTGGTGACAAGCGGAAAAGTATTTATATGGCCGAAAGGATTTACCATTGAAGGCTATAAAGCAATATTAGAAGAGCATAATATTTGGGTCGGATATAAGAATACCATCCTTTACACCGTCGTGGGAACCGCATATAATCTGTGTCTGACCATTCCTGCGGCTTATGCGCTGTCAGTCCGGGAACTTCCGTTCCGTCGAGGATTCAATCTCTTTTTCCTGATTACCTTGTTTGTCGGAGGAGGGATGATCCCTACGTATCTGCTGATCAACAAGCTGCATTTGGTGAATACCTTTGCGGTAATGGTAATCCCTGGCGGAGTAGGAGCGTGGAACTTGATTCTTTGCAGGAATTTCTTTTCTACGAATATCCCTGTCGAATTGAAGGATGCGACACGGATCGATGGGGGAAGTGAGTTGAGATTTTTCTTTCAGGTCGCTTTGCCTTTGTCGAAGGCGATACTGGCGGTAATGCTTCTGTTTTTTGCCGTAGGACATTGGAACAGTTTCCGCCCGGCGCTGCTGTACCTGAGGGATCAAGAAAAGCATCCGATGCAGCTGGTATTGCGCAATCTGCTGTTGAATACTTCGGTGACAAATGACTATGAAGACGCATATAACATGAAAAGAATGATGGATATGCAGAGTTTGAAGTATGGTGTGATCATTGTATCCAGTCTGCCGGTGCTTGTAATGTATCCTTTTATTCAGAAATACTTTGTGAAAGGTGTTATGGTTGGATCAGTAAAGGGATGAAATATTAAATTATGACAGGCCTGTACATTATCTATAAAAAATGAAAAGGAGAAAAAGTAGATGAAAAAAACACGATGGAATAAATCAGTTTCATTACTGCTCGCAGTCGCGGTGTTGGCGATGCTTCCAGGCTGCTCTTCCGGAGGAAAAAATGGTCAATCAACAACAGCGGCCCAGAATGAGACGACAGTAGCCGGATCAGAGGAAAGCTCTGGCGAAACGCAGAATGCAGAGGAGATTGTAAATCATGCCAAAAGAGAAGGACTGCCGATTACGGATGAGGAGATCACATTGATAGTTGGAGTAAATTCCCCTACAAGTTCTTATCAGCTTCCCTGGGAGGATACAAACTGGATAAAGATGCTGCAGGAGGCGTCCGGTGTAAAACTAGAGTTTCGATATTATGAATCGAACGACAGCATCGCATTGATGTATACGTCCAGAGATTATCCGGATATAGCGATTGGTATAGGTTCGGATAAACAGATTCAGGAAGCAGCTCTAGGAGGAGATATCGTTCCGCTTAATGATTTGATGGCTGAGTGGTCGCCAAATTGGAGCAGTTATTTTGCGGAGAACGATCTGGCTCGACGTTTGGTTACTTTTGAGGATGGAAATATTTACAGTCTTCCGCAGATTGCAGAGATACCGTATGATCTGAATTTACGTGACATGTGGCTGATAAATAAGGTCTGGTTGGACGAACTGGGGTTGGAAATTCCGAAAACAACGGATGAATACTATAACGTGCTGAAGGCATTTAAGGAGAATGCCGGTAAGGGGAGTATTCCCGAGGATGTGATTCCGCTTTATACAAGAAATATATTCCAGACTGCTGGCGGAGCGTTGGATATTTTTGGTACATTTGGTGTGAGGACGCAGGGTAATGGAACTGTAACATTAAGTGATGAGGGTAAAATTGAATACAATTATGCCACGGATGATATGATAGAGCCATTGTTGTATTTGAGAAGATTATACGAAGAAGAATTGATTCCGTATGACTGTTTAACGTGCTCACAAGATGATTATATGATGATGACAAGATCAGGCAAAGTAGGCAGTTTTTTCAGTTATGCAAATCCAGATGTGGATACATATATCGCGATGGCGCCTGTGGATTCTGGCAATGGAAAACAACCATTAACCCGTGGACAGGTGAACTGGTTAAGCAGGAACAAGTTTACGATTTTCTCCACATGTCAGTATCCGGAAGTGGCGATGAGACTGGCAGATCTGATCGCCGATCCTGTCTGGACGATACAGTGTCGATATGGCACGACAGAGAGTGGGTGGGTTACACGAAATGAAGACGATACGTTCTATATTGCCAATCCTGGCACAGATTATTGGGATACGCCAGATGTAAGATGTTTGTTCTTATTGACAGAATCTGTTTTTAATAGGATTACCTTAGCTGAGGATCATTCTCATGCGGAAAGGTTATCCATGTGGGAAAATGTTTACAAAGATTATGTAATACCGATGGAGAATCGATACCAGAGTATTCTTATGACAGAGGATCAAACCCTGCGATCTAGCGAACTGTCCAAGGATCTGAATGACTGCAGAAATACGACGTTTGCTAACTGGATGCTGAATGGAGGCATCGAAGAGGGCTGGGATGATTATGTCAAGCAGATGCAGAATCTGGGGCTTGAAGAGTACCTTTCTATTCTGCAGGAGGCTTATGATAGTTTTAATTCCAAATAATTTGTGAGTGAACAGACTGCCGTAAAGAATTTCTCGTTCGATTAGCTGTGCAGATATGGACGAAATGAAAATAGCTTTACGGCAGTCTATTGCAATATTGTCATAATGAAGGAGAACACGCGGATGAGAGGTTACAACGGATGGAGTTATACCCCCTATCGGCCCGCGGCAGAAGCGGATCGGAGTGAAGTGCCGTATATCTGCCGGCTGGCTCCCTACGAGCGTACCTGCGAGGTGGAGTGGCTGGGACAGGGAGACACATTTTCTGTTTATTACCGCGAGCGCGGGTCATTTGACTGGAAAGAGAAAATCGTCAAAGCAAAAGAAACGGTCTTAGAAGGTCTGGATTCGGAAACAGAGTACGAGATAAGAGTATGCGACAGCAGACACTGCGAGAGCAGAGTACGTCTGTTCCGTACTTCTCTGGTGGAAGGGCGCATCGTCAATTATCTGCACCCGGAGGACGCGCAGTATGATTTTTCCGGAAGGTATCTGTGCAGTCCGTCTCTGGTGCGGCTCCCTTCCGGGGTACTGCTTGCGTCTATGGACGTGTATGGCGCAAGGATGCCGCAGAATCTGACATTGCTGTTTCGGTCGGATGACAATGGAGAGACCTGGAGATATGTAACGGATCTTTTTCCCTGCTTCTGGGGGAAGCTGTTCTGGCATCAGGGGAAGCTGTATATGCTTGCCAGTTCGAATGAGTATGGGGATATTCTGATTGGATGCTCTGAGAACGAAGGGAAGACGTGGGGAACACCGGCGGTGATACGACGAGGATCCTGCAATACGGAAGAAATGGGAAACCATAAGGCCCCGGTACCGATACTTCGCAGCCATGGGCGCTTATGGACAGGCGTTGAGTATGGAACCTGGAGAAAAAAGAGCTTTTATGATTCCCTGCTGTCCATTGACGAAAACGCCGATCCGATGATAGCGGAGAACTGGACTTTGACAGATTATATCAGGGCAGATCGGGGATGGGTACATGCGAATGCCGACGCTGCGGGAGCGATCGAAGGAAATGCGCTGGAAGCGCCGGATGGGAGTGTCGTGGACTTTCTCAGATATGGTGAGAACAAGGCACTGATCTTAAAAGCCGATCCGGATGATCCGGAGAAAAGGATGGAATTCGTATGCTTCGCTGAATTTCCTATGGCTCATACAAAGTTTGAGATTCAGAGAACAGAGGAAGGGGTCTATCTGGCTGTGGGAAATCCTCTGCCTGGCCGTACGGTGCTGTCTCTTTATCAATCGAAAGATCTGGACAAATGGGATAAGGTCTGTGATATTATCAACCATCAGGAATACGGGATCAAAGAGGTCGGATTCCAGTATCCTGTCTTTTTGATCGAGGGAGACGAGCTGCTGATCTTAAGCAGAACAGCCTGGAACCGCGCGCACAGTTTTCATGACAGCAACTACACTACGTTCCATCGCGTGAAGCTTTCTGGTGAGATGCAGGGCTTACAGTAGGAGGAATAACGCCCTATGGAAAAAATCATTACCTATGAGAATATCAGAAGATTTGCGTATGTAAATGACGCAGTCTGTCGGATGCCGGTAAAAGGGATTGTATTGTACTTTCTGGGGGCGAATAATATTTCTATGTTCGATGCCGATACGGTTGAAGGCGAGTTCTACGGAGAGAAGAACCTGTTGTATGTTGTTCCGTACAACAATCCATGGGCATGGATGAACCGGCAGGCGGTTGCGTATACCGATGAAATTCTGGAGGTACTGTTTGAGAAGTATCTTCTGGATGAACGGATACCGATCGCATCCACAGGCAACAGTATGGGTGGCCTGTCGGCTCTTATATATCCTGTATTTGCGAAACGGACGCCTGTAGTATGCGTGGCGAATTGTCCTGTGTGCGACGCGGTATTTCATTTTAGCTCGAGGCAAGATATTCCGAGACTGTTTTATAGCGCTTTGTGGCATGAAGAGGGAGATCTGGAAACGGCACTGAAGACAGTATCTCCGCTTCACTTGCTTAAAGAGATGCCCCGGATCCCCTACCATATATTCCACTGTGATAACGATCAAGCGGTCAATATTGCGCATAATTCGGATGTGCTTGTTTCGGAGATGCGGAAACAGGGATTTGACGTTACGTATGATGTGGTTCACGGAAGGGGACACTGCAAGCTGACGTATGAGGCGAAAATGAAATATGTCAACTATATTCTAAGCGCAGTATTCAAATAATGGCAAGAGAATTTTAAAAGGAGAGATATATAAATGATTCTGGCACCGAATATTTATATGCTGGCAGGGATGAATTATGGTACTTTGGGAAATGTATACGGAATCGTGCATCAGGATGGACTGTTGGTAGTAGACTGTGGCAGGCCGCAGGAGGCAGTACCAGTAATTGAAGCGACGATGTGCCAATGGGGTCTGGACAAGATGCCGATCACACATTTACTGATCACTCATGCCCATCCGGATCATTGCGGAAATGCCAGGTATTTTCAGAAAAGAGGTGCGAAGGTTGTGGCTGGAGAAAAGGATGCGAAACAGGTCCTTCGCCTGGGGGATTACGATCCGGCGCTGTTCCCATGTGTTTTGCATGATTTTGAGGAGGACTGCCTGTTCGAACCCTGCGAAGCGGATATCCTGATTGAAAGAGACTGCAAGCTGAAAATAGGAGAGCTTGAAGTTGAAGCAATTCTTACGCCCGGACATACGCAGGGAGGCGTAGTCTACTTAATACATATCAATGGGAAGAAGATCATGTTTTCGGGGGATACGTTTGGTGTGAACGGGAGCCGGGGAAATACGCCGCTGTTGGGAACATCAGCGTCTGTGGACTATTGCGCGAAGGATTTTATTGCAAGCATGCAGAAGCTGCTGAACCGATATCCGGATGGAATATTAAGTGGCCATGGAGTCCCCAGATTCGGGAACTGCAACAGGCTGGTAGCGGCGGCTTGTATGAAAGCAATGGCGGAGAGAAGCTGAACTTGCATCAACAGAAATACCCATCCAGGTAATGGCTGCTGGCGGATCGTGTGGCTGAGGAATACGCTGAGAATGGATATTGATCTGACAGGGAATGCCTCTGCTCATGGATAAAATGGCTGGCCTGCGTTAGTCTGTAGGCCAGCCGTAAGACATAGGCATTAGGATTTTCTGCGCCCCGGATTCCGGCATCTGCGAAATGGAATATCAGCGCAGGACGAATAGAAGGAATGAAAGGATACGGCGAGGATATGGATATCTATGACAAATTGTTGGACGGCGTGGTTCTCCCGCGGTTTGTCCGGGCACATTATCAGGCGGTGCGCGGGACGATCCGGCGGGAGGATATCCCCGCCCTTGTGCGGAAGACCATGACGGAGAGGCATGTGCTGGACCGTTTAAAGCCCGGGGACAGCGTGGCAGTGGGCGTCGGAAGCAGGGATATCAACAATTATGACTGCATTGTGAAGGCTGTGCTTGATGTGCTTAAGGAGGCCGGGGCCGAGCCGTTTATCTTTCCGGCTATGGGGAGCCATGCCGGTTCGACAGCTGAGGGACAGAGAGGACTTCTTAAGGATCGGGGAATCTCGGAAGAAACTATGGGGGTGCCGGTATATTCGTCCATGGAGGCAGTGGTGGTCGGCAGAACGCCCCACGGTCTGCCGGTGCATATGGACAGATACGCCGCCAGTGCGGACTGGATTGTGACCATAGGCCGCGTGAAGCCTCATACGGATTTTCATGGTCCCCATGAGAGCGGTCTGTTTAAGATGCTGGCCGTGGGCTGCGGTAAACAGATCGGAGCCGCGGTATGTCATTCCGGTGGTTATGGGCGGATGGGACAAAATGTCGCGGAGATCGCCGCGGAGGTGCTGGGGAAATGCCGCGTCCTGTTCGGAATGGCGGTAATCGAGGACGCATTCCGCGGGACCTATAAGCTGGAAGCGGTGCGGGGAGAGGATTACCCTGAGGAGGATACCAGGCTTCTTGCAGAGGCAAAGGCGCTGGTTCCGCGGATCCCGTTTGCCAAGATCGATATGCTGGTATTGAATGAGTTCGGTAAGGATATCAGCGGAGCGGGAATGGATCCGAACGTGACGGGGCGTCTGGGGCCGTCTGGGATTGAGGCGCCGTATGCAGACCGGATCGTGGTCCTGGATTTGACGGAGGCGTCGCATCATAATTTCGCCGGGATCGGAGCGGCGGATGTGATCACGCAGCGTTTCATGAAGAAAGTCGATTTCCTGGAGACCTACCCAAACTGTATTACGAGCCGGGATCTGGCCGGAATGAAACTGCCGGTGGCAATGCCGAACGACCTAAACGCAGTGCGGATCGGGCTGCAGACGATACCGGGTGCGGTTCCGGAAGGCGGCTGGCGGATCGTGTGGATGAAGAATACGCTGGGTATGGATACGTTCCTGATTTCAGAGGCGTTGGTGAAGGAAGCCGAAAGAAATGAACGCCTGAAGGTGGAGAAGGATATGTTTGAACTCCGCTTTGACGGGGAGGGAAATTTGAAGGCGGACATGATGGAACTTTTTCAGTGAGAGTCCGGCCTGCGGTTTTAGTTAGAAGCAGAGAGGGCAGGATCGTTTACCTGCCCTTATCTGCAGCCAAAAGCTGTGCTTCTAATTCGCGGATGCGGGCATCTTTTTCCGCGAGAGCCGAGTCCTTCTCCGCGATGGCCGCCTTAGCTTCCCGGATCTCAGTCTTGTAGTCCTCGATCATCTCAAACACCGTATTGCGGTCGTACTCGCTCAGTATCTCTGAATACATGCTGATCAGCTCCTTTCTGTGGTCGCGGAACCGGAATACATCCCGATGCAGTTCCGCGAAATCCGGCCACGCCTGAGTCACGCCCAGAATATCCTCCGGACGGTCCGAGCCGATGAAATACAGCCAGACCTCAAGCTAGTTGGGCGGCTGCTTCCTTCTCTCTTTATTGTGATGGTTCTCGAAGAAAATGGCAAGCGGAATCAGGACGCCCGAAACAGACCGCAGACGCCCAAAACGGCATGTATTTGACAAAAGGGTAAAATAATTAAAAATATAATAAAAACCGCTGGAAAAATGTCTGCGCATGTTGTATGATAAAAAGTGAAAAGCAGATGACCAATACCGGCATCACACTGGTATTCTGGCAAGGAGGGCAATTATCATGCGTATCATTATCAATGGAAACCGTTCCAGGGGAACCATTAACAAGAACATTTACGGACATTTCTCCGAGCATCTTGGCCGCTGCATCTACGGCGGTCTGTATGTGGGCGATAATTCCGACATCCCGAATGTAAACGGTATGCGCACTGACGTGGTGGAGGCGCTTAAGGATCTGAATATTCCGGTGCTGCGCTGGCCCGGCGGGTGCTTTGCTGATACCTATCACTGGCAGGATGGCATCGGTCCGAAAGAGAATCGCAAGACCATCGTTAATACCAACTGGGGCGGTGTCACCGAGGACAATTCTTTTGGCACCCATGAATTTCTGGAGTTGTGCCGCCAGCTGGGCTGCGAGCCTTATATCTCCGGCAACGTGGGCTCCGGCACGGTTCAGGAATTTTCTGATTGGGTCGAATATTGCAATATGGGAGGCATTTCCCCGATGTCGAACCTGCGCCGCGCCAACGGCCATGAGGAGCCGTGGCATGTGAAGTACTGGGGCATCGGCAACGAGGCCTGGGGCTGCGGCGGCAATATGCGGCCGGAGTACTATGGCGACCTGTGCCGTCAGTATTCTACTTATCTGCGCAACTATGACAAGGAACATAAGATCTATAAGATCGCTTCCGGCGCCAATGTGGACGACTATCGTTGGACCGAGGCGGTGACCAGGATCGCCGGCCGCGTCATTGACGCCCTGTCCCTGCATTATTATACGGTACCCAGTGAAGACTGGCATCACAAGGGAGCCGCTACCGGTTTTACGGCGGAAGAGTATTATACGACGCTTCGGAAGACCCTGCATATGAAGACGCTGGTGGAGAACCATACCAACATCATGCGTATGACGAATCCGAAGCATAAGCTTGGGCTGGTGGTCGATGAGTGGGGTACCTGGTTTGATGTGGAGCCGGATACGAATCCGGGCTTCCTCTATCAGCAGAATACCATGCGCGACGCTCTGGTGGCCGCTATCAACCTGAACATTTTCAACGACCACTGCGATGTGGTGGTCATGGCAAATATCGCCCAGACTGTCAATGTGCTTCAGGCCATGGTGCTGACCGAAGGCGGAAAGATGGTCCTGACGCCCAGTTATCATGTGTTCCATATGTATAAGGGACATCAGAATGCGAAACAGCTGGAGACTTATGCGGAGACGAAGTCCGTTGGAACCGGCGATGATCAGGTACCGAATCTGCATGTGTCGGCCAGCCAGGCGGCGGACGGAAGCGTCCTTCTGACTGTGGCGAATCTGAGTGATACGGAAGCTGCGCCGGTGGAGGTGCTGTGGTCCGGGATCGGCCGCCGTGGAACCGTGAAGGGTACAGTTCTGGCCGGAGCCGCGGACGCTTATAATACATTTGAGGCGCCTGAGAACGTGAAGCCGGCTGCGATGGATAACATTCAGGTGACGGAAAACGGCTTTACTGCCGTGATGCCTGCCTGCAGCGTGGCGGCCTTTACGATCACGGAGTAAAAGCCGACGGAAAAGCGAAGGGGGAATATGCGGTGGATACAAGTGAAGTAAAGACTGACGCGGCGGAACTTCGCCACTGCCGCCGCTGTTTTCTCTATGAAATGGACGGTCAGGAAACCTCTTATCAGAGTGTAGTCCGTCTGCGGCAGGCTATGCCGGCCGCGGAGAAGGCGGATGACGCGGAATATGACCGGCGTCTGTCGGTCTGCCGGGAATGTCCGTATCTGGATAACGCCACCTGTATGCAGTGCGGCTGCTACGCCGAGGTGCGCGCGTTAAAACGTACGGCCCGGTGCCCGGTGAAACATTGGTAAAGAAACTGCCTCCCGATATTTGGGAGGCGGTTTTTGTGAAGGTATGCCTGACGGAGCATCCTTGTAATGGCATGTATTATTTTACGTCCTCGGTGCCGGAGTATGACCGGATTGTCCTGCGTCACGCCGATACGCTGGGCGGGCTTTACGACGCGGAGGAGACAGAAATCTGGCACAAGCACCGCTTCGGCCCCATGAGCAGGCATATCTGGGCCCCGGAGATTCATTATCTCGACGGCAAATGGTATGTGTATTTTGCCGGCGGCGAGGCGGACAGTCCCTGGAAGATCCGGCCATATGTGCTGGAGTGTATGGGACAGGATCTAACGAAGGACAAATGGATGGAGAAGGGCAAGATGAAAGCGGCGCCCGACGATAAGTTCTCCTTCCGCGCATTTTCCCTGGACGCCACGGTATTTGAAAATCACGGAAAACACTATTATATCTGGGCGGAGAAGGTAGGCGTCGGCAAGCAGATTTCCAATCTCTATATCGCGGAGATGGAATCGCCCTGCCAGCTTAAGACCGTACAGGTGCTGCTGAGCACGCCAGATTACGACTGGGAGCGGGTCGGCTTCTGGGTCAACGAGGGTCCCGCGGTGATCAAACACGACGGGAAGATCTATGTGACATACTCCGCCAGCGAGACCGGCGCTGCCTACTGCATGGGGATGCTGACCGCGGATGAAGACGCGGACCTTCTGGATCCGCGCTCGTGGGCGAAGGAACGGCACCCGGTGCTGGCTTCCAATGTGGAGCACGGTATCTACGGTCCCGGCCATAACTCCTTCACGACTGACGGCGACGGGAAACTGGTTATGGTTTACCATGCGCGTACCGAGAGTGAGATCGAAGGCAATCCGCTTTATAATCCCAACCGCCATGTGTTCCTGATGCACGTCAGCTGGGACGCGGAGGGGCGGCCGGTGTTCGAGACGGGAGAGTAAGGCTGCGTCTGCCGCGCGTCCGGCGGCTGTACGGAGATGGCGTCTATGCGGGGCGGCGTCCGGCGGACGCCACAGGATATACGGAATCATGGAATTATATTGAGAATTGTGAAATACCGTGCTATAATTTTAGAAGAATGTAAAGGAAATGATGGACGGGGCAAACAGCAGGCCGGGAAAATGATGGACGATGGAAAGGAAGGGAAGCCCGGATGGACGGAATCCTGCGGCTGAATGATTACGATATCAACAGCAATGCGGCCATCGGTTCCCATGATCCGTCGATGATGTGGGATCCGGTGACGCGGATGTATTATTCGTATGCGACGGACAGTTATATGCCTTACTGCGGGATGGAGCCGAAGACCGGCATTCCGGTGCGCTCCTCGGAGGATCTGGTCCATTTTCGGTATGAGGGGACGGTGCTGTCGGAAGCTGCGATCCGCGGTCATTCGGTATCTGTATCTCGAAGAAGAATCCGCGGCCGGTCATTGACGGGCCGGAAGGGGCGGCAGTGATCTATGTGCCGGAGACCGGGTATTTCTATCTGTTCCAGTCCTACGGCTGGCTGGGCGACAACTACGACATCCGCGTGGGTCGCAGCCGGCAGGTGGAGGGGCCGTATCTGGATATGCAGGGGCGGTCTCTCGTTGAAGCTTCGATGGGCGTGCGTATCGCGGGCAGCTACCGCTTCCGGGCGGAAGCGCCGAATGCGGGCGATGCGCAGAAAGACTGGCATTTTAATGGGTTCCGCGGGCCGGGGCACGGCGTGCCGTTTTATGACCCGCAGAGGAACGCTTATTTCTTCGTCCACCATATTCGCGACGGCGCGGAGATTTACCGGAAATATGACCCGCATATGCAGCGGGACAGCTACCGGATGCACTACCTGATGATACGGCCGATGTTCTTTACGGACGGCTGGCCGGTGCTGGGGCCGGAACCGTATGCGGGGGAGCCGGTAGTAAGTTTCCCGGCGGCGGGCCGAATGGCGGGAATGGACGGTGAAGAGCTGTCGGCGGTTTCTCTGGCGGCAGGAATGCCTGCCGCGGAATTCCCGGATACGGCGGAGTGGGAGATTGTCCGCTTTGTCGAGAACGGGAACCGGATTGTGGTTTCGACGCAGATGAAGGCGCAGGAGGCCGTGGAGCTGATACGGGGCGGCGTGTTCCACCGCAGCTGGGATTTTGAGAACAGCCGTCCGGTCGTGACAGTCAGTGGTTTCGACCGGGACGGATATGCATATTGGGGGAAGGCGTGTTAATACGCCGGATGTACCGCAGTCGTACGCGGATTGCGCCGCCGCAGGGAATGCGCGGCGGTCGGAAATGACAGAAGGATTTGACGGGAGAGAGGTGAAAGAGATGCTTCATATCAAGAACCTGGATGAGGGGCTTCCGGTGTTCAAGGCGCTGGCCTCGGAGATCCGGGTGCGTATCGTGAAGCTGCTTCTGGATAACGGGGAGATGAATATGAATGAACTGGCCGCTGCCCTGGGCGTGACGAACGGCGCGCTTACCAGTCATGTCCGTATGCTGGAAGAGAGCGGTCTGCTGAGCGTCGTCACGGAGAGTGGCGGTCACGGGAACCAGAAGCTGTGCCGCGTGCGCCAGGAGAAGATTCTGGTGGATGTGGTCTCGGAGCTGAAGGAAGATCTTGGAAATGTCTATTATACGGAGATTCCGGTGGGACATTATGTGGGCTATGAGATTTATCCCACCTGCGGCATCGCCACCGGCAACTATCTGATCGGCGAAGTGGACGACCCGCGGTATTTTGCCCACGCTGACCGAATGTACGCGGAGATCCTGTGGTTCGGGAAAGGCTATGTCGAATATCTGGTGCCGACGCTTCTGCCGCCTGCGACCCGGATTGACCAGATTTCCCTGTCCATGGAGATCAGTTCCGAGGCGCCGGGGGTGAACAATGACTGGCCGTCCGATATCAGCTTCTATCTGAACGACGTTTATATCGGCATGTGGACCAGTCCCGGCGATTTCGGCGATGTGCAGGGAATTTTTACGCCGGACTGGTGGTTTCCGAACTGGAACCAGTACGGTCAGCTGAAGCTGATCGTCATTGACAGCACCGGAACGTATCTGGATGGCCTGAAGATTTCTGATGTGACCATCGACCGGTTTCGGCTGGATTATAAGAGCACCGTGAAGTTCCGCTTCGAGGTGGCGGCGGACGCGGCGAATGTGGGCGGTTTCACGATCTTCGGCAAGAAGTTCGGCAATTATAATCAGGCGATCAAGGTGCGGATCAATTACAGCCCGATCGGGGGCGGCGAGGGTGCCCCGGGCGCTGTATAGAACGGAATAGTACCATAAACAGGGCTTCCGCCGCTGTTTGGCGGGACATTGTTTCAAAATCAATTCAGGAAAGAGAAGGAGGAAATGAAATGGCAAGCATCAAAGAAGCAATCGAGAGCAGCGTTCTGGGTCTGGAGCTGGGCTCCACCCGCATCAAGGCAGTCTTAATCGACGAGTCCCACACACCTATCGCTTCCGGCGACCACGAGTGGGAGAACCGGCTGGAGAACGGTGTCTGGACCTACAGCCTGGACGATATCTGGACGGGCCTGCGTGACTGCTACAGCAAGCTGGCGGCGGATGTGAAGGACAAATACGGCGTGAAGCTGACCAAAGTGGGGGCTATCGGCTTTTCCGCCATGATGCACGGCTACATGGCATTTGACAGCGAGGGAAATCTGCTGGCGCCGTTCCGCACCTGGCGCAACGGGATCACCGGTCCGGCGGCGGAGGCGCTGACGGAGCTGTTTCACTACAATATTCCCCAGAGATGGAGCATTGCCCATCTGTATCAGTCCATCCTAAACGGCGAGGAGCATGTGAAGGACGTGGCGTTCTTTACGACGCTGGCGGGCTACATCCACTGGCAGCTGACCGGCGAGAAGGTGCTGGGCGTGGGCGACGCTTCGGGTATGTTCCCCATCGATCCGGAGACGAAGGATTACGATGAGAAAATGATCGCGAAGTTCGACGATCTGGTGGCGGACAAGGGCTATCCGTGGAAGCTTCGGGATATCCTGCCGAAGGCGCTGATGGCCGGAGAGCCGGCCGGCGTGCTGACGGCGGCGGGGGCCAGACTGCTGGATGAGAGCGGGACCCTGGAGGCGGGGATTCCCATCTGCCCGCCGGAGGGCGACGCGGGAACCGGCATGGCGGCGACCAACAGCGTGGCGAAGCGGACCGGCAATGTGTCCGCGGGAACCTCTGTGTTCGCGATGGTGGTGCTGGAGAAGGAGCTTTCGAAGGTGTATCCGGAGATCGATCTGGTGACCACGCCGGACGGCAGCCTGGTGGGAATGGTCCACGCCAATAACTGCACGTCGGATCTGAACGCGTGGGTTGGGCTGTTTAAGGAGTTCGCGGACAGCATTGGGGTGAAGCTGGATATGAATACGCTGTTTGGGACGCTGTATAACAAGGCGCTGGAGGGGGATCCGGACTGCGGCGGACTGCTGTCCTATGGGTATCTGTCCGGGGAGAATATTACGGGCGTCAGCGAGGGACGGCCGCTGTTCGTGCGGTCGCCGGAGAGTAAGTTCAATCTGGCGAATTTCATGCGGGCGAATCTGTTCACGGCGCTGGGGGCGCTGAAGGTGGGCATGGATATCCTGCTGAAGGAAGAGCATGTGAAGATCGACTCGATCCTGGGGCACGGCGGTCTGTTTAAGACGAAGGGCGTTGGGCAGGGATTCCTGGCGGCGGCTATCGATACGCCGGTGTCGGTGATGGAGACGGCGGGCGAGGGCGGTCCATGGGGGATGGCGCTGCTGGCGTCGTATATGATTCATAAGGATAAGGATGAGAGCCTGGGGGATTTCCTGGCGGAGAAGGTGTTCGCGGGGAACAAGGGCGAGGAGATGCAGCCGGATCCGCGGGCGGCGGAAGGATTTGAGAAGTTTATCGAGCGGTATAAGAAGGGGATCGGGATTGAGAAGGCGGCGCTGGAATTTCTGATCTGAGATTGAGCGCGGGAGGTCCGCGGATGAGGGACGGATGCGGGCTTACTGAGATGGCGGGAGGTCCGCGGATGAGAACTTGTCTGTCTGGGCTTCCGGTTTCGGATGGAAGAATTTCTAAGTTCACAGCAATTTGTTAAAAGCATCACGAAAAATGGACAACTCGCTTCGCTCAAACAAGTCCATTTTTCGTGATAACACAAATTGCTGTTCACTAAGAAATTCTAACCATCCTGCAAAGTCAGCCCCATACAGACAAGTTCTCATCCGCTGGGCTGTCGGCAGGCTGAGACGACGAGGCGCTTCGCTGTCGTCGGGAAGAGGGACGAGGCGCTTCGCTGTCGTTGGGAGAAGGGACGAAGCGCTGGGGTGTTCGTTGGGAAGAAGGACGAGGCGCTGCGTTGTCGTCGGGAAGAGGGACGAGGCGCTGCGTTGTCGTTGGGAGAATGGATGAGATTAGAAGGAGATGATGAGAGATGCTTGAACAGTTGAAGAGAGAAGTTTACGAGGCGAATATGCTGCTGCCGAAGTACGGGCTGGTGACGTTTACGTGGGGGAATGTGAGTGGGATCGACCGGGAGAGCGGACTGTTCGTGATCAAGCCCAGCGGGGTGGATTATGACAAGCTGACGCCGGAGGATATGGTGGTCGTGGATCTGGACGGGAAGAAGGTGGAGGGAAAGCTGAATCCTTCTTCGGATACGGCGACGCATGTGGTGCTGTATAACCGCTTCCCGAAAATCGGGGGCGTGGTGCATACGCATTCGCCGTGGGCGACCAGCTGGGCGCAGGCGGGGCGGGGGATCCCGTGTTATGGGACGACCCATGCGGATTATCTGTATGGGACGGTGCCGTGCGTGCGGAACCTGACGAAAGAGGAGATCGAGGAGGCTTACGAGCTGAATACCGGGATCCTGATCGCGGATCATTTCGAGGGAAATGGTCTGGATTATGAGGCGATGCCGGCGGTGCTGTGCAAGAACCACGGGCCGTTTACGTGGGGGAAGGACGCCCATGAGGCGGTGCACAACGCGGTGGTGCTGGAGGAAGTGGCGAAGATGGCGGCGCGGTGTGAGTGGCTGAACCCGGAGGTGAAGCCTGCGCCGCAGGAGCTGCAGGATAAGCATTATTACCGGAAGCACGGGGCCAACGCGTATTACGGGCAGGGGAAGTAGGTCGTCCGCGGAACATCGGGGAAAACAGACTGCAAAAATGCCTTTTATCTTTGCAGTTCCGAATGTAATAAAAAAGGATGACAAAACCCGGAGATTGATATATACTTGGAGGCAGAGATGGCGGCTGGAATGCATGGCTGTCCATCGGGTATTGGTATGCTATTTTTATCATGAGAAGAGGAGAACACTGACTATGAAAACAGTACAGGAACAGGCTGTTAATGCGATCCGCGTGTTGTCGGCGGACGCGATCCAGAAAGCCAAGTCGGGGCATCCCGGGCTGCCGCTGGGTTCTGCGGCCGTGGCTTATGAGCTGTGGGCCAACCATATGAACCACAATCCGGCGGATCCGGACTGGCCCAACCGCGACCGGTTCGTCTTGTCCGGCGGACACGGTTCCATGCTTTTGTATTCGCTTCTGCATCTGTACGGCTACGGGAATCTGTCGAAGGAGGATCTGATGAATTTCCGTCAGTTCGGTTCCCTGACGCCGGGACATCCGGAGTATAAGCACACGGTGGGCGTCGAGGCGACGACCGGACCGCTGGGACAGGGCATGGCGATGGCGGTCGGCATGGCGATGGCCGAGAAGCATCTGGCGGCGGTATTTAATAAGGA
>CANREE010000014.1 GCA_947629545.1 uncultured Lachnospiraceae bacterium | reverse complement strand
AGAGGTGGTTGTTCCTTTTCTTATTATATGCCTCTATCTGAAAATTTTCAATAACTTTTTTGAAAAAATTCTCCTTAACTCCGCGCCTCACACTTTCTTTCCCAGCTTGCGGCGGACGGCTTCCAGAACCGGACGCAGCTGAGCAAGCCTTGCCTGATAGCGTCCCACCTCCGGATGCCGGCGGCTCAGCATGGCGTAAAGATCACAGGCCTTCTGCAGGCAGCTGAGTTTTCCTTCCCATCCGCTCACATCGCTGAGCTTGGCGTAAGAAACAGCCAGATCCTCATAAGCCAGAGGCGTCTTCTGCTCAGCGGCGATCTCCTCAAAAAGGAGCAGCGCCTCCTTAAACCGGTCAAAAGCCGTCTGGTAATCTCCCAGAGCAAAACAAACGTCGCCCATTTTGTGGCAGCAGACGCCGTAATCCCGGCGGGACTGCACCGTCTTCTCTTCCTCCAGCCCCTCTTTTTTCAGCCGGAAGCTCCGTTCATAATAAACCCGCGCCGCGACAAAGTTCCGCTCCATCATAACGGCGTCGCCCATGCGCTCCAGAATGACAGCCAGATCCCGGCGGGACTGCGCGGCTGCCGTCTCGTCCCACATTGCCTCCGCGATCTTCAGTCCCTTTCCGTACCAGTCGGCGGCTTCCTTCGCGTTCCCGTTTGACCGGCTCACATCTCCCATATGCTCGTAAGCGATGGCCAGATTCCTGCGGGACTCTGCCGATTCCAGTTTTTCCGCCGCTTTCTCGCGGAGTTCACAGCATTTTTTATAATGATAAGCCGCCCCTGCCAGGTCATTCAGGAACCTGGCATTTTCGCCAAGCTTTTCATGGCTTATGCTCAGATCGGTCAGCGCGTCCGGCAGCTCCGCCTCTCCGGCCATGCTCTCTGCCAGGGCAAGGCCTTTTTCATAATATTCCTTTGCCTTAAGCCGGTTCCCCTCCGACCGAAAGATATCGCCCATCCGGTTATAGCCGACGCACAGATCCCGCCGGGTCTGTTCCGAGTCCGAAAAACGGTTCAGCTCCTCCCGCAGACGCAGCCCTTCTTCAAAATAATGCCGGGCCTGAGCCAGATTTCCCTCCGCCAGATTGATATCGCCCATCCGCTCATAATCCGCGGAGAGGTTCCGAAGCGCCCTCGGGCTCTTATCCGTCTTCGCTCTTTTTTCGCTGACAGACAGGGCCCTCTCATAGTACGCCCGGGCGCCTTTAACGTCGCTCTGCAGACGCCGGATATCCCCCAGCCTCTCGCAGACCTGATCCAGACGGATTTCATAAATCGGATTCCCCGTCGTCTCCTGAAGCGTCTGAACCAGACTCAGAACATTTTCATACGTCTCCTGAGCGGAAGCAAAACGCTTTAATTCCTCGTAATAGATTCCCAGATCCAAAAGGGCAGACCAGTACGCATCTCCTTCTTCCTCCGCGCGCCGCGCTTCCCATGCCTTTCTCCGCAGATCCGCCAGTTTCGCCTGATAACGGACTGCCTCCTCATAATCCCGCTTCACGCCATGGCCGGTACGGTATATGCCGACCAGCCAGGATACGGCCTCCGGCAATTCTTTATCCGCTGCCTCCCGAATGAGGGCTAACGCCCGCTCCGCGTCCACCTCCACGTCGATACCGTTCAGATAAGCCAGGCCGATGAAAAGAAGGTGGGACGGATCGCTGTCGTTTTCCGTCGTCGCGATCTGCTTCAGATTCCGCAGAAGCGCTTCCGAAAGTTCCCCTTCCCGATGAGCGTCCGTGCACGCGGAGAGGCTGGAATAGCAGGCCGAAAGGGCCGCCCGGTCCGTCCTTACCATTTCCGCCGGAAGCACCGGCTTCCCCGCCTTTTGAGCCATTGGATATTCGGTGGTCATCACATAGTTGTCTTCCTCCACCAGGCTGGGAGTGACCACCATTGCAAACAGGTCGCTCTTTTCCAGCGCGTCCCGAATGGAATCGTTAAAATTCTCCCCGGGCGTCAGGAATTCATCGTACCAGATCGCCAGATCCCGGCAGAATTCGTTCTTATGGATCAGACGCATCAGCTCCTGGGCGTATTTCCGGTCCTTCTTCCGATAGCTTAAAAATACATAAGCGTCAAAGGCCGCGCGCACCTTCTCCGCCAGCTCATCCCCTACCAGCACGTCGGAAAGGAAACGCGAAAGTTTATCCTCATAGCTGATCGCCGTTGCGTCCGCCGCCCGTTTATCCAGAAACTGCAGATCCCCGCAAATACGGTTAAAGTCAGTTTCCAGCCCTCCTTCCTGCATCAGGGGAAGGACCGGGATATGCAGCCTGACAGCCAATGTAAACTCCACTTCCCGTGCCCGGTTTTTCTGATAAAGGAAGCGGCTGGTGACCGGAACGACCAGAAGCTGCATCTGGCTTAAGTCCTCCCGCAGTTCCTCTTCCTCATAAGGAGCGTCCGGCTCCTCGTCATACCAGACCGCGCAGTTCTGCAGCCGCAGAAGCTCCGCCGAAACAGACTCAAAATACAGCGGAAAATCCGCCGGGTGGCAGCAAAAATAGACGCGGGGTTTCCCCTTGGGCGCGGACATTCCGCGGGTCTTATATACAAGCTTAGGCATAACAGGTCCTCCTCTCACAGTTCAGGCGTCTTCTGCGATCGTCTCCGGGATTTTCGCATTTCCGCCTCTTGAATATATCGTACCGCGGGATCCATGTCAAGAAGCGCCTCCCGGGATTTGATATTGACTTTTATTGGAGGCGGCTTCATGTTGATCGGCAGAAACGCGGAACTGAAATTCTTAAATGATAAACTCAGGCAAACCTGTCTTTCAATTCCGCGAGCAGACGTTCCGCGATAGGCGTAAAAGCCTGATACTTTCTCCAAATCAAGTACATCTTTGCCTCCAATTTCGGTGAAAGCGGGCGGAACACAAGTCCGCTTCCCGGACTCGTATCAATCAAATGGTCAAAGGTCAGCAAAAACCCCAGACCCTCCCTGACAAACAAGGACGCGTTATAGGACAGACGAAAGGAGCCTTCCAGACGCAGCGTGTCCATTTTTTCTCCGGCCCAGCGCGGGATGTCGAGTTTCCACCCCTGTTCCGAGCAAAACAGCGGCAGCCCGGCAACGTCATCCACAAGGACGCTGTCTTTTTTTGCCAAAGGGTGATCCACAGGTATGACGAGCCCCCATACATCCGCTTTCGGGAAGGTGAGATAGTGATACTTTGCCGTATCCGGCTCCTCCGCAAGCACGGCAAAGTCAAGAATGCCTTTGTCCAGCTTTTCTGTGACCTGTTCCGTATCCCCGCTGCTGATGTGATAGCGCAGTCCGGGATAAATCTCTTTGAAACTCTTGATCTCCTGCGCAAGGTAGCGAATTTGATATGACTCAGCCAGCCCAAAATAAATATCTCCGCCGGTTATATCGTCCAAAGACACAAATTCGCCGATGATCTTATCCGCCATTGAAACTAAATCTTCCGCCCGCTTTCTGAGAAGGATTCCTTCCTCGGTCAGGGAAATGCTGAAGCTGTGCCGGGTGAACAGCTTTTTTCCAAGCTCGTCCTCCAACGATTGGATCTGCTTCGAGAGCGTCGGCTGAGTAACGTGCAGATATTCGGCGGCACGGGTCATGTTTTCTTCTCTTGCAATGGCAAGGAAGTATCTTAAAGTACGAATTTCCATAGTTATGTCCTCCGTTCCATATCGTGATATTTCTCGGCATGCTATTTACCCCATATCATGATATTCATAAAAAGAATATCATGATATTCATTATAACCATTAGTGAGAAAAAAGTCAATGTGCTATCTTATAGATGTCAGAAAAAAGCCGGATGCTTTTTGAACGCGGGCAGCTTTAACGAACTGACAAAGCTCCTCAAACAACGCCGCTGTGCCCTGATGGAGCAAATGCATGAAAGCCAGAATCGGGTTGATCGTATGGATTACCTGATAAGGCAGACCGAAAAATTTTCAGTGAAATAATGAAAGGATGGTAAGAACAGCATGAAAAAAGAAGAATTGAAACTGACGGCGGAATGGGATAAAACCTTTCCAAAGAGCGAAAAGGTCGATCACAGCAAGGTGACCTTTGTGAACCGTTACGGTATCACACTGGCGGCAGATATGTATGCGCCGAAAAATGCGGAAGGGAAGCTTCCGGCGATTGCCGTCTGCGGCCCCTTCGGAGCGGTCAAGGAGCAGGCGGCTGGGTTGTACGCCCAGACTATGGCGGAAAGAGGATTTCTGACAGTTGCCTTTGACCCCTCCTTCACCGGCGAGAGCGGAGGAAATGTCCGTTACATGGCGTCCCCCGACATCAACACCGAGGACTTTATGGCGGCGGTGGATTTCCTGTCGCTGCACGATAAAGTTGATCCCGACCGAATCGGCATTATCGGTATCTGCGGCTGGGGCGGCATGGCGCTGAATACGGCGGCGCTGGATACGAGAGTAAAAGCGACCGTCGCCTCCACGATGTACGATATGACAAGAGTGAATGCCAACGGCTACTTTGATGCCGAGGACAGCGAAGAAGCCCGGTATCAGAAGCGGGCGGCCATGTGCGCCCAGAGGCTTGCGGATTTGAAAGCGGGAGAATACGCCCTTGGCGGCGGTGTCGTCGATCCTCTGCCGGAGGACGCGCCGTTCTTCGTAAAGGATTATTACGATTACTACAAGACGAAGCGAGGTTACCATCCCCGCAGCCTCAACTCCAACGGCGGGTGGAATGTGATCGGCTGTGAATCTTTTCTGAATCAGCCGATCCTCAAATACAGCAACGAGATCAGAAGCGCCGTTTTGATCATCCACGGTGAGAAGGCTCACTCCTGCTACTTTTCAAAAGATGCCTATGCAGCCATGACAAAGGACAGCAAGTATACGGACAACAAGGAGCTTTTGATCATCCCGGACGCTGTCCACACCGATCTGTACGATGGCGGCGGGAAGAACGCCATACCGTTTGATAAGCTGGAGCGTTTCTTTGCAGAATATCTGAAGTAAAATACAGAAAGCGTACCACTGCACCCTTTCTGCATGGAAATGCGGATCGGGAGTTGATTGTCCCAGATCAATGCACGTTTTTGAGAAGCTTTGGCGCATCGTTAAAATGATGGAAAGTGTGAGAAAATATATGAAAAGAATCGTTTCCGGCATTTTTGCGGCTCTGCTAGGATGTCTTTGCCTTGCTTCCTGTGAGGAAAGTACACCTGCCAAATCCAAGGGGGCGTCTGTCCTTGTCGCTTACTTTTCCGCGACGGGGACGACAGAAAATCTCGCCGAATATGCCGCCGGCATTCTGAGTGCCGATATTTACGAAATTGTACCGCAAGACCCCTACACGGATGAGGACTTGGCCTATTACACAGGAGGCCGGGCCGATCAGGAGCAAAACGATCCTGATGCTCGGCCGGCGATTTCCGGCTCGGTCGAGGATATGAGTCAGTACGATACCGTGCTGATCGGCTATCCCATTTGGCACGGGCAGGCACCGAAGATTATCTATACTTTTTTGGAAAGCTATGATTTTTCCGGCAAGACAATCCTGCCGTTCTGCACATCGCACTCCAGCGGGATCGGTTCCAGTGCAGGCAACCTTCACTCCCTTGCACCGAACGCAAACTGGTTGGACGGTACACGCTTTGCATCCGGAACCTCCGAGTCGGAAATACAGGCATGGCTTGAGAGCCTTGAACTAATCGATACGAAGGAGGCGTCCACATTGCCTTACGACGGGATTTATCCGCAGCACGAACCCTACGGAACCGGAATCGGCGCCATGCCGGGGCGCGTGGTCTGGGCTTACAACCCGGACAGCGTGGACTGGGATGGAAACGGCTACTGGTGGGAGCTTGACCACTTCAATGAGAGCATTATCTTGAATATGGTCAATGACTCCATTGCCTCTCTGGGCGGAAAAGATACCGCCCGGGATGGCTGGGCAGCGCTGTTTGCCGCGAACAACAGCGCCCGCGGCAGAACTGGCGGGTATAAAGCTGGCGAAAAAATAGCTATCAAAGCCAACATCAACGGCTCCGCCGTCTATGACGATGATACCTCCGGCGAAACAAAAATGAGCTACACGAACCCCGTTCTGCTGAAGACCTTGCTCATATCACTGGTAAGGGAAGCTGGTGTCGCGCCGGAGGACATCACTGTCTATGATGTGTCCCGGCTATTCCCGGACTACATGGTAGAGATGTGTACCGAAGGAGAATTGAAAGGCGTCCGCTTTGTGGACCGGGATACCGGAGTGGCGGACGAGTCCGTCCCCATTGTCTGGTCGCATGAGTTCAGCGGAAAGGTCAACTACCTTCCAACCTGTGTAACCGAAGCGACTTACGTCATCAACCTTGCTAACCTCAAAGGACACAGCTACGGAATCACGCTGTGCGGCAAGAACCACTTTGGTTCCTTCCTAAACGGCAACACCATGCGCCCGCCGGAAGGCGCAAACCTTCACGGGTGGCTCACCCGAAACGAGATGGGAATTTACAGCCCTCTTGTTGACCTTATGGCAAACGCTGACCTAGGCGGTAAAACAGTACTGTATATGCTGGACGCCTTGATTTGCGCCCCCAGCGAGGGGGCGTCCATCACCGGAGACAATTCCAGATGGCAGCAGTCACCCTTTAACGGAGATTACACCTCCAGCGTGTTTGTCTCTCAGGATCCGGTCGCCATTGACTCGGTCGGCGCGGACTTTCTGATGAACGAGCCGACAGTCACCGCGAACAACGGGGCACTGCGCGGCAATCCCACCGTAGAAAACTATCTGCATGAGGCAGGACTCGTCGGAAACGCGCCGTCCGGCACGATCTACACGGACAGTCAGGGGCATACAGTCACAAACCTGGGTGTCCATGAGCACTGGTGCAGCTCCACGGAAAAGTTGTATAGCCGTAATCTCGGAAAAAGCGAAGGGATCGAACTCATTCAAATGTACGAACGAGTCTCTTCTTTAGCGCCCAGCTTTCCAAGCAGCTCATACAGAATCCCATAAAGAAGCTGCGCCTTTTTCGGATCCAGATCCACGCAGGCAGCCAGACGCTGCGGAACGGTCAGCGCCTTTTCGCGCAGGGCCGTTCCGGCGTCGGTGATCGTAACGATAAGGTCGCGCTCGTCTTCCGTCGAACGCCGCCTTGAGACATACCCCTTCTCCTCCAGCCGCTTAAAAAGCGGCGTCAGCGTGCTGGAATCGAGATACAGGTAACTTCCGACCTCCTTCACCCGCAGCTCCTTATGTTCCCACATCACCATCATGGTAATATACTGCGTATACGTGAGGTCAAGTTCATCCAGATAAGGCTTATACGCTTTCACGATCTCCTTCGCGCAGGCGTACAGGGGAAAACAGATTTGGTTTTCAAGCTTCAGCGGGTCGAACTGGTCAGTCATTACACGACGCCTCCCAATGCTTCTTCCACCTTTTCTTTTACTTTATCAAGGGACTCCGTCGGCTCAAAACGGGCGGCGATCCCGCCGTTACGATCGATCAGAAATTTAGTGAAATTCCACTTGATATTGCCGTTGTTCTTGTAATCCTTGTCCATCTTCCTGGCAATTCCCTTCATCATCAGGCCCATCGGGCCGGAGAAGCCCGCAAATGTGGTGTTCTCCGTCAGGTACTTATAGAGCGGGATCGCGTGCTCCCCATTGACGTCGATCTTGGCGAACTGCGGAAATGTGATACCGAACCGCCCGGTGCAGAAGGAATGGATCTCCTCGTCGCTGCCCGGCGCCTGTTCTCCGAACTGGTTGCATGGAAAATCGAGGATTTCCAGACCATCCTTCTGATGAAGTCTGTAAAGCTCCTGAAGCTCGGTATACTGCGGCGTAAATCCGCATCCGGTCGCCGTGTTGACAATGAGAAGAACCTTCCCTTTGTAATCGGCCAGCGGCACTTCCTGACCGTCCCGCGCTGTGACTTTGAAATCGTAGATGCTCAATATCATCGCCTCCATTTGTTATTGCAAGATTTAATCTTTCGCTATTGATATGATTATTCTATCACCAGCATACTGGGATGTCAAGATTGTTATTCTGATAATTTGCCTTTTCTTTCTATATTGTCGCTGTAGTGAAGCGGCATCTTCCACTATAATAAAAATACGCCTTGACATAATTAGTTCTATATGGTACTATTTTGTTTGGAAAAGGAGACGTCCTTTTTTAGGCTGTACAGCGCCGCTTTTTCCTTGCGAAGCGGCAGAGCAGGGAGATGTGACAAAGGATTGGAAACACGGACAGGATTTTTGATTTCTCAGATCAAGCAGGTTCAGGGCAGAGTCTTTGACCGGCTTTTACAGTCATGCGGCGTAGAGGAATTTAACGGACCGCAGGGGCGTATTCTGTATGTGCTGTGGCAAAGTGAAGGCATTCCGATCGTGGAACTGGCGCAGAAGACAGGGCTGGCCAAGAATACGCTTACCGCGATGCTCGGCCGGATGGAACAAAACGGCCTGATCGGCCGGGAAGCTTCTTCTCTTGACAAACGTCAGAGCCTGATCTGCCTGACGCCGAAAGCCCGCGCGCTGGAGAAACGCTACCATCAGGTTTCCCGGCAGATGGACGATCTGTTCTTCCGGAATTTCAAGACGGAAGAGATCAAAGAACTGGAACAATATCTTGACCGGATCGTTTCCAACCTGGAACAGACTGAACAAGCGTTAAAAAAGGGAAAGGATCTGCAATATGGCAAAAGTGAAAACGAAGATCGGCAATGATTTCTGTCCGCAGGCGCTGTTTCTCTATGGCACCAGACAGGAAGACGGGCAGCCCCATTTCGGACTGTTCTGCTGGTTCGGATATTATCATTCCTCCGAAGGTCTCGGCGTGATGGCCTGCATCGGAGAGGAGAAGCAAACAAAGGATCTGATACGCAGAAACGGCGTATTCTCGGCAAATCTTGTATCAGAGCGGCTGCTGCCGCTGGCGGACTACTACGGGTGCACCTATGGCAGGACCGCGCCTGACAAGATGGAGCGGCTTCCGAACGTGGAATGGGGTGAGGTGCTGGATGTGCCGACCATCGCGGAGAGTCCCGTCAGCTTTGAGCTGGAAGTGAAAAAGACGCTCCCCATGGGAGACGGCTCCGACATATTCCTCTGCCTGATCCGCAATGTGACCGTCGACGAGAAATTACCGGACAAGACGCTCCCCTTCACGGAAAGGCTTAAATGGGCGGCCCCGGTGCTCGCTCCGGGCGAAGACACCTACGCCTCCATTGACGGAAGATATCTCGGGAAATGGGGCGAGCCGATGAAAGAGCTCGGCTGACGCTGAGAAACAATTCGCCAGACTGGCAAGCCTGTCAGTCTGGCGAATTGTCTTAAATTCCTTTATTCACTGAATGCTTTTTGAGGACACCGGCAAGCGCATCCTGCAGGATCCTGGAATAGTTCAGCCCCAGTTTATCCGCTTCTACGCTCATCCAATACGGAATCGTACAGTTTTTCTTCACAGCCTTGTTATCCACCCGTCTCCTGTACTCGACAAAATCCACATCAACCAAAGTCACGATGTCGCCCTCATCTGATTGCACGGCAATCGAATATGGCCGGGGAATCTCTTTATGTTCATCTTCCATATCGATCCCCAGAAGTCCGATTGCGTCGCGGGCCATCTCGATCGCCTCTACAATCGTCCTGCCCTGCGTTCCGGATTGAAAATCAGGAATGTTCACATAATATCCCTGTTCTGTTGGTTTCAGAATAACCGGATATGCGCCTTCTTTAAGCATGGCAACCTCCTTTTCCCAACCGTTTTGAATTACAGTCGCCTATCACAAACCTAACTTTCGTATAATAGCCCGGGCAAGCATTTCATCAATTTCAGTATGCCTTGGAATCGCTTCTGTCTGCTTTCCATTCGTATACAGATCATGGTTACCCCCGCTTCGTTTGAAATACCATCCATTTTGTTCCAGCAGTCTGATTAGATCTCTTCGCTTCATGCATCATCCCCCATTTCTGATGCATCTGTGTCTAACCGCCACATTTAGTACGTATGCTATACGTATTATATATCTATATTATACGCACAAAATGCGCATTTGTCAACTTATTTCCGGCTGATCCTCCTGCCTTCCGCCACCCAGCAGCCACCCGAATCCTTTTCCTACCCGCTTCCCAGGCTCCTTAAAATGATTCCCCTTATTCCACTCCAGAACACAGTCCGCGCCCTGCCCTTTAAGGATCTCATAACCCTCGCGGATGCATCTGCCTACCGTCCGCACGACCGGATTGCCGGTCCTCTCTTCGCGGTCGCCCAGACTCAGATACACCCTGCCGGTCTTAAGTTCCTTCTCCTTCATATAATCCATAAATCCGGGAAACCAGACCGAGGGGGACACGGCCGCGGCCCCCGCAAACACATCCGTCTGGTATACCGCCCACAGCGCGAACAGTCCCGCCAGGGAATAACCGCCGATGAAATAGCGCTTTCCGGCGTCTGACGCCGCCTCCAGTACCAGGTCCAGTGTCTCCCGCGCGCCCTCGCCGAACCCCTCTTCATCGGATACGGACAATGCATCGCCAGCGACCTGCATGCCTGAAAATACATGCAGAGCGTTACTGCTGTCCTTCTCGCAAGGAAATGCGGGCGAAGCATCACTGACGTTCCTCCTGCCTGGAAATACAGCCGGCGCCTTCCACGGCGGCAGCTCCCGATTCCAATCGTCCACCTTCAGCGCAGTCAGGCAGAAGTCTTCGCCCGCCAGGGCGCTTACCGTTTCCACGGTATCCGGCAGCTGCGCAAGATCATGCTCCCCGACCAGCTGGATCAGGACATTCCGCGAATTGGTATCTCCGTAATCATATCTCGTCAGCATCCAATAATCCCCCCGCAAATCCATTATTCTTATAACGCCATATTACCGCAAAATATCGATTTCGTAAATTCAGTTTTTTCGATCCGCAGTTTTTTCTATCGATTTGCAAACATTTTACGATTTGTTTTATCGACTTGCAGTCGGAGGTAAATAGCAAACCGAGATTTGCAGCCGGAAATTACGAAAAGAAGAATTACGGGAATATGCCAAAAGTACTTGACTGCTCTGTCTAATGATGTTAGACTATATTTGCCTAATAACATTAGACAGAATTTTTTTCCATTTATCATTCGTTCGCACCGCATTTACGCCATGCGCGGGAGCAAACATACGACGGGAGGAGCCATCATGGAACAATTCAAGCTTGGAGAAATGGAGCAGCGTTTCGCGGAACTGATCTGGGCAGAGGCGCCCATCGCTTCAGGGCAGCTGGCCAAGCGGTGCGCGGAAGCATTCGGCTGGAAACGGACCACCGCTTATACGATGCTAAAGCGTCTCTGTGACCGGGGGATCTTCGCCAATGAGAACAGCACCGTGACGGTCTTAATCCCACGCGAAGACTTTCTGGCTTCTCAGGGGCAGCTGTTTATCGATGAGAACTTCCACGGTTCTCTGCCCATGTTTCTGGCCGCCTTCTCCAGAAAGCGGCGCTTAAGCAGCCAGGAGATCGCACAGCTTAAGCAGATGATCGCGGAATACCCGGATCCGGAAGAGGGATCAGAAGAGAGAAAAGGAGCAGGCAGCAGTCATGAGTCTTGAACATCTGTTTATCGAGATCCTGAATATGAGCCTGACGGCGAGCGCCGTGATCCTGGCGGTACTGCTGCTGCGGCTGGCGCTGAGACGCGCCCCGCGGATCTTTTCCTACGCACTCTGGGCCGTGGTTCTGTTCCGGCTCCTTTGCCCGTTCTCCTTCACCTCCGGCGTCTCCCTTCTGGGATTCTGGCAGGAGAACTCAGACGATTACGGGCGGATGAACTACATATCAGAGACCGCGGTATATAGCAGCCCGGCGGCGGAAATGACACCTGTATCTTACGTCGGAGACGCTTCTCCGGCGCCGGAACCGGATCTTCAGATGCGCCTGCCGCTTTCAGATCCGTCCGCCGCTCCGCCGCGGACGTTCCCGCTGTGGCTGCGCGCCGGCGCCCGCGTCTGGGCTCTGGGCGTCCTGCTCCTGCTGGTCTGCGGCCTGGTCTCCTGCGAACGTCTCCGCCGGCGGCTTAAGAACGCTGTGCCGCTTGGCGGCGGTCTCTGGCAGACCGGCGGCTTCGGAACGCCGTTCGTCTTCGGCCTGATCCGTCCGAAGATCTATATTCCGGCCGGCGTTGATATGGAACACACGGATTATATCATTCTCCACGAGCGGATCCACATCCGCCGCGGCGACCACATTTTCCGGCTTCTGGCCTGCCTTGCCCTGTGCCTCCACTGGTTCAATCCGCTGGTGTGGCTGGCCTGCGCCCTTAGCGGACGCGATATGGAGATGTCCTGCGACGAGGCTGTCCTTCAGAGGGCCGGAACCGGCGTGAAAAAGGCCTATTCCGCCTCCCTTCTGGCTCTGGCGGCCGGAGAAGGGAACGGTTCCCCACGGGGCGTCCCTCTGGCCTTCGGCGAGCGGGAACCGGAGACCCGCATCCGAAACGTCCTCCGTTTCCAAAGGCCCGCGGCCGCTACGGTAGTCGTGGTCTGCCTGATCTGCCTGCTGGCCGCCGTCCTTCTTCTGGCAAATCCCAGAAAACAGACGTCAGCTGGCGAAGCCGCGCCTGTTTACTACGGTGTCGTAAAGGCTGCTGATACGGAAACAGGCCGTCCGGCGGACAGCCCTTATGTAATTCTGATCCCCGGATTGGGAGAAATGGAGATCCCGGACGCGGAGACTGTGGAACCTTATATCGAGATCGATTTCTCCGGGCTGGAGCCGGGACAGCTGGTGCGGATCGTATTTCCGGAAGGGACAGAGGCGGATACGCTGACTGCAGCGTCCAGCACGCAGACCGCCGGATTGGACACCGCCGGAGCCGCGGCAGCCGAAGCAAAACCATCCGGCCATTTCACTTCAGAGGCGGAAGCGATCCAGGTCGTCGGCGTCGGTTTCGACCTCCTTCCGCTCGACAACGGCCGGTATCTCTTCTCCGTCCCCATCGGCATGGCCGAAAACGCCCAGGAGGGGGACCGTCTCCTCCTCTACCGCCGGCAGGCCGGCGGCACCGAAAGCGGCGCAGCCGCACCTCTCCTCTTCGCCGACACCCGGGTGGTGGCGGTGGACGCGGGGCAGTACGACGTCTGGGTCACGCTCTCCGCCGAGCAAGCGGCAGCATTTCTGGACGGCTTCGGCTCCGGGATCCTGTCCGGTTCCGGTTCCGGGATCTCCTGTGAGCTGGAACGCTCTGCGGTTCCCAAAACCCTCACGCCGGACATTCTGCGCGGCGGCACCGTCCCGGACGGATCCTATCTGCTCTATCCCCGGTCCATCTCCCGCAGCGCGCGGGGATTCGACCGCTACGTCGTCCCGGAATGGCCGGAAGGCGAAGAACTGCCGTTCCTTCCTTTCGCGGACGACTGCACCTTCCTGGTCAACCGAAGTTTTGAGACTCTGCGGTACGAAGAGAGCAGCTTCGAAGAATTTGCCAGACTTCTGACGGACGGTCTGACCTGGCAGGACACGCCGGTCCACGCGGTTTTCACGAACGGCCGGATCAGCCAGGCCGCCCTGGAAAGCGCTTTCTACAAAGCCGGTATCTCCTACCTGGCTTACGATGGAACGGACAGCTGGTACGACGATCTTCCGGGGCTTACCGGACAACCGACCGGCGCCGACGCCCTGGCGGCGTATTACAGGCTTGCCCGGACTGAGGCCGCGGACGTCTCCGACGCCCGGGGCGCGGAACAGATCGATATTTATACCGGCAATATCGGCGACGGAAACAGCGGGATCGTGCTCGTCCGTTATCACAATGAAGAAGCGGGACAGCTTTCATTTTCCCTTTCCGCCCACTCCGCCCGGGCCGGATGGAACAATATCTACGCCGGCGAGCTGGAGGAGACCGGGTATCTTCTGACGGTCCATATTGAAGACCGCGACACCTTCGGCGAGTATTCCTATCAGGTGTTCCGCCTGGGCAGGGAAGGACAGATCCGGCAGATCGCCGGCTCATCCTTCCGCTTTTACGAAAGCCGTACCGGTTATGACGAAGAGCTGTTCCGCCAGTGGTGCGGCAATCTGGAGGTCTGGCTTGCGCACAGCCATCTGCTTCTGTCCTCCCAGGAGGGCGAACTGCGCACAGACCCGGTGTCCGACGTGGAGCGGTACAGCTTTCAGACACTCATTCCCTTTGACCGTTAGAAATAAGACCAGCGCGCCAAAACATTTTCCAAATATGAATACCCTTACAGGAAAATCCAGTTATTTCCCGGTATATATTTACTGATATAAGTCAATAACTAATACCAGTAATTTTACTGTGAACCAATATCGGTTATGATTCAAACAGTTTAACATCAAACTGGAGGGGTATCATGATCGTATTTGACAAACTGTGGATCGTTATGAAACAAAAGGGTATCTCCCAGTATAAGCTGATCAATACCTATGAGGTCAGTCCCTCTCAATTGACGCGGCTGAAGCGAAATGAAAGCGTCAGCACAAATACCGTCGATAAATTTTGCAAGATTCTGGATTGTGATATTTCCGATATTATGGAATTCAGAAAAGAATAGCCGGCTACAGCCATCCCACCATCCGGCCTGCCCAGTACAGGACCCCTAATATCCAACTGGACAGAATACCGAACAGGATCACCGGCCCGGCGATCGTAAATATCTTCACGCCGATGCCATAGACCTGTCCCTCTACCTGATATTCGATCGCCGGAGCCACGACGGAATTGGCAAAACCGGTAATCGGCACCAACGCTCCGGCGCCGCCCCATTTTACAATTTTCGGATAGATATTGAAACCGGTCAGCAGGATGCTTCCCAGAATCAAAGCCAGCGTGTTCCAGGATGCCGCTGCCTGCTGATCCAATCCATAAACAGACATAAGGCAGTTTGAAAACGCCTGTCCGATAGTACAGATGACGCCGCCGGCAATAAACGCCCGCAGCATATTTTTCCACAATGAATTCGTCGGCGTGATCTGTTTAACATATTCGTTATATGCCTTCTTGTTGATTTCCATGGTATATCCCCCTGCATAATATTTTTCTTCTCATAGCCCCATTCCCCGTGAAAAATAGAGCAGCGCTCCCAGACATTTTCCCATCGCGATTCCCAGAATCAGCCACTGCAGCCCTGCGGCCAGATGGATCCTCCGGCTGATGACCGGCAGAGTTTTAAGCGTTTCCGCCAGCGACATGATCAGACAGCCAACAAATATCCCCACAGACAGACCGAAAGCCGCCAGCGCTGCAGTCGCCGCAGCACCAAGAGGAATCGGGAATTTAAAGAGATCCATCACATTCCCGGCGGTACCTCCCAGAATGATAACCGTTTCGTAAAGCAGGATGTGACCCTTTGTCTTCGTCTTACCGATCAGTCTCGGAAACACGCCGATAATCGCAAGAAATGCAAATACCCCCGCGGCGATGACACTCCCGGCGCTCAAACCAAAAAAGACCAGAAACAGCCATTTAAGTATCATCTGTGCCGGGTTCCTCCCTCCCGCCGCTTGCAATCAGGGTCTTACTGATATTATCCTCGTAAAGCCGCATCTCCACCTCCAGAGGCGTCGGATCCGTATTGAGCTTCCAGGCGGCAAAATGATTAAAAAATACCAGAATTCCCACAGCCAGGCCAATGGAATAAGACAGCTCCAAAACAGAAACATGGCCTTGCCATTCCTGTCCCAGTACCATACGGTATACCTCACGGAACACATCCGTAATACTGGCGTCATTATTAAACGTCATAATCGCAAATGCCGCGCCGCAGAAGCAGACGGCGCAGACACAAATCGTCTTGCCCCACTGGAGAATAGACCGGGCAGAATGTGGCCGCTGATAATTGATGATATAATCAGTTTCACCCAGATTCGTGACTTGGATGGCGGAATCCGTTTCATTGATCTTACGCAGAATATCCAACACATCTTCCACATAGCGGCGGTCGCGGCCGTCGCGAATAGTCTTCACTTTAATAAGACTGCATTTGGCCAGAACCGTCTGATCGTCGGAATAAAGGGATGCCACATCCTTAAGGAACACATCCTTCTCATGAACCGTTGAAATCTTATTCAATTTCAGGTACAGAGTCTTGCTCATACAAGCAGCCCGCCCGCATACGGATTTCCATCGCCTGAAAGCAGATACAGGTATACGGCCGCGGCCACTGCCAAAATCAGCGCCAGCACCAAAAGCACACCGAGCCATTTGCTCTTCAGAAACTCCATACGATCACTTCCTCATCACTTCTTTATGATGAGTAGTATGGTCTTCTTTTACCGAAATATGTGCGCCTGAACCACGAAAACTAAAATCTCTCCCGCATCTGCCGCAGGATCCTCTTCTCCAGCCTTGATACCTGCACCTGGGAAATACCTAAAGCATCGGCTACCTGGGTCTGTGTCTGATTTTCAAAATAACGCCGCATGATGATCTCCTTCTCCTTCTCTCCCAACTCCTCGATCAGATTTTTCAGAACCATCCGATTTAAGAGCTGCTCCTGAGATTCATCCGGATCCTCGATCCGATCCATCAGACACAGGCCCGCCTCCTCATTCTGCCCCACATTTTTGTAAAGAGATTCCACTTCCGCGCCGGCTTCGATGGACGCAGCCACTTCCTCCTTGCTGGCTCCGATCTCCCTTGCAATCTCTTCCACTGTCGGTTCCCGTCCATAGGTTCCGCTTAAAGTCTCCCGCACGGCAGCCACGCGAACGCCCATTTCCTTCAGGGAACGACTCACCTTGATCAGTCCGTCATCCCGCAGAAAACGTTTGATCTCTCCTGTGATCATAGGCACCGCGTAAGTGGAAAAACGTACTTCATAGTTCAAATCAAATTTGTCAACTGCCTTCATCAGCCCGATGCTGCCTATCTGGAACAGGTCCTCCATCTCGTATCCCCGGCCCGCAAATCTCCTCACGATGCTCCAGACCAGCCCCATATTGTCACATATGAGCCGGTCGCGGGCCTTTTTATCTCCCTGATGTGCCTCGGCGATAAGCATCATCGTCTCATCCATGCGTTCACCCGCCCATCTGTTTTTTCATGGTGACGGTTGTCCCTCGTCCGACCTCGGAACGCACTTCCACCTGATCCATAAAGGCCTCCATGAACGCAAATCCCATGCCGGACCGCTCGCCCGTGCGGTCAGTGGTGAACATCGGTTCCATGGCCTTGGGAATATCCGGTATTCCCACGCCGTCATCCCGTATGGTCACCGTAAGTTCCCGCCCGCAGATGGACGCCTCTATGTAAATCACGCCGTCACCGCCGCCGTATCCGTGGATTACCGCATTTGTCACCGCTTCGGAGACCGCAGTCTTCAAATCGTCGATCTCCATCAGCGTGGGGTCCAAACGGCTGGCAAAAGCCGCTACTACCACCCGGGCGAACTCCTCATTGCGGGAACGGCTCTCAATCTGCAGCCGCATACTCTCATCTTTTCCGCCGAAGCTTTCCCATCTCCTGCTTTTCTCCGTGCTTGTCTCCGTACCACACATTTTCTCTTTCTCCTCCCTCCGTCCGAAGCGGCTCTCCTTTCCGCACCGCGTCATCCCATTAACGCTGCTTCCTTCGATGCGTATTCCGGCATCAGCTTCGCTATGCCGCCGACTGCCAATACGCGTCGGATCTGGGCATTGGCACCGTAGATCGCCGCCGAACCGCCGCTCCGCTGCATCTGCTTATAGCGATTTATCAGGATTCCGATGCCGGTAGAATCCATAAACACAGTCCTTGAAAAATCAAATACCATACGCCTCACGTAATTTTCCGATAAAAGCAGATCCGTCTCATATCGCAGGTCTCTGGAATTGTGGTGGTCAAACTCTTTCGGCAGATGGATCACCAGCACCTGCCCTTTTGCTTCATACAAAAATGATACTTCTTCCATGATCTAACTCTCCCTTCCGGATTTTGCGCACAAAAAGAAGCCGTCTGGTTATCTGTTCTTTCTTCCGTAACGACTTCTTTCTTCTTATCGTATTCTTTTATTGCAGCTTTTCTCCTACGCAGTACAGCTCAATCCGACGCTTTAATATCCTCTGGCATCCTTTGCCTTCGCTGCCAGTTCTGTATCCGGGTAATTCATGATCACCTGCCCGAACAATTCATTCGCCTGATCTTCTTCTTCGCGTCCGTGGTACACCATCGCCATATCATAAATCACCTGCGGATTATCCGGCTTGACAGCCAGGCTCTTCTGATAATATCCAAGCGCCCTGTCGGCATCTCCCGCGTCCCGCGCCTGATTGCCCAGATCGGCCAGCACCTGATACCCTCTCTCCTCCATATCCCGGCGAATCTCGGCAATGACCGTCTGCATCCCCTCATCCTCGATCGCTTCCGGATCCAGCTCTGTATAAAGTTCCACCGCCGTCGGAAAATCATCCGCTTTGTATGCCCTCAGAATATGAACCAACTGCTGGTACTGGCTCAACACGCCGCCATTCTCATCTACGATAGCCTGAAGATCCGTCACAGCCGCGTCCCTTTCTGTCTCCATATCTGCCAGAGCTGTCTGTAATCCGGCAATCTGAATGCTTTCCTGATTCACCAGTTCCAAAACATCGTTCAGTTCCCGGTTATGGCTGTCGTTTAACTGCTCCTCACGGGCCGGCATGACCAGAAAGAAGATCACCGCCGCTCCAAGCGCCAGCCCTGCCGCAATCTGCAGCACCATCTGCCAGCCTGTATTCTCCTTATAACTGGGCGGCAAAATAATATCGTCATCCTGCATCTGATGATGGGAAAAGGCGTTTTTCAACTTCCTTTTCTCTACATCCGCCCGCCCTGTATGGCTCTTGACAAAGGACATATACCAAAGGGCCCTGGGATTGTTCTTATCGATCTGAAGTACCTTATACAAGGACTTGCCCGCTTTCGCGTAATCTTCCCGCCCAATGTACAAAAGGGCCAGAAGCATATGGGCCTTCACAAAATTCGGCTTGTGATCCACAACACGCCCCAGCTGCAGGATCGCCAGATCCGGATTGTCATTCTGCGCCTGCATAAGAGCCTGATTGTAACGACGGATATGAACGCTCTCGTCTTCCAGTCTGCCCGGTTTCCCCTGAACTTCATGAATATAGTAGGTCGCCCGGTTATGCTCCTGCTGCAGATTACTGCTGATGACCCACTGAACCAAAGCCTCAGCCGTCTCTCCGATCTCATAATAGATCAGCCCCAGAAGATTTCTGGCATTCGTGTTATATTTATCAAATGCAAGACTCCTCTTCAGGCACCTGCAGGCTCCCGTCAAATCCCTGATCTGCGCTTTTTCAAGACCCGCATTATAAAACGCATTGGAAACGCGGCTGCATTTATCCGTATAGTTGATCGGCTTACTCATCGCTCTTCTTGTTCTTACTGCCTTCCTTTATCAGATTCATCATGATATCCGCCATATCCGTGAGATCACTGTCCATAATGGCGTCCTCCACTTCTTCCACCTCAAGGCTTGGCTTAAAATGACTCAGTTCCTCTTCAAAATTGATCATGTTCATTCTCCCCATACAGAACACGCCGCAGACGTTTTCGTGCGTATCGTTCTAATTCAGCAGACTCTTGACTGCCCCTACCAGATACAGCGATCCGGCGCAAAAGGCCAGTCCATCTCCGCGGTGCTTCATAAAATCTTCCCACGCTTCCGTGACCGTATCGCAAACGACCACCGGACAGTCAAGCACGGAACGGAACTCCTCTGCAAGCTGACCGGCATCGGCATATCGTACATTATCCATACGGGCAACCGTCACACGCTTTACACGAATCCCTTCGCAAAGCCGCCGGATCATTGCTCCATGGGCCTTATCCGACATAGCGCCAAACATCAGCGACACATCTTTCCCTGTTTCCTGCTGCATACGCACGATCGTCTCCGACAGCGAGGCGATACCACCTTCATTATGGGCGCCATCCAGCCAGACTCCCGGCAGTACCTCCTCCATCCGTCCCGGCCAGTAACTGTGACGGATACCACGAATAACATCATTCGGAGACAGCCACGCGATTCCCCGCCTGCGAAGGACACCTACGCTTCTCACAGCCACGGTCACATTCATCATCTGGTACTCTGCCTGGGAGGGGATCGCCACCACTACCTGACCGCCATCCACAGTGCGGATCGAAATTCTCGGGCCGTCCGCCCCACGCCCAAGCAGGGTGTAATCCGTATGATTAACCGCATAAAGCGGACACCCCAGATTCTGCGCACGCCTCTCGATCACAGTTGCTCCTTCGCGGCAGGAGGCGTCATAAACCACAGGAACGCCAGGCTTTAATATCCCCGCCTTCTCAAAAGCAATCTCCGCCAGCGTATTACCAAGATACTGCATATGGTCCATACTGATGGAAGTCAGGACAGTCAAAACTGGTCTGCGGATTACATTGGTCACGTCCAGCCGTCCGCCCAAACCCGTTTCCAAGATCAGAAAATCAGGCCGCAGCCGGTCATTGATCGCCATACACATGTAAAACAGGAATTCAAAATACGTAGGCGGGTTCAATCCCTCCTCCGTCATCTTCTCCGCCAGCCCGCGCACCTTCAGAAAAGCTTCTGCATACAGTTCCTCATCCACCATCTCACCGTCGAAAAGAAACCGCTCCCGTGTCGTCTCCAAATGCGGAGAAATAAACGTTCCCACCGAAAAGCCCGCCTCACAGAGCATGGCAGTCAGATAAGCACAGACAGAGCCCTTACCGTTCGTCCCGGCAACATGGATGATCCGCATGGAATCGTCAGGACTGCCCAACGCTTCCAGATAACGGCGTATATCTGTCAGACTGTTCTTTTGAACAGCCCACATGGGAATGCTGCTTAAGTACTCTTCAATCGTATTCATAGCCGAATCCTCTCAGAATGCACCGCCCCCACCGCCTGTCCATGGCCGGCACACATTATCGGGTGTCCATAGAAAGATTATAATATAATATCCCGGCAATGCCAACTGATTTTTTTCGCAGAATACGACATTTCTCGTCCATATATGAAATTCCCTCCAAAAACATCATCTCCGTCCCCCGTTTCCGCATGAGTTTCCACTGGACGAAACATTTTCTTTGTGCTATACTAGGCTCGCTGGCCGCGGATAACCGATGATGCTTCTGCGCGCCGTCCTGTTCTGCCTATTCTATGGATTCCCAGCGATGCGGCCCTGCAGGACAGCGCCGGTTGGCTTTTCCCGCCGAACCGGCAGCGACAGGCGTATCTGTCGTTCGCCATAAATGGTTTGCGGGATGCGTATCTGTGGTCCGCCGCCACGCATACTCACCTGAAAGGGATTCCCTGACAGAGAAGAAAAGAAAGCGAGGATCTATTATTATGAAAAAAACTATGACAATCTTCATGGCTGCCGCCATGGCCGCCGCCCTCTTAGCCGGCTGTTCCGGCAATTCCGACACTGCACAAACCACCGCTGTCGAAACGACCGCAGAAACGACTGCAGCAGAATCCGCAACGAATATTGAAGTTCCCGATGAGGATGCGCCTACCGCTGCCGCCGACGCGCCAAGCGTAAGTCTGGAAGGACCGGGAGCCTCTTCTGATGAAACGACAGTTTCTCCTGACGCATCAGCCCCCGGCACAGAAGAAGCAGCCGGTGAAAGCGTTACCCTGCGCATCGGCTCCTTAAAGGGCCCGACCTCCATGGGGCTTGTCTCCCTGATGGATAAGGCCGAAAACGGCGAAGCCGCCGGTAATTATGAATTCACCATGGTAACCGACGCCTCCGAGCTGGTAGCGAAGATGGTCGCCGGCGACCTTGACATCGCGCTGGTTCCCGCCAATATGGCCTCCATTCTTTATCAGAAAACGAATCAGGGCATCAATGTACTGAATATCAACACTCTGGGCGTCCTTTATATCGTGGCCGCCGATGATTCGATCACAGGCATCCCCGACCTGGCCGGCAAGACCGTTTACATGACCGGCAAGGGCACAACGCCGGATTATGTATTCCAGTACCTGCTTTCCGCCTACGGCATGTCCGCCGACGACCTGACCATCGAATACAAATCTGAGGCGACTGAAGTGGCTGCTGTCCTGAAAGAACAGGCTGACGCCATCGGTCTGCTGCCGCAGCCATTTGTAACCGTGGCGATGGCGCAGAATGAAAACTTAAAGATCGTCCTTGACCTGACGGCTGAGTGGGACAAAGTTGCCGAGAATTCCGGGGAAGGCGGCAGCCTGGTGACCGGCGTGACCGTAGCCCGCAGCGAGCTGCTGGCGGATGAGACTACTGCGGCGGCCGTTCGGCTGTTCATGGATGAGCACGCGCAGTCTGCGGCTTTCACCAGCGAAGACGCAGCGGCAGCCGCGGAACTGGTAGCCAAATACGGGATCATCGAGAAAGCGCCGGTGGCGCAGAAGGCTCTGCCCTACTGCAGCATCGTGTGCATCGAAGGCGACGAGCTGAAAGAAATGCTTTCCGGCTACCTGAATGTGCTGTATAATCAGGATCCGACGTCTGTAGGCGGACAGCTGCCGGACGACGCATTCTATTATAAGCGGTAAACAAAACGGAATCGACACGAAACAGTCTGGCCTGCGGGAATCTTCTTATCCGGAAATGCATCCGCGGGCCAGATCTTTTCAGCCGTTTTCCCGGCCGCTTCCCAATTCCTGCGGCATTTCATAACGAGGATACTGCCCATGAAACAAAATCCGCACAATTTCTCCGCCTGGCGGCGGCCTCTGATCATCCTCTTCTGGATCTTCATCTGGCAGCTGGCGGCGTGGCTGATTCACAACAATATCATTCTGGTAGGTCCGGCAGACGCCGGGCTGGCGCTTCTGCGCCTGATCCCGACCGGAGGATTCTGGCTGTCCGTCGCCCATTCATTTGTAAAGATCAGCCTCGGTTTTCTGCTGGCCTTTGCCTGCGGACTGGCACTTGGAGGCGCTGCCTACCGCTTCCCGCTCCTCAAGGAGTTTCTGGCGCCGATCCTTTCCCTGCTTAAATCCATCCCGGTGGCCTCCTTCGTCATTCTGGCGCTGATCTGGGTCGGATCGCGGAATCTGGCAGTATTTATCGCATTTCTCGTGGTATTTCCCATGATCTATGTCAACACGATCGCCGGTCTTCAAAGCACCGACCCAAAGCTTCTGGAAATGGCGCAGATTTTCCGCGTACCGGCGTTTAAGAAATTCCGCTATATCTACCTGCCGGCCCTGCTGCCGTATCTTTTAAGCGGCTGCAAGGTAGCCCTCGGCATGAGCTGGAAATCCGGCGTCGCGGCAGAGGTTATCGGCATCCCCGACGCTTCTGTCGGCGAACGGCTGTATATGTCGAAGATCTATCTGGACACGGCCAATCTCTTCGCCTGGACCTTCGTGATCATTGTCATAAGTGCCCTGTTCGAGCGGGCTTTTCTGGCCCTGCTCGGAGGCCTTCAGAGGAAAGGAGGCGTGGCCCATGAAGCTGACCGTCCGCAGTCTGCGTAAATCTTTCGGGGATCTGCAGGTATTAAACGGAATCAATCTGGAAATGGAAAGCGGCCGTGTCTACTGCCTGATGGGACCGTCCGGCTCGGGGAAAACCACGCTGATACGCGTGCTGATGGGATTGGAAACGGCGGATTGCGGGGATATTATATGGGAAAATATGGTTTCCGCACTGCCGGCTACTGATACTGCGACTTCAGATTCTTTAAGTTCGGATTCTGCGGTTTCGGATTCTGTGGCTTTAGATTCTGCGGCTTCGGATTCTATGGCTTCAGATTCTGCGGTTTCAGATTCTGCGGCTTCTCTTCCCGTTGCGAACGATAAAGCCGGAAAAGGGAACAACCCAACCGGTATCTCTCCCCGTTTCGCCGCCGTCTTTCAGGAAGACCGCCTCTGCGAGGCATTTACGCCGGTCGAAAATGTGATGCTGGTCACCGACCGCTCTCTGAGCGCGGCCCGGGTGCGCGCGGAACTGAGCCGCCTGCTGCCGGAGGAATCCCTCTCGCGGCCCGTCTCTACTTTAAGCGGCGGCATGAAACGCCGCACCGCCATCTGCCGGGCGTTGTTGACGCCCTATGATGTCCTCTTCATGGACGAGCCGTTTACCGGTCTGGACGAAGACACACGGCAGACAGTTATTTCCTATATTCTTGAGAAAAATGCCGGACGGATGTTGCTCATCTCCACCCATCAGGAAGAGGATGTGGCATCGCTGGGGGCTGAGATGATCAGGCTTTCATCGCACTGAGCTTTCCCAGGACATTTTGTTTTCCGCCGGCCAGAGGCGCCTTTCCTGCAGCACTCAGAAAATCTGTATCACTGAAATATATTCTTTAGAAAATCTTTCATTTTCTCTGAGGAACAACTTTCGTTTCACCCTCTATGATAGACATAACAGATCAGACGGAGGGCTTCTTATGGACATCTCAACACTTACCACTTATTTTCTGCGATACGGCGAAGCGGCGATCTTCGTGATCGTTCTTCTGGAATATATGAATCTGCCGGGATTCCCGGCAGGCGTCATCATGCCTTTGTCCGGCGTCATGGCCGCCAGGGGCAATATCGGATTTATGCGGGTCATGATCGTCACCGTTGCGGCCGGGCTCATCGGCAGCCTGGTCCTCTACGCGCTGGGGCGGGTCGGCGGAAGCCGCGTCCTGGATCGATACATGGAGCGGCACCCGGAGAAACGGGACACCCTGGAAAGGAAGCTTAACTGGGTCCGGCAGCGGGGCTGCGCCGGCGTCTTTGTGGCCAAGCTGCTTCCCGCGATCCGCACCATCGTCTCCATCCCCGCCGGGATTCTGAAAATGGATCTGCTCAAATACACGGTCAGTTCCGCGCTCGGAATCATCATCTGGAACCTGGCTTTCGTCGGCGCGGGCTACGCCTGCGGCGAGCAGGTGTTCACACTGCTGGGGAGAATGTAACAGCCATGAAGATTGCGATGATGACAAACAACTACAAGCCGTTCGTCGGGGGAGTGCCTGTCTCCATCGAACTGCTGGCGAAAGGACTGATCGCCGCCGGGCATGAGGTGACCGTGTTCGCTCCGGCGATTCAGAGCACTACGGCCGATTTTGACGGCGGCTCCAATATCATCCCAGGGAAGCTCCCTTCCACTGTCAGCCCATCCAATCCGGATGGTCCATCAAGCGCCAGCGGACGCGACACGCCAAATACCCGAACAGCCGCGCAGCCCTGCATGAACGTCTGCGATGGAGTCCCGGTCTTCCGCTATGCCTCTCTGCCATACTACTTTCTTGGCGGGGCAGCGTGCCCGAATCCGTTTGACCCGCGAATCGAGGAGGAATTCCGCCGCGGCCATTACGACATCATCCACGTCCATCATCCAATGCTGATCGGCCGCACAGCTGTTCATCTGTCACACCGGTATGGTGTGCCACTGGTATTCACCTACCACACCCGCTATGATCAGTATCTGTCAAACGCGGGCATGTTCCGCAGACCGGACGCGCCTCTGGCCGGCCGGCTTCTCAGGCTCGCGCAGGAGAAAATGGTTCCGCTCTATCTCAGCTTCTTCCTGCAAAACTGCAGTCAGGTCTTCGCGCCTACGGCGGGGATGAAAGAATATCTGACGGAGACGTGCGGCTTCAACCCGAACCGAACCGCCATCCTCCCAACCGGAATCGAGGATAGCTGTTTTCACGCGGACACGGCGGAAATAAGAAAAACCCTAACGCAGCTGTTCATGAACGAACGATACGGAGTATTATTTCCATCCGCAGCGACACCGAAATCCGCTGTATCTGCCATTTCGACCGCCGACACCGACGCTTCAACTGCCGCCCCAGATGCCCTTGTCGGCCACGACATCTCTGATGCCGGCTGCGGCCGCACGGAGAACACGCCACACATTCCTCTCTTTCTCTCCGTCTCCCGCCTGTCGCATGAGAAAAATATTCCGTTTCTCCTGCGCAGCGCGGCCCGTTTCAGGGCCCAGTACCGGAAGCCCTTCCGCCTGGCGATCATCGGCGACGGACCGGAACGGGCGGAATATGAGGCGCTCAGCCACAGGCTCGGACTCCGGCAGGAGGTACATTTTCTCGGAAATATTCCTCACGGGGAGCTGCCTCCTTACTACGCGGCTGCCGACGCGTTCCTCTTCGCTTCCAAAACGGAGACCCAGGGCATCGTAATCCTGGAAGCCTTCGCGGGCGGCGCGCCAGTTATCGCGGTGGATGCCAGCGGCGTGAGGGATCTGGTCCGCGACCGGGTCAACGGTCTGCTCTGCGCGGAGGACGAGGAGGCGTTCGCCACGAATATGAACATATTTCTCGACAATCCGGCACTGCAGGAACAGATGCACCGCCGGGCGCTGGCAACAGCGGTCGATTTCCGGGAAGAATCGGTTGTGAAAAAGGCGATTCGATTCTATAATAAAACCATCTCCGCATACGGGCAGAGCGGGGCGCCGGTCGCGTCGGATCAAACGCAGGACAAACTGGCGCAAAAGCAAATCCTTCGGGGACTGCGGGAAGCGTTCTTCGCCTTCCACAGTTAAACTGCCGCCTGCTGACCGAAACGGCGCTTAGCATCCATCCGCAGCAGAAACGGCGCTACGGACCACTTCAACGATAACGAGGACATTTCCATGGAACCAAACCAGAACTATCACATCCTGGTCGTCGAGGACGACAAGGAGATCCGTGAAGGCATCGAGATCTATCTGCGCAACCAGGGCTACCAGACCCACACCGCCGCCAACGGCCGCGAGGGACTCGCACTCATCGAGGAAAATGAGATCCATCTGGCCATCGTAGACATCATGATGCCGGTGATGGACGGCGTGACCATGCTCATGAAGCTGCGGGCCATGGGCCGGGAATTCCCGGTGGTCATGCTGTCCGCCAAATCTGAAGAGGTGGATAAGATCATGGGCCTGAATATGGGCGCCGACGACTATGTGACCAAGCCGTTCACGCCGCTGGAACTTTTGGCCCGGGTCAACTCCCATCTGCGCCGGTATTCAAAATATCTTTCCGCCACCAGCGAACCGGCGGAGAACGATCACATTTACACCATCGGCGGTCTGGAACTCAATGAAGACACGGTGGAGGTGAGTGTGGACGGCGAGCCTGTGAAGCTGACGCCGCTGGAATTCAAGATCCTCCATCTGCTGATCCGCAATCCCGGCCGGGTCTTCTCTGCCGACGAGATCTACGAGCGGATCTGGAACGAGCGGGCCGTGAACACCGACACGATCATGGTCCATGTGCGCAACATCCGGGAGAAGATCGAGATCGATCCGAAGAAGCCGAAATACCTGAAAGTCGTGTGGGGCGTCGGGTATAAGATCGAGAAGCAGTGAGCGACGTTCATCCGCCGCCATAAAGAATCAAGGAGACATCTGTTATGAACGCACCCAAAAACATCCGCGCCCGCTTCCTCCTGTGCGGGATCATTCTAAGCATCGCCGCGGCCGGTCTCTTTATGAAGCGAATCCCGCATTTCAGTACACTGGCGAGATCCCTGGCCGCGAATCCGCTTGAGAGCACGGACTATATTCAGAATCTGTACAAATACAACCAGATCCTGTACCGCAGCCTCTGCAACCGCCAGAACCTGGAAGACACAGACTATGTGGAACTGTACTATCCTATCAGGGAAGGCTCCCTCATGGAGAGGGCCAAATGGGCCGTAGAGGGATCGCCGGATTCCTTAGACACCTTAAACACCGGCGAAGAAAATACGGAGAACGTGCCATCAGAACACCTTCTGCATGGAAATACGGATACCGGAAGTACCGATATCCCCGACGCAACAGAATCTCCCGAGCCGCTTTCCGAGGATTACCAGAAATACCGCCTGCGTCTGGAGGAGCTTTACAGCGACTACCAGGAAGCAGTCGATCTCCTGAACAGCTATTTCTCGGCCGCAGAATCGGATCTGCGCGCGATGAGCGCCGCCTGCGACTACTATATCTGCGACACGGAAACCGGCGAGATCCTGACCAATACCGCCGACACCCAGTCGCTTCTTACCGGCAGCGGCTATCATTTCCTGCTGGAATTCTGCTACGACGAGGACGGCAGAGCCTCCGTCGGCCAGATCGCCGGTGACGACGCAGGCCGGCTCCTCCGCCTGGCGACCGGTATCACGGAGCAATCCGCCCTGGCCAGCGACATCGCACTGAGCCAGAAGGAAAGCCCGGCGGTAAACAGGTTCCGGCAATATGCCGGCGCCCGCCCGATCATGGGCTGCCGTATCCTCTACGGCATCAGCGAGGACACCTGGAAAAAACTTCTGTACGGCGATCTGGAAACGGAGTACACGCCCTTTAACGCGATCTACGGCACAGCCTCCCAAAGCTACCACAAAGCGGGAATGGACAATTTTCTTCTGTTGCTGCTGCTCGCCGTGATGGCGGCGGCGTTTCTCCTGCCCTATATTCCGTTGAGAGCGGCTGCGGCTGAAGCCGCGCAGGTTCTCTCTTCGGAAACCGCAGAGACCACCGGAACGACTTCTTCTTCGAAGCCTGCGACAACCACTGGGCAAACCTCTTCTTCGGAATCTGCAGCGGGAGCCAGACGGGCTCCTTCCCCAGAATTTGCGACAGCAACTGAACAGCCCCTCTTCCCGACCCGTGCCCCGCTGGAACTTTCGGCGCTCCTGGTCTTCTTCATTTTCCCGGCCTGCGCCCGCGTGATCACCACAATCGCTTACGCGGCCGGAGGATCGGAAACTGAGACGCTCAGCCGACAATTCTGGGGACTGACAGACGGTGCCCGGAAATCGTGGCTCATGCTTCTGACTTTTGTTCTTCTCTGCACGATCTTTTTTACTGCGTGGTACGTGGGCGCCAGTCTGCGGCCGGTCCGTGTCCTTGGCATACGCGGATATCTGCAGAAGAAGAGTCTCATTTACCGTTTCTTCCCCTATATCCGCGACAGGGCTGTGACCGTCCGGTACGCGCTGACCCATATGGACATCACGAAGAACGCCGACCGGATCCTGCGCCGCATCCTTCTGGTCAACGCGGTCCTGGTCTTTATCCTGGCGTTTCTGTGGGGTCCCAGCGCGGTCTTCTTCACGATCATTTACACGGTGGTCCTGTACCTGCTGCTGCGCCGCTACTTAAGCCGCCTGCAGGAACAGTACAAAACGCTTCTGGCTGCCACCAATGAGATCGCCGAGGGGCATCTGGACGCACCGCTCGATGAAGATCTGGGCGTCTTCGAACCGTTCAAGCCCCAGATCATCCGCATCCGCCAGGGCTTCCGCAAGGCCGTGGACGAGGAGATCAAAAGCCAGCGGCTGAAGACCGAACTGATCACCAACGTCTCCCACGACCTTAAGACGCCGCTGACCGCCATTATCACCTACATCGGACTTCTGAAGGAGGAGAATATCACGCCGCAGCAGCGCGGCGAATATCTGGATACCCTGGAACGCAAATCCCTGCGCTTAAAGGCGCTGATCGAGGATCTGTTCGAGATCAGCAAAGCCGCCTCCCGCTCCGTCAGTCTGAATCTGGTTGACGTGGATCTGATGAGCCTGGTGAGGCAGGTCCGTTTCGAGATGGCTGATCAGTTTGAACGGGCCCGGCTGGACGTGCGCGTCAATCTGCCGGAGAAGGCCGTTCTCACCCTGGACAGCGACAAGACCTGCCGGATCTACGAGAACCTGATGGGAAATATCGCCAAGTACGCCCTGCCCGGCTCCCGCGTCTATCTGACCGGAAGCGCCCGTGACGGCCACGTCACCGTGACGCTGAAGAATATCTCCGCCGCCGAGATCCATGTGGATCCGGCCGAGCTGACCGACCGTTTCGTCCGCGGCGACGAATCCCGCGGCACCGATGGCAGCGGCCTGGGCCTGGCCATCGCCAAGAGCTTCACGGAGCTCATGGGCGGCCAGCTGACCGTGGAGCTGGACGACGATGTGTTTAAGGTGACGACATCGTGGCCGATGCGGGAAGAAATAAATGTCCCGAAAGCAGAGAAACTTTAACTCACAGCGCCAATATCCGAGAATGAGTTCGGTCACTCCGTCCATCGTCACGATCATTGTATCTCCATCGATCACATGATCCAGCCGCGCCTCTGTGAAATTCTCCATGGCCAGCGCCCGCTCCCGCGCTGCGTGTCCCCGATACAGACAGACGGCATATTGCCGATGAAAAATGACGAGTCGTCACAGTAAGCGGCTCGCCATTTTTCGCTGATGCGGGTAGTGGGATTTGAACCCACACGGTATAGCCACAGGAACCTAAATCCTGCGCGTCTGCCAATTCCGCCATACCCGCGCATATCCAATCATTCCCGGTTACTAATGCAAGTGCCATTCACCCTTGTGAATTATTTAGTCCTCCACTCTGCCAGTCCGTTAGCGCTGCGGCCCATGACAACGCTTGCCGCTGTAGAAAGGCTGCTAAACACCTTATTGTCCGTAAATGTGCCATTTGCATCAATTGTCCCGTCTTGGGTCAGCCTGTCCCGTAACCTGCAAATATTTTGAGGGCAGGATTTTGTCACTGAATCAGCAATATGAGAGCCCTTTAAAACTACAAATCCTTCACTCGTCTGCATCCCCCGGGCATTGGCGCCACGAGCGGCACTGATATACAGCACTTCGTTGGACTTCTCCGCCTCAACAGTCTCCACATCTGATACTACGGGTTCCAGGACTTTATGTCCCAGGACATTATTTATCATACGAATATAATACAGGAACTCGTCCATTTCCGCCTGTTCAGCTTCTGTAATCGAGGCGTCAGCAGGAATAGTAGAATTCTCAATCATGTACCGGTTTGCCTCTCTGGCCAACATGTAACACCTGTGCTCCAAATATTTTATATGGGCTTTATTCAGGCGGTTATCCTTGCTTATAAACACAATACACTCATTCCAGAAATCTTTTCCATTCGGCGCGTCATGCTGTTTCAGCCTTGCCAAAACATCCTCCGCTTCTCCGATATACACGATTCCTTTTCCATCGGAATCGTTATTTCCGAATAAAAAGTATACGCCGCAGGCATTCAGATCTTTTCTGTCATCACAACGTTTTATATCTATTCTCGGGATTTTATATGCCTTTCCGTTCCAGTTTGACAATTCGCAAACCCAACGTTTGTTTGGGTCACCTTCAATTAAAAAGAGTGATATTGTCTTTCCAAAAGTTATCATTACCTTTTCTCCTCTGTCACTTTCATCAAGGTAACCGCACAGATACATCACAATTAATACTATACACGATTTCCCCGGCCTTCGCAACAGAAATCGGAATTCGGCTAAAGCGTCACCGGCGCTTTATCCGCATGAAAATACGGCGGCGTGAAACCGAACCTCAACCGCCGTCCGCCCTGCGGCGGACAGGTTTGCGCACGCGGCGGCAGGATGGAAAAAATCAGCTCTGCATGCTTTAACACTGAACATTCACCTATAAGCGCGAAAATAACGGAAAACGCAAACGCTGACTGTAAACCAAACTGGCTTTTAAATGAAATATCCTGACTGCCGCGTCCCGGAAAGCCGGAACCGTCTCAGAACGGCAGTTCCAGCGTCGCCGTATTGTTCACTACATCCAGCGCGGTCTGCGCCTTCGCCAGCTCGTCCGACAGCGCGATCAGGTCTTCCCTCACCTTCGCCGGATCATAGTTGGCATACTCGTACTCAATATTGCTGGTCGCGACGCGGCCGTAATTCTCCTTGCGCCGTTTGGGCAGGCGGGAGGCCATCTCCTCCAGCTTCTGCTTCCGGGCCGTAAGCTGGGGAATGTACACCAGGATCTGGTCGATGGTCATGCCGCATTCAGGCACCATCGTGCTGATGTTGAACTGATTCATCGCGTGCTTCAGCCGGCGGATCTTCTCATCGACCTCCGCCAGCTTCTCCTGGGTGCCCGCATAGTCGTATTCCGGCCTCACGTCTTCCACGTTCTCCTGAACCGCCGCCACGAAGCTGCAGCTCATGGATTCGCGGCTCAGAAGAGCCGCTTTCTCTTCATTCAGTTTCCGAAGCAGCTTCGCTGCCTGCGCGGATGTGTACTGCATTGAAATCCCTCCTTTTCAAGATACATCGGTAATCGGGTCCTGCTGATCTCCTGTCGTTTTCTTATATACCAGCTAAACAACATGACTCACAGTTTTTATCCCACAATATTATGTACCCATACCCTCCTCTTCAGAAGCGCCGCGCCGACGGCGCATTTGATCAGATCAAGGCTCCTGCCAAGGAAGAACAGCGGCACGATGGGCAGCGCGGTGAAATGACCCACCGCATAGATCACCGGGATCGACACCACCCACACATACACCCCGTCGAAGAAGAACGTAATGACCGTCTTCCCTCCGGAACGCAGCGTGAAGTACGACGCATTGATGAACGCGTGAACCGGCATGAACAGCGCTTCGATCAGGATAAATACCGCCGCCAGACTGCGCACGCCCTCCGTCGTATTGTAGATCTTCGGGATCAATGGCGCAGCAAGGGACATAAGCGTCCCCATGACCAGGCAGACCGCCACCGAGAAGAAGATCAGCTTCCGGTCCTGATCCACCGCCTCCTCCATCTTTCCGGCGCCCAGAAGCTGTCCCATGATGATCGCCACCGCGCTTCCCAGCGCCATGAACACCACATTGAACAGATTGGACACCGTGGAGGAAATGTTCTGCGCCGCCACCACCTCAAGCCCCCGGTACGAATAGCACTGCAGAAGCACCGCCATTCCCACAGACCAGATCGCCTCATTGCACATCAGCGGCGTTCCCTTCTGTACGATCTGCCCCACCAGGCGCCGCGGCATCCGAAAACTCCTGTAGGCATGCACGATAAACGGATTCCTCCCTGCATGAGAGTGAGTCCAGACCACTGTAATGGCGCACTCCACAAACCGGGAAAGCACCGTCGCATAAGCCGCTCCCGCCGCGCCCAGCCGCGGCGCGCCGAAATGCCCGAAGATCAGGATATAGTTAAATATCAGGTTCACCAGGACGGCGGCCACGCCCGCCGCCATCGGCACGAAGGTCTCGCTGCACTCCCTCAGCGTGCTGGAATAGATCTGCACCACCGCGAACGGCACAAAACCGATCAGCATAATATCCAGATACTGCCGCCCGTAGAAAAAGGTCGCCTCGATATCCTCCGCAGCCCCCTCTCCCTGCAGGTACAGCGAGATCAGCTCCCCGCCGCCTGCCAGAAAGACCGCGATTGCAGCCGCCGTGAACAGCGCACAGATGATGATCTTGAAGCGGAACGTATTGCGAACTCCCTCATGATTCTGCTGTCCGTAGAACTGCGCCCCGAAGATCCCCGCGCCGGAGATCATGCCAAAGATACAGATATTGTAAACGAAGATCAGGTTATTGGCAATAGCAACGCCGGACATCTGCACGGTCCCCACCTGCCCCACCATGATATTGTCCAGAAGACTCACAAAATTCGTAATGCCGTTCTGAATCATGATCGGGACTGCCACGGTCAGGACCATCTTGTAAAACTGCCGGTCGCCGATGTATTTCTTCCAAAAGCCTTTCATCAATCCAGTGCTCCTTCTTCTGCAGGCATGTCAGGCCGGCTGCAGTGCGTTAAGCTGCGGCGCGTATCCGGCCGCGGCCGCAATAAAATGACCGGAAGCCCAAATGAATATTCAGGGCTTTCGGCCGGTTAAGCTGGGCCAGTTGGATTCGAACCAACGAGTGCAGGAGTCAAAGTCCTGTGCCTTACCGCTTGGCGATGGCCCAACAACATCAAAAGCATAATTATCTTAGCACAAAATACGCCTTCAGGCAAGAAGATTATGCAGTGGACAAAACCAAAAATGAAAGCCTTCCGGCTTCCATCTTAGCGAAGGTGGATAAAGGGATTCGAACCCTTGGCCTCCAGAGCCACAATCTGGCGCGCTAACCAGCTGCGCTATACCCACCATATTAAATTCCAACGAGCCTGAAGGGATTCGAACCCCCGACCCACGGCTTAGAAGGCCGTTGCTCTATCCGGCTGAGCTACAGACTCAGACTCCGCTCTCCGCCGCGCAGACAGCCGCTCCGTTCACGGCCCCGCGCGCACGCGGATGGCAAGAGCAGGTGATGGGAATCGAACCCACGTATCCAGCTTGGAAGGCTAGTGTTCTACCATTGAACCACACCTGCATGAAATGGTATCGGGGTGACAGGATTCGAACCTGCGACTTCCTGGTCCCAAACCAGGCGCTCTAGCCAAACTGAGCCACACCCCGGTATGTGTCAAGGCGTCGAAATCTGCCCCTTACCATGAACGCCTTTCGCAGCGCACAAATCATTATATATGACAACATCAGAATTGTCAACCGTTTTTTATGATTTTTATTCTCTGTTTACAAATACATCTGCTTATATGTCAATTCTCCACTTTCGTCTACATTTACCAGCATATATGCCGGAAGACGTCCTTCCTGCCGCGGATAGGACAAACTGCCGGGATTCAGAAGCAGTACACCGCTGACAGTATTGCTGTAAGGCTTGTGCGTGTGGCCAAACATCGCAATATCACAACCGCGGCTTCTGGCTTCATCCGCCAGACCCTCAGGTCCGATCGACACGCCGTAATAATGGCCGTGGGTCAGGAGGACACGGTGGCGGCCCAGTACAATCTCACGCTCCTTATCCAGCATGGAGAAAAAATCATTGTTTCCCAGCACCATTTCCATCCGACAGCCGGGATTTACCCAGTCGGCAATGAACATTTCGCTGCCCTCAGCATCTCCCAGATGAATCAGCATATCGAGGGGCTTATATTTCTCAATGACCATTCTCAAACTGTCATCCCTGCGATGAGTATCGCTGACAACCAGTATCTTCATGAAATGCCCCCCTTATCTGCCGGTATGCCGTCTGGTGACGTCCACCGCCAGTCCTGACACATTGCCAAGCAGCTGTTCCATCGCACGGAGCGCCTTGCCCCGGTGACTGATCCCGTTCTTCTCCTCTGCCGAAATCTCCGCCGATGTCATGCCGTACTCCGGCAGATAAAAGATCGGATCATAACCGAAACCACCATTTCCAGCCGGCCGATGGGCGATCAGTCCTTCCACCGTTCCTTCGGTATGCAGTACCCGTCCATCCGGCAAAACCGCTGCAATGGCGCAAACAAAACGAGCTGTCCGTTCTTCCTCCTTTGCTCCTTCCAGACGATCGATGATCACCTGATTCTTCACCTCATAGGAAGTATCCTCTCCCAGATAACGGGCCGAATAGATTCCCGGCTCGCCGCCCAGATAATCCACCACCAGACCGGAATCATCCGCCAGCACGATATCTCCGGTCTGCTTCCAGACTGCCATGGCCTTGATCTCGGCGTTCTCTGCAAATGTAGTCCCATTTTCCACGATATCCACAGATACGCCCGCGTCTTTCATCGAGAGGATCTCAAGACCCAGACCTTCCAGAATCATGCGAAATTCACGCATCTTTCCGGCATTTCCCGTAGCCACGATAATCTTATGTTTCATAGTATCATTTCCTTTCCCTGTCCGAAGAGCTGCCTCTACACAGCCCGGCTAACGTCAGATATCTGTCATTCCCGCGACATTGCCTTTCTCGCCGGAGGTTTCGGTCCAAGGTATTGATAATAATAAGTCTTTATCATACCGTTATAGATTTTCCGATTCTTATCTGCTTTCCGTCCGATATACCGTTCTGCATCCTCATACGCCGTGATCACATAGGCTGACCAGCTGTCCAGCTGGCGGATCTTCTCGCCCAGTTCCCGATAAAGCGCCGGCAGATTCTCTTTCTCTTCGATCCGCTCCCCATAGGGCGGATTCGTAATCAGAAAACCATATTTCTTCGGATGGCTCAGCGCGCTGAGCGGTCTCTGCTGCAGATGCACCAGTCCTGACACACCGGCCCTCTCCGCGTTGGACCGGGCCACCCTCATGACGTCGCCATCGATATCATAACCCTGAATATCTGTTTCCACCGACAGATCTTCAAGCTCTTCCGCTTCCTCCAGAGCGTCACGCCAAAAATGTTCCGCCACCAGATTTTCCCACGCCTGCGCCAAAAAGGTTCGCCTCCTGCCAGGCGCTATATTCGCCGCCATCATAGCCGCCTCAATAGGAAATGTCCCGCTTCCGCAAAAAGGATCCACCAGAATCCGGCTGCCTTTCCACGGGGTAAGCAAAATCAGCGCCGCCGCCAGCGTTTCTGAGATCGGCGCTTTGCCGGCTTCTGTCCGATAACCCCGCTTATGCAGGGATTCCCCGGTGGTATCAACGCCGATCGTTACCTGATCCTTATAAAAGAAAGCCCGCAGCGGGTAACTCTGCCCGGTCTCCGGCAGTATCGTTACCCCGTAAGCCGCCTTCATGCGTTCCACCATGGCCTTTTTCATAATACGCTGAATATCCGATGGACTGAACAGCTTACTCTTGACAGATGACGCCTTCGCCACCCAGAACCTCCCGTCCTGCGGAAGAAATTCTTCCCATGCAATGGCTTTCGTATTCTCAAACAGTTCATCATAAGTCTCTGCCCGGAAGCTTCCGGCTTTCACGAGTACCCGCTCTGCCGTACGCAGGAAAATATTAGCGCGGCAGACCGCCTCTGCATCGCCGGCAAATGTAATCCTTCCGTCTTCCACAAGCGAAGGTTCGTAACCCAGATCGATAATCTCCCTTTTTAACACCGCCTCCAGACCGAAATGGCAGGGTGTGATGATGTCATACAGTTTCTTCACTGATAATCCTCTCTGTTCTATCTCATACCGCCAGCCGCATATGCCAACCGTTCAGACAGCCAGTACAGCCCCCCAGTGCTGCACAGCGACATTCTCCGGCACGCCGCACCGCTCATTCCAGACGAATCTGCGCGACGGTACATCCATCAAAATCATATATCGTAAACACTTCTTCATCCAGCATCGCATAACTGTGCGGATTACCGTCCTTTGGCAATGCCGCCGAGCCAGGATTCAGAAAGTAGTTATCTGCCGCTGCCTTCGCCAGCGGCAGATGGATATGCCCAAAAACCAGTGCGTCTCCCCGCTGCAGCGGTGGAAGATTCTCCTCATTGTAGATATGTCCGTGCGTTGCATAAAACGTTCTGCCGTTCAGCACCAGCACTGCATAGTCCGCCATCATCGGGAACTGAAGTACCATCTGGTCTACCTCGGAATCGCAGTTGCCGCGAACAGCCCAGATCCTATCCCTGCAGGTATTCAGCATCGCAAACACCTGCTTCGGCTCATACTCTGCGGGCAAGGCATTGCGAGGGCCATGGTAAAGCAGGTCGCCCAGAAGAATCAGCCTTTCCGCCCCGGAAGATTCAAAAATCTCCAGCAATTTCCTGCAATAGTATGCAGATCCATGGATATCGGACGCAAACATATATTTCATAATTCATACCTCGTGGGTCACATCCTCTTCAACTGGCTATATTTTATAGCCATGCATCCATTCTGTCAACTTAAGATTCAGCCAACGACCGGTTTTCCTGTGACCAGATGACGCCCCCGGTAGGCGTTCAGTCCGCCCGCCGCGTTGACCACCTGATAACCCCGGTCACACAGATGGTTGCAGACCAGCATACTCTGGCTTCCCCTGACGCAGTAAAATACCAGCGGCATCCCCGCCGGCAGCTCCTCAAGCCGATCTTCCAATTCATCAAACGGAATATTCACCGCCCCTTTCAGATGTCCTCTTTCATAAGCGTCTCTCCCTCTCAGATCTACCAAATACATCTGCTTTTCCGTTGAAATCCAATATTCCAATTCCCTCATACTGATGATCGGATATCTCATTGTTTCATACCTGTCCGACATTTTACTTCTAATATATGCAGCAATACGGCGATGCGTGTCCAACGTCAAATACAGAAAGAGCTGCCGCAAGACAGTTCCCGATACCCGAAAGATATCAACGGAACCCGTCTTACGGCAGCTCCCTTGCAAATGAAACTTAGCGGTTATGATTGCCGCCGCAGTTCTTGCTGCTGTTCTTGCCTGTGCCGTTCTGGCTATTATTCTGATTGCTGCTCTGGCTGCTGCCTGTGCCGTTCTGACCGTTATTCTGATTGTTGTTCTGGCTGCTTCTGGACTCGTCCATATCGTAGCTGTTCTTTGCCATTGTCTGGTACCTCCTGACATGAAAAGTTATTTGTTACAGGGGTAGTATGGCTTAAGAATTAAAATATATACGCCTTATTCTGTAAAAATGATTATCAGTTTCCCAGAAAGCGGGCGATCCGAAGGGGTGTACGGTATGTCCAATTAGAAATCTTAACGCCGGTCTTCTCCGTGGAAGCATGCACGATCTGCCCATTACCGATATAAATCGCCACATGATTTACCCGTCCGCCCTGACCGTAGAAGACCAGATCCCCAGGCCGAATCTGTTCCGCCCCCACCGAAACTCCCTGACAGGCCTGTGAAGCGGACGTCCTATCCAGATAAATCCCGGCCGCATTCTGCATGACGTAGCGGGTGAATCCGGAACAGTCTACGCCTGAATGAGGATCCGTGCCGCCATATACATACCGGCATCCTACAAACTGGAGCGCATAATTTACAACCTGCTGCCGCAACGCATCTGTGTTCACAGACTGCTCCTGTGCCTGAAATGCCGCCTCCTGCTGCGCAGCCTCCCACTCTGACGGACTGTAGATCACCACCTGATGGTCAGATACATAACCGACGCCGTCGCCGACGCTTATCTCCATCCATCCGTCACCTTCCGTCCCGGTTATCGCAAAACTCTCACCGGCAGCCGCAGTCCTTAAAATATCCCAGGAGTCCATCGCCGCATAGATATCCGCACTTCCCGACGAAACATAAGCGACATACCCGGACATAAGCGGTCCGCACAACTGATCATAGGTAGCCGCTTCCGTCCGTAACGGATCGGAAAACGCCATAACCAGTCCGCATACCGCAATACCAATCCTATAGAATGCTTTGAAATCCTTCATCCTTCCGTCCTCTGTTCTTTCATTATTCTCATCCTGCAGACTGTTCGTCTGTATATACCGACGCTTCTTCCGTCTGCCTCAGGAAAGCACGTCAACGATCTTCACCGGTGTGCGTTTGTTCCACAGGGATACTTTGATTCCGGTTTTCTCAGAAGACGCGTGGACAATCTGTCCGTTGCCTATGTAAATCGCCACATGATTGATCCTGCCGTTCTTACTGTAAAAGATCAAATCCCCGGGCTTCGGATCCTTCACCTTCCGGCCTTCACCGGCCTGGGCACTGGAACTGTGGCTTAAGCTGACACCCGCCGCATGACGCATCACATAGGAAGTAAATCCGGAGCAGTCCGCTCCGGTATGCGGATCAGAACCGCCCCATACATATCTTCCGCCGACAAACTGAAGCGCATAATCTACGACCTTCCCCCGCAGAACGGCCTCCTCATTCACTTTCTCCTGCACGACTTCTACAAGAACCGCACCATCCGAAAGCCTCACATAACCCACACCTGAGTCCGTCGCGATCTCCGCCCAGCCGTCGTCATAAGACATCACATCGTACACCTGACCGCTGCATACTTCCGCCGCTTTTTCGGAAAAAATATTTGATTCACTGTAAACGCTTATCACCGGCGCCTCCGCCTTCAGCTTATAGGAAGAACTGGTCTCTACTCCGATGGCTCCCGCGTATCCCGCAGCCTCAGCCCGTCCGATTCCTCCGGGAACAGCCGCGGATAAACCGGCAAAAAGCAGAATTCCGGCAAATAATTTCCATTTCATTAAAATCGTTTCCAATCTCCGGCAAATCTGTTACAAATTTGTTACATCTTAAAATGATTATATTTCTTTTTTGTTACTTTGTCAATAAGAAAAGTTAAAAAAACACCGAACAGTTCAAGAACTGTTCGGTGTTCCCATGTCGTATCTTCCGGCAACCCGCCAACAATGCCGACGCCACGGCCCCGTCACCGCCGGCCGGAACCGCGGATAATCGAGACGATCAGCCAGATGACCAGAATCGGCCCCAAAAACGGAGCCAGCAGCGAGAAAATCCCGCCAATAATCATAAATACCACATAGATCACGGCAAATACAATCAGAAATACCAGAAGCTTGCCGTACCATTTGCTCATGTCAAACAGATGGAAGGAACCGTTCCCGCGGCTGCTTCCCTGACCGCTGTAGCCGCGGTTGTCATAGCCGCTGCCCGAATCCCCGTAGGAACTTCCGCCGGAATAGGTGTCTCCGTATCCCCGGTCGGTGTAGCGCTGTCCGCCGGCCTCCTCCTCATCCAGCTCCGTGGTGTCTTCAATGTTCTTGGCGATCAGCCGGGGCGTCCCCAGTTCTTCAACCACTTCCTCTTCGGAACGGCCTTTGGCAACCTCCCCGTCGATATATTCGCGATAATACTGCACATTCTCTTCCAGTACATTCTGCGGCACATCGCCGGACAGGTCGCGGCGCAGGGACTGAAGGAATTCTTCTTTGTTCATCCGTAACTCCTTTATCTGAAAATAAATTCACGGCGCAAGCGCCATCTGTGTTACACTATTCTATCACATATCCGCCCAAACGTAAAGCGGCAGCGCCGCCGGGGCTACTGTACCGTCTCCTTGATCGTGCCTTCCCGGTACGCGGCCAGAAGCTCCTTCAGATCGCTGATCTTCTCCCGCAGTTCCACGCCCAGATCCGTGTCGCCCACCATGACGCGGCTCTTCATCTTCTCCACGATCGTCACCTTCGGCGTGCTCTTCTCCCCGGGGCGGAACGGCTTGTGCTCCGCAAGGGCCAGATGGCGGGAGTTATAAATCAATGTGTAGCCGGCGATGCCGGTCTTGCTCTGGTAGGCCTTGGACAGGCCGCCGTCGATGATATAGAGCTTGCCGCCCGCTTTGATAGGCGTCTCTCCGTCCTTGATCTTCACCGGCACATGGCCGTTGATGATATGGCCGCCCTTCGCAGGCAGACCGAACTCCGTCAGGATCTTATCACAGTATTCTTCCTTCACACTCAACTGATAGTATATGTTGTACGTCTCCTTGTGCGTCGATTTCTCTTCCACAAAATAATTCTCAAACGTAGTCATCTTGTCCTTGCCGTAGACTGGGGACTTGGCACCGCACCAGAGGTACCACATGAAGTCCCGGAACGCCTCCTTGGCCGGATGGTTCTCCGGATAGAAATACGCGTTCTGCACGATCTGATCCAGTGCGTCCATCATCGCCCGGCCTGAATAGGTCTGCCCGCCAAATGTCATCTCCTCGAAGCTGCCGTCCTCCCGCATGGGAATACAGCCGTGATAAAGGAGATTATTGTTATAGCACTTATACATGGAGCCATGGGTATAGAGGAATTTCACATGCTTATGCAAAAGCGCACTGTGACGGAAAAACAGGGCCAGCGTATGCAGAAGTTCCTCCTCCTCCGGCGACAGGGCCAGCGGGTCAGCCGGATTAATCGTCGGAAAACGCATATCCAGCATCGGATAGGCAACACCGTCAACGCATACGGTACCATTTTCAAAATCAATCTTCTCCAGAAGGCAGCGGTTGTCCATCTTATACTCCGGATGGCGCTTTATGATCTGCCCCTCCACCTTGAACTGGATGACGGCGATGGCCTTGTGCATCTTGGCCGCCAGACCGGGATCCACGGCATCGTAAATATTCTCGTCCAGGATGTGGGGCGAGAACCGCCTGCAGGGATCGTCCCGGTAAACCGCCGCCGCAAACATCGACAGCGGCCGCAGGTTGATGCCGTAACCGTCCTCCAGCACGTCGAAGCTGTTATAGCTGATCGCGATGCGCAGCACATTGCAGATACAGGCCAGATTGCCGGTGGCCGCGCCCATCCAGGAGATATCGTGGTTGCCCCACTGGATATCCACATCGTGAAAATGCATCAGCTCCTCCATGATCAGATCTGCCCTGGGGCCGCGGTCGAAGATATCGCCGATGATATGGAGACGGTCGATGGTCAGCTTCTGGATCAGTTCGCAGAGGGCACAAATGAACTGACCGGCGATATCATTGTCAATGATGGAGCGGACAATCTCGCTGTAATAGACCTTCTTATTGTCGTCGTTATAATCCACATGGAGCAGCTCGTCGATCACATAGGCAAAATCTGCCGGCATGCTCTTGCGGACCTTGGAACGGGTGTATTTGGAGGAAACTTCCTTGCTGATCTGAACCAGACGGTAGATCGTGATCCGCTTCCAGTCGTCGCCGGCCCGGCCCTCCCGCTCCATGCGGCCCAGCTCCTTCTTCGGATAATAGATCAAATTGGCCAGTTCGTCCTGATCTTCCTCCGGGATCACATAGCCGAAGGTCTCCTTGATCTTCTCCCGGATGATGCCGGAGGAAGACCGCAGGAGATGGATGAACGCCTCATGCTCGCCGTGCAGGTCGCTGAAGAAATACTCGGTGCCTTTCGGCAGTCCGCCGATGGCCGTCAGATTAATGATCTCGCTGGCCGCAGCCCGGATCGTCGGATACTCACGGGCCAGAAGCTTCAGATATGCCAAATCGCGCATGTTACAAATCCCCCAATATGTGCGTAAACGGAAAATGATACTATCATCATTTTCAGTATGCCATCTCGACTGACGTCTCGATGGAGATACTCGTCAAACGCCGATTGACGCAAGCGTCATCGGCGCTTTCCTCGTTATTATACCATAATTAAGGGAAAATGGAAAGATTGCGCAAATGTATACATGAGTCGCATGTCCCGGTCAGGTTCCCGTCCCGGCTGGTCCCCGTCTCTGTCATGAGCAACCGCAGCATGCGGCTGTGATTCAAGCCAGCTATATGCTCTCACAGTCAGGCACAGTACCGGCTTTCACGACGATGTGCCGGCCTGCTCCGGTATCCGCTGCTCGGCCGCGCCGCCGGGAATCGCCGGATCCTGCATCTGATAAACGCGGTAGTATTCCTTCGTGGATTCGTCCTTCACCGTCTCGGCCCGGTTGATCGAGAGAAATTTGATCAGTTCATAGCAGTCGATCCAGATCTCATGGTCGCTGTCCTTCTGGGATTCATCAAAGATCAGCTGGATACCGAAATGAAGATGCGGCTCCTCGATATTGTTCGTGTTCTCCGTATTGCTGTAGCCGGTTCGCCCGAGATATCCGATCACGTCCCCGGCCTGAACGATACTGCCTTCCTTAAGCGACTTGTGATAAGGATAATTTTTTCGCAAATGCGCGTAGTAGTAGTACCGCCGTCCGTCCAGACTCCGGATGCCGAGCCGCCAGCCGCCGTAGCGGTTCCAGCCCATGGCTTCCACACGGCCGGATTCCACCGCAATCACCGGCGTCCCTGCCTGCCCCATCAGATCGTGGCCCAGGTGGACACGATGAAAACCATACTCGCGGGAATCCCCGAAATCATCGTAATCCGTGTACGGATAATTCTTCGCAATCGGAGAAAATGCCTTCAGGCCGTATTTGGTGACCCAAACATTGTCCTCGGTGGGAACCGGATTGCCTTTTTCGTCCTTCGGCAACGCAAAATCCGGCGCCTGAGAACCCGGAATCTCCACCTGATACTCCCCAACCATGCCGCCCAGCACTGCCGTATAGGCCTCCAGATAATACGGATAATATTCCATATTCGCCGCAATATCCGTCATTTTCTCCCCGTCCAGAAGCCGCGCTGTCACGGCAGTTAAATCCGCCTCTTTATAACGTGAGAAATCGCCGCCATAGTATGAACCCAGATATGCCAGAATCTCGATCCAGTTCAGATGGATGTCCTTCAGATAAGTGTCGATGTCACATCGGAACGCCTTCTTAAGCGCCTCGGCGGGAATATCAAAATCGACCCATTTAATGTAATCTTTCTCCGCAGGTTTCTGCTGACCGTCAGCGGTGTCGGTCGTACTTCCCTGACCAGAACTGCCCCAGTCAGTCTGATCATCCTCTGAATCTTCCTGTGGCTGTCCTGATCCGTTTTGCCCGTTCAGATCCCCGTCGTCCTGTCCGTTGTTCTCAGATTTCCCGGCTTTTCCTTTTCCAAACAATCTGCTGAGGAAACTGCCTTTTTCTTCTATTCCCGCACTTTTCGTTTCCTCTGCATTTCCGCTATCGGTTTTCTCCTGCTTCTCAGCTTCTCCGTTCCCCTCTTCTTTATTCTCCGCTTCTCCGTTCCCGGTCTCTCCATTTTCCACTGACTTCACATTTTCACTCATCGTCAGTCTGCTGCCGATGGGCGTCAGCATCGGAAGAAAAGCCAGCAGAACCACCGACTCAAGAGCGATCACCAGATGTATAAGCTTAGGCTTCTTATCGGAATCCATAGAAAAACCTCCTTCGCGCCGCTTCAGGCAGGCCTGTCATGTCTACCTGATACTTATGCCGAAGGAGGCTGATTTATGTTCCTATTCAATACCACTGTGCATTATCTGTCCTGCACCGGCCACCCGCATACGGAGCGAGCCTTCCAGCGAATAAGCCCCACGCTTGCCGCAAGCGGCCGACCTCTTGCCGCTTCCGCTATTCTTCCGCCGTAACCGCGATATGCAGCTCGTCCAGCTGCTTCTGCTCCACCGCGGAGGGCGCGCCCATCATGAT
>CANREE010000013.1 GCA_947629545.1 uncultured Lachnospiraceae bacterium | reverse complement strand
TCAAACAGCAGATGGGCCTCGTCGAAGAAAAATACCATCTTCGGCCGCTCGCAGTCGCCGGCCTCCGGCATGACCTCAAACAGCTCCGAAAGCATCCACAGCATGAAGGTGGAATACATCATCGGATTGTTGATCAGGCTCTCGCTGTGGAGAATATTGATCATGCCCTTCCCGGAGAAATCCGTCCGAAACCAGTCGTGGATATCCAGCGCCGGTTCTCCGAAGAATTTGTCGCCGCCCTGCTCCTCCAGAGCCACCAACCCCCGCAGGATGCTGTTGATGCTCTGCTTCGGCATATTGCCGTACTTCGCGCTGTACTCCTTATTGTTCTCCGCCACATAATTCAACATGGCGCGAAGGTCCTTGATATCCAGCAGAAGCAGCCCTTCGTCGTCTGCGATCCGAAACACGATAGACATGATATCCGTCTGCGCGTCCGTCAGATCCATCAGCCGCGCCAGAAGCGTGGGCCCCATCTCAGTGACCGTCGTCCGAAGCGGCAGTCCTTTCTCCCCGAAGATATCCCAGAAGCAGACCGGATAGGCACGGTAAGAAAATCCCGCTTCCGCCAGACCGAACTTCGCGATCCGGTTCTGCATATCCTCACTGTCGGCGCCCGGCCGGCAGGTTCCCGCCAGATCGCCTTTCACGTCCGCCAGAAATACCGGCACCCCCGCGTCACTGAACGACTCCGCCAGCACCTTCAGCGTGATCGTCTTGCCGGTGCCGGTCGCCCCGGCAATCAGTCCGTGGCAGTTGGCCATCTTCGGCAGGATACATTCATTGCCGCTGTCACTTTTTCCGATCCAGATCTTTCCGTCATAAAACATATCGCACCCTCCGTCTTATCAGTTCCGTTTTCCGTCATACCTCCGTCTCAGGAACCAATCCCTCCGATCCGCAGAAAGCGGCTAAGATATGACCGTCTGCTACCAGTATACCAGAAAGCAGAAAAGTATCAAGTACAAAAACCGCGGAAAGATTTCTCTTCCCGCGGTCTTTTCCTTTTGATTACTTCCGGCCTTTCGGTCCGGCTTCGCATTTCCGGTTCCGGCTTACAGCTCGATCTTCATGTCGTCGCCGCCGACGCCGTTCACTACATAGTAGGCAGCGCCCTCTTCCGGCTTCACATAGAGCTCGATGGTCTCGATCGCGACGCCCTCGTTGGCCTCCGCAAACGCCTTCTTCGCGGCCTCAAGGATATCCTTCGCCGCTACCTCCTGGCCTGCAAACTGAATATATACGTTCGCCTGTTTGGCGTCCGCCTTCTTCGCAGCGGTTCTCTTCGTAGGCGCTTTCTCAGTCTTCGGAGCAGCCTCTTTCTTAACGGCAGGCTTCTTCGCCGCGGTCTTCTTCGGAGCGGCTTCCGTCTTCTTCGCCTCAGCCGCCTTCGGGGCCGCCTCAGTGTCCGTCTTCTTTGTTCTCGGCTTTCTGGTCTTCTTGACCGGCTCCGTCCCCACAGTTGCCTCTAATACTTTCTCAACATCTGACATAATCGTTTCCTCCTGAATTTCTGCATTCCAAATAAATTTAAGCTGATAAATTTTTGCAAAATAAATTGTATGTAGTATAAATCTATTTTAATGATTTGTCAACGTAGCAAGCGAAAAATCGTTGCATTTCCTCATTTTATCATACTTTTCCGGCTTATTTTCGCCACAATGCACGGTATTATCATGCATAACAGTACATATATATTCTGTAATACCGGTCATTTGCACCAGGAGAAGCCATGGACACTCCCTCACGCATCATCCGAAAAGGCGCTGAATACTTCTTTCTCGCGGTACTCTGCTTCTGCATGGGAGACGCGGCCGCACGTCTTGCAGAGCGTTATCCGCTGAACGCGCATCCGGACGCCCGCTCCTTCGTTTCATCCTCTGATCCGCGCGCAGCTGCCGTCTCCTCCGAGGGCAGCTGGGGCTTAAGCTTTCAGGAAGAAGGAAAGCCTCCCGTCGCCAATGCCTCCGCAGATTATCTTGCCCAATTTGACGCATTCTACGCGCGCCAGACCGACGAAAAAGTTCTCTATCTGACCTTCGACGCCGGCTATGAAAACGGCTGCACGGAGGCGATTCTGGACGCCCTGAAAAAGCATCGGGCCCCCGCGGCGTTCTTTGTCGTCGGAAACTATATCGAGACCGCGCCGGATCTGGTAAAGCGTATGGTGTCCGAAGGCCATATCGTCGGCAACCACACCTTTCATCACCCGGACATGTCGTCCATCTCCACTGAGGAGGCGTTCTCAAAGGAGCTTACGGATCTGGAAACGCTCTATGCACAGACTACCGGCCAGCCCATGAAGAAATACTACCGCCCGCCCCAGGGCAGATACAGCGAGTCCAACCTGAAAATGGCCCAGGCCCTCGGCTATAAGACTTTCTTCTGGAGTCTGGCCTATGTGGACTGGTATCAGGACAATCAGCCGTCCCACGCAGAAGCCTATGAAAAGCTTCTGGGCCGCGTCCATCCCGGAGCCGTCGTCCTGCTGCACAGCACCTCCAGAACCAACGCCGAAATCCTCGACAGCCTTCTGACGAAATGGGAGGAAATGGGCTACCGGTTCGCGTCGCTCGACGAACTGGCGGCGTCAGCGCAGAGCCTGGATTCTTCCGCCTCCGAAAGCTCTGCCGGTCATTTCACAGATTTTTGATCCGCCCGATCGCCTCCACCGTATTTTCGTAGTTACCGAACGCCGTCAGCCGGAAATACCCTTCCCCGCTGGGACCGAAACCGCTGCCCGGGGTCCCTACCACATGGGCCTTCTCCAGCAGATAATCGAAGAAATCCCAGCTCGTCATCCCTTCCGGCACCTTAAGCCAGATGTAGGGCGCGTTAACGCCGCCGTACACCTCGTATCCGGCTTCCTTCAGTCCGTCGTAGATCACTTTCGCATTGCGCATATAATAGGCCACCTGATCCTTTAACTGGGCCTTTCCTTCCTCCGAATACACGGCCATGGCCGCCTTCTGCACGATATAGGGCGCGCCGTTAAATTTCGTGCCGTGCCGCCGTGCCCACAGGCTGTGGGCTGCTGCGCCGCCGCGCTTCAGATCCTTCGGAACCACCGTAAAGCCGAGCCGCACGCCGGTAAAGCCTGCGTTCTTGGAAAATGACCGGAACTCGATGGCGCAGGTCCTGGCCCCCGGGATCTCGTAAATGCTGTGAGGCACGTCCTCCTGCGCGATATACGCCTCATAGGCCGCGTCGTAGAGGATCACCGCGCCCACCGAATTGGCGTAGTTCACCCACACCGCGAGCTGATCCCTGGTAAGCGCCGTCCCGGTGGGATTATTGGGCACGCACAGGTAGATCAGATCCGGCGTCTCCTCCGGCAGCTGCGGCACAAAACCGTTCTCCGCCGTACACGGCATGTAGATCACATTGCTCCAGGTCTGCGTCTTCTCATCATATTCCCCGGTCCGCCCCGCCATTACATTGGAATCCACATACACCGGATAGACCGGATCGCACACCGCGATCCTCGCGTCCGCCGAGAAGATCTCCTGGATATTCCCGCAGTCGCTCTTGGCGCCGTCCGAGATGAAAATCTCATCCGCGCTGATCTCACATCCCCGCGCCTGATAATCCTTTTCCGCGATGGTCTCCCGCAGGAACGCGTAGCCCAGATCCGGCGCGTAGCCGTGAAATGTCTCCGCATGTCCCATTTCCTCCACCGCTTCATGCAGCGCGGAAATGATCGCCGGGACCAGCGGCTGCGTCACATCGCCGATTCCCAGACGGATTACCTTCGCATCCGGATGCGCCGCCGAATACGCCGCCACCTTTTTCCCGATCGTCGAGAACAGATAGCTTCCCGGCAGTTTCAGATAATTTTCATTCAGCTTGACCATAATCCCATATCCTCCATCATAAACATATTCGTATCCAAATTACATTACTTCCAAAAGGCTTCCGGCTGTCCGGCGCAGCCGTACGGCTCCGTCAGTCTGCGAGCTCTCCGGAAAACACTTCCACCGCCGGCCCGGTCATAAAGATATGCCCGCTGCCTTCCCGGTCCCAGCGGATCGAAAGCGTCCCGCCCAGCAGATCCACCTGCACCGTATCATCCGTATAACCCATCAGGATGGAAGCCGCCGCGCAGGCCGAAGCCCCGGTCCCGCAGGCCATAGTCTCACCGCTCCCGCGCTCCCACACACGCATCCGTACATGTCCCCGGTCAAGCACCTGCACAAATTCAGAATTCACCCGGTCCGGGAACCGCGCGTGATTTTCATACGCCGGCCCGACCGCGTTCAGGTCAAGTCCGTCAATCTCCTTCCTGAAATACACCGCATGCGGGTTCCCCATGGAAATCCCCACAAAGTTCTGCGTCCGTCCCTCTACGAAGATCTCCTCCGGCAGTTCCGATGTCAGTTTGGGCACTCCCATATCGACCGTAGCCGCGTTCACCTTCCCGCCGTTTGTTTCCAACTCAAGCGTTTTGATCCCCGCCAGCGTCTCCACCGTCAGGCGCTCCTTTGCCGCGATGCCGTGTTCATACACATATTTCCCGACGCAGCGGATTGCGTTGCCGCACATTTCTCCTTCCGACCCGTCCGCATTGAACATCCGCATCCGGCAGTCCGCCTTCTCCGAAGGGCAGATCAGCACAAGACCGTCGGAGCCGATCCCAAAATGACGGTCGCTCAGCCGCACCGCAAGCTTCCCGGGATCGGATACCGTTTCGCGGAAGCAGTCCACATATACATAATCATTGCCGGCGCCGTGCATCTTTACAAACCGCATAATCTTTCCCCCAATCCAGTTATTGCCCGCCGCTGCGTTTTCCGCTGCTACGCCATCAGGCGGATCAGCTTCTGCGCCGTTTCCACCATATTACTTCCACTGTCCATGCTGCATTTCTGGATATACCGATGGGCTTCGTTCTCCGTCATATTATTTCTGGCCATCAGCATCTCTTTCGCCTGCGCGATCGCCTGACGGTCTTCTTCCCTCCGCACTGCAGGTTTCTGTCTGGCAATCTTTTTCTTTCGCAACTGCTCTTCATCCAGCCCGTGCAGCGTTTCCAGAAGATCATGGACCATAAGCGGCATAGGAAGCCAGGTCACACCATCCGGCAGCGTATCTCCTATCCGCCGCGCGGACGCCACTAAGAGAATCGCAAATTCCGGCGGTACCAGCTCCCTTAGTTCCGCATACAGCATATCGCTGAAACGGTACCCGCAGACAATGATCCCCCCGTGGAGCCCGTCCAGACCACTGATCGTCTGCGCGCCGGATGAGCAGACCGAGACTACCGGAAAGCCGTTTTTAACTATGATATTTTTAATATTCCTCGCGTCCTCCGGTTTCGAGAACGCCACGATGATATTGGTCACGCGTTCACCCCCGGCCTCTGTTCATGTCATGATATGGGAGGTGTCGGCAGCCTCCCTGTATATGCGAAGCTCAGAGTATTTGTGAAACCTTAAAATTTGTACAGATATTCCCCAAGTTCCCAGTCCGTTACCTGACTGCGGAACTCATTCCATTCTTTCTTCTTCGCCTCCAGGTACTTATTATAGACAGTTCCGCCAAGCACCGACTCCAGAAATTCGTCGTTTTCAAACTGTTCGATCGCCTCTCCCAACGTCTCCGGCAGATGACGGATGCCTCTCCTCCTCATCTCAGCCCTGGACAGGGAAAACGCATTGCCGTAAAACGGCTGCGGCGGTACCATTCCGCGCCGGATGCCGTCGAGACCGGCAGCCAGACAGGCCGCAAGAGCCAGATACGGATTCATGGCAGGATCCGGACTTCTAAGCTCGATTCTGGTAGAGGCCCCCCGATTGGAAGGGATCCGCATGACCTGGCCACGGTTGGCCGCAGACGCCCATGCGATATAAACCGGCGCGTCATAACCGGGAATCAGCCGCTTATAGGAATTCACCAGCGGATTCGTCAGTATCGTCATGGATTCAATATGGTACAGGATCCCGGCCAGAAACTGGTACGCCAGCTGGCTTAAGCCCATGCTGTCGGATGGATCCGAGAACAGGTTCTTGCCGAGGCCGTCCTCCAGCGACATATTGATATGCATACCGGATCCATTAATCCCCGCCCTGGGCTTCGGCATGAAAGTCGCGTGAAGGCCGTGGCGCTTGGCAATCGTCTTCACTGCATTCTTAAATGTAACGATGTTATCCGCCGCCTTCAATCCCAATTCATACTGGATATCCACCTCATGCTGTGCAGGCGCGATCTCATGATGGGAGGATTCGATGACGAAACCCATCTCCTCCAGGTTCAGCACGATATCGCGGCGTACATTTTCCGCCAGATCAATGGGCGCCACATCGAAATATCCGGCCGTCTCATGGGTCTGGGTCGTGGGACGTCCTTCTTCATCGGCGTGGAACAGGAAAAATTCGCACTCCGGCCCCACATTGAAATAATACCCCATGTCCTCGGCTTCTTTCAGCACCTTCTTAAAAACATACCGGGGATCCCCCTCAAACGGCGTCCCATCCGGACAGTAAACGTCGCAGAGAAGCCGGGCCACCTTTCCCTGCTGGGGCCGCCACGGGAAGATCTCGAAGGTGTCCAGATCCGGATGCAGGTACATATCCGTCTCCTCCTCCCGCACGAAGCCTTCGATGGCGGAACCGTCAAACATACAGAGGTTATCCAGCGCCTTGCCGAGCTGTCCGGCCGTGATGGCCACATTTTTCAGCATCCCGAACATATCCGTAAACTGCAGACGAATGAACTCCACATCCTCCTCTTCCACCATACGGATGATATCTTCTTTGTTGTATCTTCCCATGATCACGATCTCCTTTTCCGGTCGGATTTCTGTCTCGGAACGATGCAGGATCCCCGTCGCAGCCGCATCTCCGAACAACAGAGAAGGGTGTCACAAATCAATGTAACCCCCTTGCTACATACATATGTGAAAATCATATCAGCAGAACAGGAAAATGTCAACAGAAAAAGAATTTCAGCCAGCCCGCTTACGCGGCGTTTCTTTTGTAACCAAGCGCCCTGATCGCGTTCAGGATCGCCAGCACAGATACCCCTACATCGCCGAAAACCGCCATCCACATTCCGGCCGCTCCCAGCGCCACCAGAAGCAGGATCAGGATCTTTACGCCGATAGCAAAAATGATATTCTGGCGGACGATACCGACGGTCTTTCCGGCAATCCGAATGCCGTCCACGATCTTCGACGGTTCATCGGTCATAATGACCACGTCGGCAGCCTCCACCGCCGCATCGGAACCGATGCCGCCCATGGCAATTCCCACATCTGCGCGGGAAAGGACAGGCGCATCATTGATGCCGTCTCCGACGAAGGCCAGCGTTCGTCCTTCCGGCTTTTCCGCAAGAAGCGCTTCCACCTTCGCTACCTTATCGGCCGGAAGCAGACCGCCGTATACACGATCCAGCCCAAGCTTCCTCCCGACAGCCTGACCGACGGATTCCTTATCGCCGGTCAGCATTACCAGCTTGCTTACTCCTTCGCCGCGCAGACCGGACAGGGCCGCCGGTACGTCTTCACGGACGGTGTCCGAGATCGTAATCGTGCCGATATATTCATTGTTCCGCGCCACATAGAGCGTCGTCCCGGCCGCATCCTGAACGGGGCGGAATGCGATACCCCGGCGGTTCATCAGTTTCTCGTTGCCGATATAAAGGTCGAATGTATCCGTCTCATGCCCAGGCTCCGCCGCCGTATTTTCATCCGAAGCAGTCTCATCAACCCCATCCTTTGCAACGGCTTTCAGCACCGCATGGATCCCATGCCCTGCGATCTCCTCCGCCGATACAATGCGGTCCTGATCGAATGGATCTGCCGCCTGCGCGGAATCATTTTCCATCGTACGGTATGCTTCCAGAACCGACAGCGCGACCGGATGGGTCGAATGACACTCCCCGTAAGCCGCTAACGTAAGCAGCTCCTGCTCGCTGACGCCCACCGGTTCCATGTCCGTCACTGCGAATTTCCCGGTGGTCAGCGTTCCGGTCTTGTCAAATACGACCGTATCCAGATTGCCCATGGCTTCCAGGAAGTTACTGCCCTTCATCAGGATCCCCTGCTTCGACGCCGCGCCCAGACCGCCGAAAAAGCTGAGCGGCACAGAGATCACCAGCGCGCAGGGACAGGACACCACCAGAAAACTGCAGGCCCGGTACACCCACACCGACCAGGACTGCCCAGCCAGAAGCGGGGGAAGAAGCGCCAGCGCCAGCGCCAGAAACACTACGACAGGCGTATAAACCCGCGCAAACCGGGTAATGAAATTCTCCGCCTTGGCCTTCCGCGAGCTGGCGTTCTCCACCAGCTCCAGGATCTTCGCCACGGTGGAATCGTCGTAAAGCTTCGTGACCCGCACCTCCAGCAGTCCGTTCAGATTGATGGAGCCGCTGACGATGCTCTCCCCTTCGCCGATCTCCGCCGGCATGGATTCGCCGGTCAGCGCCTTCGTATCCAGGCTGGAAGTTCCCTTCACCACGACACCGTCTAACGGCACCCGCTCGCCGGGCCGGATCACGATCGTCTCGCCGATCTGAACCTCATCCGGATCAACCTGCTCCTCTCTGCCGTCCCGGAGCACATTGGCAAATTCCGGATTGATGTCCATCAGGTCGGAAATGGATTTGCGGGACTTATTCACTGCGTAATCATTGAAGAATTCTCCCACCTGATAGAACAGCATGACCGCGACCGCTTCCTCATACGCCCCCACCAGAACCGCGCCCACGGTAGCCACCGTCATCAGGAAATTCTCGTCGAATACCTGACCGCCCCGGATCGTCCTGGCCGCCTTCAGCGGAATATCGTAGCCCGCCGCCAGATACGAAACCGCAAAACAGATCCAGTCGACCGGATGAATTCCTTCCGCCACGATCCCCACAACCAGAAATACCGCGCTCACCGCAAGCCGCATAAGCATCTTTTTCTGTTTTTTTGTCATCGCTTTCTGCCTCGATTCTCCTGTTATTCTGTTCCAATTCTTCCTATTCTGTCCTGTTTCTTTCTATATCTTTCCTGTATATCTTTCCTGACTCTCCCATCCATATCTCCGGCCCATTCTGCCTGATAAATTCTTTACGCCGGGCCTATCGCGGCTTTTTGCTTCCCGCCGATGTCCGGAAGACTCACTCGCTGATATGTTCCATCCCCTGGGCCAGAATCGTCTGGATATGGCCATCGGAAAGAGAGTAAAATACGGTCTTTCCCTCCCGCCTGAACTTCACCAGACGCATTTGCTTCAATACCCGCAGCTGGTGAGAGATCGCCGACTGCCCCATCATCAGAATCGAAGCGATATCACAGACGCACATCTCCGACTGACTCAGCACATACAGGATCTTGATCCGCGTGGAGTCGCCGAATATCTTAAAAAATTCCGCCAGATCCAGAAGTTCCTCTTCCTCCGGCATGACCTTCTCTACCTTCTCTACAATGTCCTCATGGACGTGGATAAACTCACAGACGCCGTCCGCCACTTCCTGTTCGATCTTCGTGAAATCCTTCATCAACAAACCTTCTTTCCTGTCCTGAAATCCCGACTCGCCAAAGCATTTTCCCTGCAGGGGGAAACGTCTCAGTTCATCATATGAACAACTATTCATATGTTTATATTAGCACGTTCTACTGAATTGTCAATACCTTTTTACTGAAAAATATCCGGCTTGCGAAGATCTTTATTTTCCGTTATAATGTGGTTCAAAGGAGGAAGCAGCCATGAAACTGGTCCATACCACCCGATTAACCACCCGACAGAAAGAAGCCGTCCGCACGCTGACAGAGGCGTGCCGGAACGCGGAACCGATCACGCTTTCCGCTCCCTCCGAGGACGGACTGGATTATTATCTTATCTATGCGAATGAGCCGGATAACAGCGAACTTACGGCATTCAGCTTTCTCTTTTTTGTCCCGCAGGAGGATACAAAACCGGAACGCGTCTTCACCTGTGAATACACGGCCTTCGTGCATCCCGGCCGCCGCAGACAGGGGTATTTCACCGAAATGCTGAACGCAGCGCTTCGTACAGTCGATCAGTTTGAATCGGACAATCAATGTCAGGTGGATTTCTGTTTCCTGACCGATGAAAAATCGCCGGCCGCTTCCGCCGTACTGGAAGCAATCGGCGCTGAATACTGGTACTCCGAATATAAGATGACGCGCAAACTTCTGCAAAGCGACGGGGAATACAGGCCTGCGCTTACGATCAGGCAAACAGATCCCTCCGTCCCGCAAGGCAGCGAGGCAGCCAGCGGACTCTACGCAGCGATTCTTGACGGAGAAGTCATCGGAACCTGCGCCCTGCTGCCCTGCAGGACAGAAATATACCTCTACGCGTTTCAGATCAAAGAAACATACCGAAGTCAGGGATACGGCAGGGATTTCCTGCGGGGAATGCTGGCCCTGCTCGCAACGGAGGCCGGCGATACTTTGCGCACTGTTTCCGTTCAGGTCTCCGGTCTCAATTACATCGCCCGGAACCTCTACAAAAAAACAGGGTTCCGCGAAACCGAATCCCTGTCTTATTATATCTACTGACAAAAGACGCTGGCTGCCCCTAAGAATGACACCTGCCGTTCATAGGGCAGTCCGCGCAGCCGCAGCCGCAGCTGTTTTTTCCTTTTTTTCTGTCACGCACGATCCTGACGACCGCAACCGCAAAAAACCCAAACACAATCGCGCAGACGATGATCGTCGCCATATTTTCAGAAAGCCATGCCAGCATTGAAACTCGAATCCTCCTTCCTTTTGAATTAGCATTCGCTAACTTTCATCTGAAATAAATGGTTAGCATTAACTAACCATTTATATGATACCATGATCTTAATGGATTGTCAAGCGTTTTCTGACAACTGCTCCGCAATCTTCTCCACCGCCCCGTCAATCCAGGACGCGTCCACATACTCCACGGAACCTTCGTCCACGGCTCTCGCCACCGACGGCTCGATCGGGATTTTCGCCAGCACACAGGTATCGTAATCCACTGCGATCTCATCGATACGGCTCTCGCCAAAAACCTCGATCCGGCGCCCGCAGTCCGGACAGTTCAGATAGCTCATGTTCTCCACAATACCCAGAATCGGAATATCCATCTTCTTAGCCATATTGACCGCCTTGCCCACGATCATCGATACCAGTTCCTGCGGTGAAGTAACGATCACGATACCGTCAACCGGCAGAGACTGGAACACGGTCAGCGGCACATCGCCGGTGCCGGGAGGCATATCCACAAACATATAATCGATATCCTTCCAGTACATTTCGTTCCAGAACTGCTTCACCGCGCCCGCGATCACAGGCCCGCGCCAGATCACCGGATCGGTGTCATTCTCCAAAAGCAGGTTTGCAGAAATGATCTGGATACCGGTACTGGTCGTAGACGGTATCATCAGGTTCGATCCGCCTACCTCCGCCATACCGATGCCGCTGTCGATGCCGAAGGCCTTCGGAATGGAAGGACCGGTGATATCCGCGTCCAGAATTGCTGTTTTAAATCCCTTTGCATTCATTTTCACCGCAAGCAATGCTGTGACCAGAGACTTTCCCACGCCGCCTTTTCCGCTGACAACGCCGATAACCTTTTTCACCGAGCTGGCCGGATTCAGCGGTTCCAGAAAGCTCTGACGTTCCTGCGTCCTGCTGGAACAGTTCGCTCCGCAGGTATCACAGTTATGGGTACAGTTTTCAATCGCTTCTGCCATTTTATTTACTCCTTTTTATCAGACGAATCATTCGCCCGTATTTGAAACACCGCCTGTACGTTTCCGACCGGCCGCGGCATCAGGCCGTTCTACGGATCGCCTTAAGCACCCCGCCATGCTCCAGTGCCCACGCCATCGAATAAAAGAGCACCGAATTGACCGGCCACATAATCAGGTTCTTCAGAACCCGCATCGGAAGCAGGGCCAGAAAGCCTTTTTCATACATCAGGGTCAGCCACAGCGTACCAAGAAGCATGTTACAGATCACCGACACCGTCAGTTCCGCGGCCAGCACCCGGCGCAGGCTAAGGGGACGCTTGTAGAGGAAACAGCCGTACAGCACACCGGCCACCGCGGCGCTTACAGTCCAGCCCGGGAAAAAAGCCCCTGTCGGTTTCACGAGGTATTTCAGGATGTCCAAAGCGGCGCCGAAGAACCCGCCCACCACCGGCCCATACAGATAATACACAAACTGGTTGGCGATGGCCGAAAATCCGATCTTAATGTAATCGCCCAATACCAGCGTAAACGCGCCCAACACCACCGCGATGGCCCCGAACAGGCCCAGGGTCGTGACCGTCCGCACCCGAACGCCTTTCACGGTCTTACCGTCCGGCGCATACGTATAGAATTCTCTGTAAGATTCCTGAAACAAAGTTGCTAATTTCTTCATAAAAAATTACCTCCTTTGCAGATCTCTTACCACAACAGGAGATAATCATCCTATCTTCCATTGCAGCGGGATGCGACCTGCGCACCGCGGGATCATGACATTCCAGCCTGCAGTGCGGCACACCGCACCGCTTTGCCGCGGCCCTGCCTGCAGTCCGGCGATACTTTCATCCGTCCGGCTGCAGCCCACGCCATACGCCCTGTCTCCTTCGTCCCACCGGCAACTCCCCGTCCGATGGGCACTTGACGCGCACAGATCTACTCTGCGTTTTATTCTGTTTTCCGTGACCGTATCATCATACCACCGATCCGCCAAAATTACAAGGGGTTCTCTCTCAATTTTCCGCCTTGCCATTTTCGCTGTGCCATAGTACAATATAGAAAAACAGGAAACCTTTTGGCAGAGCCGGAATATCTGTGCAAAAGAATGCAAAGGAGACGCTATGAGCCAGGGAAAGGAACATTCCGCTTACTGGGATATTGTAAAGGGATTGGCGATCATTGCCGTCGTGATGGGACATTGCGGGATCCAGCCGGCTTTCGTCTATCTGTTCCATCTTGCGGTATTTTTCTTTGTTACCGGCTATTTTTATAATGAAACCAGGTACGGCGACGATCCCTTCCGCTATTTCAGCGCACGGCTGGCCGGCAGCTGGCCCCGCTTTTTCTTCTATTCCGCCTGCTGCGTGCTGCTGCACAATTTCTTCGTAACCCGCGGCCTCTATGATCCGGATACAGGACTTTATAATCACACCACCATGCTAACCTCCGTCCTTCACAGCGCCGCCATGCAGAATACGGAGACCATTGAAGGCGCGCTGTGGTTTGTACCCGCATGGCTGTTATCCTCGGCCATCTTCGGCGGAATCGTCTGGTTCGGACGGATGACCGGACGGCGGCTCGGCTCCCTGCAGATCGGCTTCCTGCAGTCCGACGCCAGAAATCGCACCCCCGGCGAAAAAGCCTCCCTACATCGTCACCCTGAACGGATCGAAGCGGCCGCGACCGCATTAGGCGTCGCCGCGGCCGGAATTACCGGATTGTTCCTCTATGACCGAAAATGCTATCTCCCCTACAATATGCATTGTGCGATCCTTGTGGTACCGCTTTACTATGCGGCCTGGATGATGCGCAGATATTTCCCTTCCTTCAAACGCTATGCCACCTGGTACGGCGCCGCCGTCAGTGCGGTTCTGCTGTATCTGGTCAATACGAAGCTCTATATCTTCATCGATATCAGCGCCATGAGCATTCCCGGCATCCGCTACTATCCGGTCTCACTGCTCGGCATCTATTTCGTACTTTCACTTTCGGCACTGGCGGAGCGGGTTCCGCTTCTGTCAAAAGGACTTGCCTTCCTCGGAAGACATTCCTTTGATATCATGGCCCTTCACTTTCTCGTATTCAAACTGGTCGATCTGGCCTACGCGCGCCTCCTGCCTGCTGCGGCCGCGGCAGGCAATCTTTCCGGTTTCCCGGTCGCTTTCCGCGACAGGCTGGAACCGTTTTATCTGGTACTCGGTCTGCTCATCCCGGTACTTATCGGATGCGTCCTGGACCAGCTTGTAGATTTCCTCCTGCCACGACAGTCCGCATAGTCCCGTATCTTCTCTGCAGCCGTGATTCTGATTTCCAAAGAAAGTTTCCGATATTCCCTCTTAGCGGCGGGTCTGAACAAACGCTTCGTATTTCCGGATTCCCGCAAGCAGCCTTGAAAGACCATCCTCCAGTACCGTGCGCGGGCAGGCTGCATTCATACGGATGAATGACTCTCCGCAGCGGCCGTATTGCGATCCGCCTGAAACGATCAGCCCTGTCGTATCCCGGATAAATTGCACTAACTCGTCGGCGTCGTCCGCGATTCTGCTGCAGTCGATCCAGATCAGATAAGTCGCCTGTGAGGGAACGATATGCAGCCTCGAATCATTCTTTTGAATGAAATCCGCCGCGATTTCTTTATTCCGGAACAGATACGTGCGAAGTTCATCAAGCCAGGGCGCGCCTTTTGTGAAGGCGGCGACGGCGGCCTCGACCGCAAAGGAATTCGGCTCGGCTACTTCGTCGGTGTTCAGTCCGCGCCAGACCTTATGGCGAAGTACCGGGTTCGGCACTGCCACTGCAGCCGTCTGTAATCCTGCCAGATTAAACGCCTTGGTCGGCGCAATGCAGGTGATGCTGTTTTCACGGCATTCATCCGAAACGCTCGCAAAGGGAATATACTCCGTTTTGGGCGCGGTCAGGTCGCAGTGTATTTCATCAGACAGGACAACCACATGGTGCTTTCTGCAAAGCGAACCAATCCGTGCAAGCGTTTCTCTGTCCCATATTTTCCCGATGGGGTTATGCGGATTACACAGGATCATAAGCGTTGTCTGCGGATCGGCGAGCTTCCGCTCCAAATCCTCAAAATCAATTTCGTATTCGCCGTCTTTGTACTTAAGTTCGCTTTCCAGCACCTGCCTCCCGTTGTTAAGTATCGAATTGAAAAAAATGTTATAAACGGGCGTCTGTATCAGAACCTTTTCGGCGGGCGTCGTCAGTTTCCGAACAATGCTTGAAATGGCGGGAACCACGCCCGTACAAAAAATCAGCCAGTCATGCTCCATAGCGAAGTGATGCCGGTTCTGCCACCAATTTCTGTACGCTGCATACCACGATTCGGGGACAACGGAATAACCGAATACGCCGTGTTCCGCCCTCTCTTTGATTGCAGCCAGGATTTCCGGCGCAGTCTTAAAATCCATATCCGCCACCCACATGGGCAGCTCGCCGTCTGATACGTCCCACTTTAAGGAATTTGAATTTCTCCGGTCTGTGACCGAATCAAAATCGTATTTCATAGTTGGTCTCCGTTCCTTCGATTGTAATACCTCTGTGTTATCACACGCACATCCGAACGGGCAGCGGTTCGCTCTGCCTGCAGATCACATTGGTTTTTGACGGATCGACCTTATCCCGCTCTATGGTCAGGTCTTCTATATAGTCCGCCCGGATGGTTCCTCCCGACGGATTCAGTACGCTGTCGATTTTCCCGATGATGTCCGCATCGACGGTGGAATACTCGAAGGCAAGGGTTGTGTTCAGGAGCTTGCAGTTTTTCATCACGAGATTGTCAATATAACACATCCCCTGCAGGCTTTCGACGGTACAGTTGACAAGCGTAAGGTTTTTGGCGTTCCAGCCCAGATATTCGCCGGAAATAAAGGAATCATACACCGTCACATTTTCGCTGTTCCAAAATGCGTCCTTGGAGAGCAGATGCGAATTATGGATCTCTACGTTTCTGGCGCCGTCGAACGAGTAATTCCCGTATAACGTAAGGCCGGTGATTTTCATGTTCTGGCTGTTCATGGCAAAATAGTCGCCTTTTGCGGTAACCTGATCCAGAATCACGCCATCGCAGCTCCACAGGGTTTCCGCCGCGTTGGGGAAGGATACATTTTTCAGGTTCACATCCTCGCACCGACGGAAGTTTTTCGGCGCCTCGATGGCGCTGTCCTCTACACGGATGTGCTTTGTGTACCATACGCCTGCGCGCCCCATTTCAAACCAAGTGCAGTTTTTCACCGCAACGTTCTGACAATACCAGAGCGGATACTTCCATTTGAACATACTGCCGGACAGTTCAATATCATGGCTTTCCTTGAGCGGAGATTCCCCGTCGTCAAAAATCGTATCGATCACCCGTAAGTATTCGCTGCCGAACAAGGCGCGTTCCCCGGTTAAATAATCCTGCCTGATTTCTTTTTTGATTTCCATGCTAAATTCCTCCCTGTTATCTTTCTATTTCGAAGGCATAGGCCATCTCGTATTTTTCTCTGTAACGGCAGGCACATTATAGTCTGACTGATCAAAAATGCCGTTCCATGTGGACCATAAGCTTTCTGGTGCCCCTATTATAGCGCCATCTTATAAAAATAGCAAACACTGCCTGCATGAAAATATGGCGGAACCGGCCGCCAATTGTCTCAGCTGCCGGTTTCGCCATCCTCTTTCTACTGTATATCACATCAGATTTGTATATCCCATCAGCGCCGCATCCACTTCCTCCGCCACCTCGCGGCCCTCGCGGATGGCCCAGACCACCAGGGACTAGCCGCGGCGCATGTCGCCGGCCGCGAAGACCTTCTCCACGTTGGTCTGATAGTCGGCTTCGTCTCCGGCCGGCGGTTCGAATATCGCTTCAAACTTTGCGGCAAGAGCGCTGTCAACGATGTAGGCCGTCGTTTCGCCCGCTCTGACAGACTGATTTCTTTGGCTTATGCGCGCCTGCCAGACCTCGTCGCTGATAGTAAGATAATGCAGTTCGCATTCAATATTCCGGCTTTGGTAAAACATTTTCGCCTCGTTTCTTCCTGCCTTTGTCCAAAAACCCCAGTCCAGAATCACGTCGACGCCGGCCCGGATCAGCTCTAACGATTTTTCAAACAGATAACGGCGCACACTGGCTGCGTATTCGTCATGCTTTTCTCCCGCGTACAGCCCAAACACCGCGAGCATGATCTCGTCCACCGACAGAATAACTGCCTGATGAGCAGCCTGTAACTGCTTTGCGTATGTACTTTTGCCGCTGCATAATTTCCCGCAGATGAGAAAGACTTTTGCCATCGCTTTTGCTCTCCGTCAAACTAGCTGTTTTTCACAAACGCCCCAAATATCTTCCTGCTGTTCTCATCCGTCCGGTAGGAGAACTCCGGATGCCACTGCACAGCCCACAGAAAGCGCCTTTCCGGGCAGTAAACGCCCTCAATCATACCGTCGTCCGCCTTCGCCATTACTTTCAAATCAGGAGCCAGCCGCTTTATCCCCTGATGATGATAGCTGTTGACGCCCAGCCTCTCCATGCCGAGCAGCGCATGCAGCGGCGTGCCCTTCTCGATCTGCACCTCGTGCGCGACCTTGTCATAAGGCGGCGTCTGGTGATGTTCGATAGCAGATGGATGCTGCGTCGGGAGATCCTGATACAGCGTTCCGCCCATCGCCGCGTTGATCAGCTGGATCCCGCGGCAGATCCCCAGCGCCGGCTTATCCGCGGAAAGCACCTTTTTCAGCAGCTTCTCCTCCATCCGGTCCCGCTGCGGACACAGTTCCCCGCAGACCGGAAGTGTCTCCTCTCCGTATACCTCCGGCGACACGTCATGACCTCCGGTGAACAAAAAACCGTCCATCTGCTCCGCGATCTGGCCGATCTCCCTGTCGTCGTCCGTCAGCGGCAGCATGACCGGTATCCCGCCGGCCAAACGGATGCCTTCCATATAGCCGGGAAGCATCCACAGGCTTTCTCTCCCGATATCCACCAGAGGTATCAGGCCGATCAGCGGCTTTCTGCACGAATTCGCGTTCATCATTATTCATCCCCCTGCGCTGCCTGCGCGGCAGACTCCCGGTTGTCGTCCTCGGCGTATTTCACCTCGATAACGATCCCCAGGCTGTCCGTCACCGCCTGCTCCGATTTCACAAGTACACAAACTCTGCATTCAGTATATCGGAAATACCCGGAAACCGCAAGGAGATTAGTTCACCAAGTTCATACCGTGTTTCTCTCCCGGGAACTCTCCAAAGATATAATTCAGAAAGAATGAAAAAGGCGGAATCAAAAGAAAACTGCCTTCTGAAATTCTATTGTGCACTGATCGTATCAGCATGACATAATACGAAGAAAGCGTCACTGGCGCTCTCTTCGCATGAAAATATGGCGGAACCGGCCGCTGATTCTCTCAGCCGCCGGTTCCGCCGCGACGTAATACTTTCTGTCGCGTCGCTTTGTGCGCCAGTGCACACAAAACTCCTAAAACGATCTCTCACATCAGATTTGTATACCCCATCAGCGCCGCGTCCACTTCCTTCGCCACCTCGCGGCCCTCGCGGATGGCCCAGACCACCAGGGACTGACCGCGGTGCATGTCGCCGGCTGCGAAGACCTTTTCCACGTTGGTCTGATAGCTTCCGGGCGCGGTGTCCACGTTGGTGCGGGCGTTCAGCTTCACGCCGAAGGCATCGGAAACGTATTTCTGGCTGCCCAGGAATCCGGCGGCGATCAGCACCAGGTCCGCGGGCACCTCCCGCTCGCTTCCCTCCACCGGGACCATCATCGTGCGGCCCGTCTTCTCGTCCTTCTGCGGCGTCAGGGAGACCAGCACCGCGGCGCAGAGCCGGCCTTCCTTATTCTTCTTAAACTCCTTCACCGTCGTCTGGTAGATCCGCGGATCGCCGCCGAATGCGGCGATGGCTTCCTCCTGACCGTAATCGGTCTTCAGGATCCTGGGCCACTCCGGCCAGGAATTGTCCTCGGTCCGCTTCTCCGGGGGCTTTGGCATCATTTCGAGCTGGATCACCGACTTGCAGCCGTGGCGGATGGATGTACCCACACAGTCGTTGCCGGTGTCGCCGCCGCCGATGACGATGACATGCTTTCCTTTGGCGGAAATGTATTTGCCGTCGGTCAGTCTTGTGACCGGCATCGCGGTGTCGGCCGCGGACAACGATCCGCGCGGGGTGCCGGATATGCCGATCCCGCCGGTTACGCCCGCCATGCTTCCAGTTCCGTCTCCAGACAAATTTCCCGCTGCAGGTACTGCTAAACCGACGCGGGCGGTTTCCGCCGCATAAGCTCCCGCGTATCCCTCATTTGTGCCGTGCTCAACTGCATAGGCTCCCGCGAAAGGCCCGGCCGCCGATACCGGCGCCGCCTTCCGTTCCTTCGCTGCCTGCGCGGCAGCCTCTGCCGCCTCGGCCGAAAGCTTCGCATCCCGCTCCGCCAGCAGGCATTTGGTCGTGGATTTTAAGAAATCCACAGCAAAATAAATTCCGTCCGCATCACGGCCCGGCGCATTGATATCCCTGGGATTGGACGCGCCGCAGGCCAGGATCACGCTGTCGTATTCCTTCAGAAGCTTCTCCGCCTTCCGGGTCTTCCCCACGTCCGCGCCGGTGACAAAGGTCACGCCCTCTGCCTCCATGACGGCAATCTTCCGCTCGATGATCTGCTTCTCCAGCTTCATATTCGGGATGCCGTACATCAGAAGTCCGCCGACCCGGTCCTCCCGCTCGTAGACCGTCACGCTGTGGCCCCGTTTGTTTAACTGGTCCGCGGCCGCAAGGCCCGCGGGGCCGGAACCGATCACGGCCACCTTTTTGCCGGTGCGGATCTTCGGCGGTTTCGGACCCGCCAGGCCGTCGGCGTAGGCCTTCTCGATGACCGCGAACTCATTTTCCTTGATGCTGACCGGGTCGCCGTTTAAGCCGCAGGTGCAGGCGGCCTCGCAGGGGGCCGGACAGACCCGGGACGTGAACTCCGGAAAGCTGTTGGTCCGTTTCAGCCGGTTGTAGGCCTGCTTCCAATTGCCGGTATAGACCAGATCGTTCCACTCCGGGATCAGGTTGTTTAACGGACAGCCGGAGGTCATTCCCTTGATCATCATACCGGACTGGCAAAAGGGCACGCCGCACTCCATGCAGCGGGCTCCCTGCCTGCGCTGCTCCGCCTCGATTAAGGGAGTGTGAAATTCGTTGAAATTCTTTACTCTCGTCTTCGGGCTTGCCGCCTTCGCGTTGGCCCTGTCATATTCCATAAAACCGGTTGGTTTTCCCATTTTTCCTTCTTCCTCCTACTCTCCAGGGTAACGGCACGCCCGCGCTCCGATTCCGACACGTCTGTCGTTACAGCCACGGCCATTCGCGCGGACCTGCTAACTCCTACTTCCTCGTATTGGCGTAGAACGCCTCGATCTGCGCCTGCTCGCTGGACAGCCCCTTCTCTTCCATCTGCACGATCGTATTCATCATGCGGCGGTAGTCGTGGGGCAGGATCTTCTTGAATTTCGGAAGGTACTCGCCGAAATTCTCCAGGATCTCCTTGCCGCGGGAGGAATTGGTGTATTTCACGTGCTCGTTGATCATGTCCTTCAGCTCCAGCACGTCATACTTGTTGGTGACCTCTTCCATGGAGACCAGATCCTTGTTCAGCCGCTTGTAGAGGTCGTTCTTCTCATCCAGCACATAGGCGATGCCGCCGCTCATGCCGGCCGCGAAATTCTTGCCGGTGGGGCCAAGGATCACCACGCGGCCGCCGGTCATGTACTCGCAGCCGTGGTCTCCCACGCCTTCCACGACAGCCGTCGCGCCGGAGTTGCGGACGCAGAAACGCTCGCCGGCGATGCCGTTGATGAACGCCTTTCCGCTGGTGGCGCCGTAGAGGGCCACGTTGCCGATGATGATGTTCTCCTCGGCCTTAAACGGGACGCCGGTAGGCGGATAGACCACCAGCTTGCCGCCGGACAGGCCCTTGCCGAAGTAGTCGTTGCTGTCGCCGGACAGCTCCAGCGTCAGCCCCTTCGGGATGAACGCGCCGAAGCTCTGGCCGCCGCTTCCGTTGCAGAGGATCGTGAAGGAGTCCTCCGGCAGCCCGTCCGGGTACTGTTTTGTGATCTCCGACCCGAAAATGGTTCCCAGGGTCCGGTTCACATTGGAAACGTCGATCTGAAGTCCCTTCTTCTGTCCGTCCGCCAGCGCCCGTCCCAGCTTCTTTAAGAAAATATTCTCGTCGATGGTCTCGTTTAACCTGAAATCAAACTGCTGCTTCGCCCTGTAGCCCGCCAGCTTCATCCCCGTGTAGGGATTGCCCAGGATGTTGGTCATGTCCACGCTGGCCGCCCGCTCGGAAGGCAGATGCTCTTTCTTCTTCAGAAGATCGGTGCGACCCACCAGCTCATCCACGGTGCGCACGCCCAGCTTCGCCATATATTCCCGCAGCTCCTGGGCGACGAAATGCATGAAATTGATCACGTACTCCGGCTTGCCCTTAAAGCGCTTGCGCAGCTCCGGGTTCTGGGTCGCCACGCCCACCGGGCAGGTGTCCAGATTACAGACGCGCATCATCACGCAGCCCATGGTGACAAGCGGGGCCGTCGCGAAGCCGAATTCCTCCGCGCCCAGCATACAGGCGATGGCCACGTCCCGGCCGGTCATCAGCTTGCCGTCGGTCTCCAGGATCACCTTGTCCCTCAGGCCGTTCATAATCAGCGTCTGGTGCGCCTCCGCGATACCCAGCTCCCAGGGAAGTCCCGCGTTGTAAATGGAGTTGCGGGGCGCCGCGCCGGTGCCGCCGTCGTAGGAGGACACCAGGATCACCTGGGCCCCGGCCTTGGCCACGCCGGCCGCTACGGTCCCGACGCCGGCCTCGCTGACCAGCTTGACGGAGATCCGGGCGTCCCGGTTGGAGTTCTTCAGGTCGTAGATCAGCTGCGCCAGATCCTCGATGGAATAAATGTCATGGTGCGGCGGCGGAGAGATCAGGCTGACGCCCGTGGTGGAATGACGGGTTTTAGCGATCCACGGATACACCTTGCCGCCGGGCAGCTGACCGCCCTCGCCGGGCTTGGCGCCCTGGGCCATCTTGATCTGGATCTCCTTCGCGCTCACCAGGTAGCGGGAGGTGACGCCGAAACGTCCCGAAGCCACCTGCTTGATCGCGGAACATTTGTTGTAATCGTCCGGCTGCGGTACCAGCCGCTCCAGGCTCTCGCCTCCCTCGCCGCTGTTGGACTTGCCTCCGATGCGGTTCATCGCGATCGCCAGGGTCTCATGGGCCTCCTGGGAAATGGAGCCGTAGGACATGGCGCCGGTCTTAAAGCGCTTCACGATGGAGTCCACGCTCTCCACCTCGTCGATGGGAACGCCGCCCTTCTCGTCAAATTTGAAATCCAGAAGGCTTCGCAGGTTCACCATCTGGCCTTCCTCCGTCAGGGCGCGGCTGTACGCCTTAAACGTCTCGTAACTGCCGGTGCGGGCCGCCTCCTGAAGCAGATGGATCGTCAGCGGATTGTACAGATGCTCCTCCTGCCCGGAGCGCATCTTGTGGCTTCCCACACTGTCCAGCGTCAGATCCACATCCAGCCCCAGCGGGTCGAAGGCCGCCGAGTGGAGCACATCCACGTCGCGGGCGATATCGGCAAGCGAGATGCCGCCCACGCGGCTGACCGTGTTGGTAAAATATTTGTCAATGACCTCCTTCGAGATGCCGATGGCCTCAAAGATCTGCGCCCCCTGGTAGGACTGGATCGTGGAGATGCCCATTTTCGAAGCGATCTTCACGATGCCGTGGAGCACCGCGGAATTGTAGTCGTCCACCGCCGCGTAATAGTCTTTCTTAAGCATTCCGGTCTCGATCAGGTATCCGATGGTCTCATGGGCCAGGTACGGATTGATCGCGCAGGCGCCGTAGCCAAGAAGCGTCGCGAAATGGTGCACCTCCCTGGGCTCGCCGCTCTCCAGGATCAGCGCCACGCTGGTGCGTTTCTTCGTCGTCACCAGGTGCTGCTGCAGGGCGGACACGGCCAAAAGCGACGGGATCGGCACATGGTTTTCGTCGATGTCCCGGTCGGACAGGATGATGATATTGGCGCCGTCCCGGTGGGCCCGGTCCACTTCCAGGAACAGCCGGTCGATGGCCTTGGCCAGGGACGTATTTTTGTAATAGGTGATCGGGATCACTTCCACCTTGAATCCCGGCTTCTTCATGTATTTGATCTTCAGAAGATCCGTTTCGGTCAGGATCGGATTGTTCACCTGAAGGATCTTGCAGTTCTCCGGCTTCTCTTCCAGGAGGTTGCCGTCAGAGCCCACATACACGGTCGTGGAGGTGACGATCTCCTCCCGGATCGCGTCGATGGGCGGGTTGGTCACCTGGGCGAACAGCTGCTTAAAATAGTTGAACAGCGGCTGGTGCATCTTCGAGAGCACCGCCAGCGGGCTGTCGCAGCCCATGGCCGAGGCCGGCTCCGCGCCGTTCTGCGCCATCGGCAGGATCATGGTCTTAAACTGTTCGTAGGTGTAGCCGTAGGTCTTCTGGAGCCGCGCCCGCTCCTTTCTGCTCATCTTCGGCACCGCCACGTTGGGAATCGGCAGATCGGACATGTCCACCAGATTGGAATCCAGCCACTGGCCGTAGGGGTTGCGGGACGCGTAATATTCCTTCAGCTCGTCGTCCTGGACGATCTTGCCCTTCACCGTGTCGATCAGAAGCATCCGTCCGGGACGCAGGCGGTCTTTCTTAACGACGTGCTCCTGGGCGATGTCGATGGCGCCCACCTCGGAAGCCAGGATCACCTGGTCGTCGTCGGTGATATAGTAGCGGGACGGCCGCAGTCCGTTGCGGTCCAGCACCGCGCCCAGCAGATCGCCGTCGCAGAATACGATAGACGCCGGGCCGTCCCACGGCTCCATCATCGTCGAATAGTAGTGATAGAAATCCTTGATCTCCTGGGGCATGGACTTGTCGTGGCTCCAGGGCGCCGGGATCATGGCCATGACCGCCAGCGGCAGATCCATTCCGCTCATCATCATGAACTCCAGGGCGTTGTCCAGCATGGCCGAATCGGAGCCCTCCTGGTTGATGATGGGCAGGACCTTGTGCATCTCAGATTTGAAATACTCGGTCTCCATGGTCTCCTCGCGGGCCAGCATCTTGTCCACGTTGCCGCGGATCGTGTTGATCTCGCCGTTATGGACAATGATCCGGTTGGGATGGGCGCGCATCCAGCTGGGGTTCGTGTTGGTGCTGAACCGGGAATGGACCATGGCCATGGCCGCCTCGTAATCCTTATCCTGCAGATCCGGGAAGAATCGGCGCAGCTCCTTCACCAAAAACATTCCTTTATAGACGATGGTCCGGCTGCTTAGGGACACCACGTAGGTATTGTCGTTGCTCTGCTCAAAGACACGGCGCACCACATAGAGGCGGCGGTCGAAGGGCAGGCCCTTCCCCAGTTCCGCCGGCTTCTTCACAAAGCCCTGGACGATGCACGGCATCTTCTCCACGGCCCTGGCGCCGATCAGCTCCGGATGGATGGGCACCTCGCGCCAGCCCAGGAACTTAAGTCCCTCCTTCTTCACGATGATCTCGAACATCTTCATGGCCTGATTGCGGGCCAGCATATCCTGGGGGAAGAAGAACATCCCGATGCCGTACTCCCTCTCCTCGCCCAGCTCAAAACCCAGGGGCTTCGTCACCTTCTTAAAAAACTTATGGGAGATCTGCAGCATGATCCCCACGCCGTCGCCGGTCTTGCCCTCGGCGTCGCGGCCGGCCCTGTGCTCCAGATTCTCCACGATATGGAGCGCCTGCTCCACGGTCTGGCGGGACTTTACGCCCTTCACGTTCACCACGGCGCCGATGCCGCAGTTATCGTGCTCGAATCGGGGATCGTAGAGTCCCGGCAGCTTCTCCTCTCGCACACTCATTTTCCATCTTCCTCCTCATATGAACTTGCTGTCATATCTCCGCCATGTTACACAGGGATATTGGGCCTTACAAAACGCAATTCGGAAATAAAATACGCCGCCGTGCTGCAATCTTCCTGTGAAATAAAAATGCCGCCTGTGCTTTCAGGAGAACTTTCTCCCGCACAAACAGCCCTCTTTGGCTTCACTCTCAGATATTCCGTTTACCCGCCAATGATAATACTACGATTTTTGCAATTTGTAAAGACTTATTTTTATTATAATTGTCAGATAATTAGATAATTACAACATTTATGATGATATTGTATTGATTATTTAATGTGTTTATATATTTTTAAATACGAGAGAGCGTCACTGATGCCCTGTTTACATGGAAATATAGGCAAAGCGTCACTGGCGCCCTGTTTATATGAAAATACAGGCAGAGCGTCACTGGCGCTTCTGCCCGCATGGAAATACAAAATCCGCTATGAGAGTGAACCAACCCTCTCACAGCGGCCTGTCATTCGGTGTATCATATTCTGTCGGAACCGTTTCTCCTTCTGCCTATGTACCGCTACATCTCGCCCAATCCGCTTTCAATTGCCTTCGAAAGGGCCTTAAGCGCTTCCTCCTCATCCGGGCCATTGCAGACCACATTGATCTGCGCACCGCATTTGATGCCGGCCGCCATCACATTCAGTACACTCTTGGCAAGAATCCGCTTATCGCCGCACTCCAGAATAATATCAGACTTGAATCTCATTGCCGTCTGGGACAGCACACCGGCCGGACGCAGATGCAGCCCGGATGGATTAACTACCGTTAATATCTTGCTGGTCATAGTTTCTGTCTCCTTTTATTCATATTTGCCTTGAATCATTCTCTTTACGCGGACGCCCGAAGGGCCCTTACACGTTCCGGACAGAGAACGCGCAGCCGCAGTAATTCTGCCGGTAAAGTCCATACTGCGCCGACAGTTCAATCGACCGTTTATATCCGTCTCGTTTCTTAAAATCAGAAGTCAGGTAGGCAATGCCATATTCACGGCCCAGACGTTCGCCGATTTCATTGAGAACATCTGCGTTCTTAAGCGGACTGATCGACAATGACGTCGTAAAATAACTGTAACCGCCGTTTCTGGCCTGTCTTGCCGTTTCCGAAAGCCGCAGTTCAAAACATCTCCGACACCTGTCGCCTCCTTCCGGCTGCTTCTCCAGACCTTTCACCGCTTCGTAAAAATCTTCCGGCTTATAAGCACCCTCCAGAAAATGCACCGGATTGCGCAAAGGCATCTCCATGATCAATCGCTTTTCTTCCGCGACGCGCTTTCCATACTCCTGCGGCGGATAAATGTTCGGATTGTAGAAAAAAACTGTCATCTCAAAATAGGTGGACAAATACTCCAGAACGTAACTGCTGCATGGAGCGCAACAAACATGAAGGAGCAGTTTGGGGGGCGCGCCGCCCACCGTCAGGCCGTCGCTTATCTTATCTAATGTGCGGTCCAGTTCCTTCTGGTAGTTGCGTTTGTTCATGTATACCTCCCTGCGGCTTCCGTTCATGCACGGCGCCGGCTCCCGCTGCCACGCAGCGCCGCAACTTGAAAACTGCGGTTTCCGTTCATGCGCGGTCGTTACCCGCTGCCACGCAGCGCTCACAACTCGAAACCTGCGGTTTCTCGTTCATGCGGCAGTCGCCGCATGGCAGATATCGTCTGTGACCCGGCTTCCGTGCAAGCACGGCGCCGGCTCCCCGCCGATATCTGCGCGCTGCTCGTTGCTCACAGAAAGTCGCGGATGCGTTTGCTTCTTACGGGATTGCGGAGTTTGCGCAGCGCTTTCGCCTCAATCTGGCGGATACGCTCACGGGTGACGTTAAATTCCTTGCCCACTTCCTCGAGCGTCCTTGGATGTCCGTCTGCCAGACCAAAGCGCAACACGATTACCTGACGTTCCCTCTCCTTTAAGTCACCCAGAAGCGCGTCAATGTGCTCCCGGAGCATTACAGACTCCACATTTCCTTCGGGCGTCAGCACATTGGTATCTGCCACAAAATCGCCAAGATTGGAATCATCCTCTTCGCCGATCGGAGTCTCCAATGACGCCGGCTCCCTGGCGATCTGCATGATTTCCATAACCTTGTCCTCAGACATCTCCAACGCTTCAGAGAGCTCCGATACCGATGGTTCGTAGCCCAATTCCAACGTCAGCTTCCGTTGCATTTTGGACATCTTATTGATGGTTTCCACCATATGGACAGGCACGCGGATCGTCCGGGCCTGATCGGCCAGGGCCCTCGTCACCGACTGACGGATCCACCAGGTCGCATATGTACTTAATTTATATCCCTTGGTATAATCGAACTTCTCGACGCCCTTGATCAGGCCCAGATTTCCTTCCTGGACCAGATCCAGAAAACTCATGCCTCTGCCGGTATAGCGCTTGGCAATACTGACAACAAGGCGCAGATTGGCCTCGATCAGACGATCCTTGGCAGCCTCATCGCCTTCTGCCTTACGCATGGCCAATTCCATCTCTTCTTCCGCCGTCAGAAGAGGCACCGTACCGATCTCTTTCAGATACATACGAACCGGATCTTCTGTTCCGATACCATCCAACAGATCGATCGCATCCAGATCGATCTCCTCTTCCTCATCGTCCTTCAGAAACTGGTCGTCATCGTCATCGGCTGCCAGCAGCATCTCCACTTCGGCGATCATATTCTCATCTGCTTCCTGGAAGACATCGATCTCATTGGCCTCCATATAAGCATAGATCTGCTCCATCTGATCCGTGGTCAGATCATCGCCCATAAACGCATTGTTGATCTCCGTCATGCCGATGGAATTGCTCTTTGCCTTTCCCTGCTCTACCAGCTTACCAAGTTTCTCCAAGAAAATCGTTTTGTCCACAAAATACATCCTTTCGCTTATGTCATCAACAAATGATTATATAATATCAAAATTCATTTTTCAACTTTTTTTTACATTACCCGCCAGAATTTCGATTCTTTTCGTCAGATTTTCGATTTCCACCTCATGTTCGGCGCCGCCGAATTCTCCGTCCAGCACCCAGTCCACCGGTTCGTTGCAGCTGACGTACAATTTCGACGCAAGAAAACGGTGGACATACTCATTGTATTCCTCCTTGGTAATCATTGATGACAGGATATTGGTCAGTTCCATGGCTGTCTTGGGAGTCCGGATCAGAAGTACTTCAAACAGCCCGTCATCTAACGCCACGTTTCTGGCCACCAGTCCCTTAAAGCCGCCGACACTGGTGGTATTGGTCACCATACCGAAGATGAAATCTTCCTCCATCGCGAACTCATCCGATTCCACCTTCATATGATAAGACTTGATATTCGCCAGGCTTTTCATACCCTCGATCATATAAGCCTGATGGCCCAGAAGGTTCTTCTTCTCCTGCGGCGTCATATAAGAAACTTCCGTGAACGCGCCAAAACCCGCAACATAGACAAAGTTTCGTCTTCCGCAGAACTGGCCGATATCGATCCTGCATGGCGTACCCGTAACAATATTGCGGGCGGCGTCCGCAGCCTTCTTCGGAATGCCCAGACTCGCCGCAAAATCATTGGTGGATCCGTCAGGGATATAGCCGAGCCGCGGCGGATTCTGAAGCCGCATCATACCGGAGATCGTTTCGCTCAATGTGCCGTCGCCGCCGCTGCATACCAATAGATCCACGCTGTTCCCGCGCGCCGCCGCAGTCTCCATCGCGTCCAGCCTTGACTGCGTCACATGAACCTCCGTTTGCCACCCTCCCCGGTTCAGGATATCGACAATTTCCAGAAGATGGTCTTTCGCCTTTGCCTTACCGGCTGTCGGATTGACGATCAGCAGAAGCTTTCCCATAATATGGTTCCTCCCACTCTAAGATTCTCCAATTATCAGCTTTCTATACCCTTCAAACGCGCTGGGAAGCGCATATCGCTCCGCCAGTTCCCTCTGCCGCACCGCCAGACAACATGACGGAATCGCGTCTGCCTCCAGAATATAGCCGGTCATGTGCCATTCTATGTGTGTAAAAACGTGAACGGCGTCCGGCACGGCAATGATAGAACGTATCTGCGGCATCGGCTCTTCCGAGACCTCATCGGAATCACAATACAGCGCCTCCGCGGCCGCCAGCGCCCCTGCGCGGGAATACTTACCCTCAAGCCCCGGGAACTCATACATCGACGCCAGAAGTCCTCTTTCCGGACGTTTCCGAATCGCGACCAGATCCCCTGACCGGATCAGCAGGATCGTCCGCTCCACGACCCGTCTGGGTTTCTTCGGCGCCTTATAAGGTATCTCGCCGATCAGACCGTCTCTCGCTGCCAGACAAAGGGAACGCAGCGGACATTCTGCACAGTGCGGCGCGCCGTTCGGTACACAGATGGTCGCGCCGACCTCGAACAGGCCCTGATTAAAGGCGCCGCAGTTCTCCTTTGGCATAGCCGCCGCCAGGTCCTCTTCCATTTTACGTCTGACAGCCTGCCGGGTAACGTCCTCCCGACTGCCCAATACCCTGGACAGGACGCGCAGTACATTCCCGTCCACCGCCGGCTCAGGCTTCCCGTAAGCAATGGACGCGACAGCGCCCGCCGTGTAGCTTCCGATTCCGGGAAGCTTTTGAAGTTCTTCCTTCGTATCAGGCAGACAGCCGCCGTATTCATTTACAACGATCTGCGCCGTTCTCTTTAAATTCCTTGCGCGATTATAGTACCCCAGACCTTCCCACAGCTTAAGAAGCCGGTCATCCGGCACCAGAGACAAGGCCCGCACATCCGGCAGCGCATCCATAAACCTGATGAAATATGGTCTTACCGCCTCCACTCTGGTCTGCTGAAGCATGATCTCCGAGATCCAGACCGCGTAAGGCGTCGGCTCCCGGCGCCAGGGGAGATCGCGCGCATGTTCCCGGTACCAGAACAGAAGCGGACCTGTTATGGCTTTCAAACGGTCCTGCCGGTTCAGAGGATTCGTCTCCGATTCCAATACCTGCAGTTTCTGATACGGGTTCTCAGACATAACCGTAAATTCCCCTTACAGACACTTCGCCGGAAATTACCCTCTCGACGCTTCCGTCCTCCCGCCGGACCAACAGACAGCCGTTCCTGTCGATTCCTTCACAGATCCCTCGCTGCTCTCTCTCCGGTTTCAGAATTATAACTTCACGGTTCATACTCACAAGCCTGCCTATGTATTCGTCTCTCAACCCCTCCAGGCTGAGGGTCTCCATATATGTCGTATAATACTGCTCCATCCGCTTCATAATCGCAGCCACGATCGCACAGCGCTTATAGAAAACCCCGCTTTCCAGATATAAGGACGTTGCAGTCGTACGGATCTCCTCCGGAAAACCTGCAATATTCACATTAATGCCGATACCCACGACCACATAATGGGTCTCCTGGGCTTCCGCCGAAAGCTCCGTTAAGATTCCAACGACTTTCTTCCCGGAAACCACGATATCATTCGGCCACTTGATATAGGCAGAAATTCCTGTGGAATCCTCAATTCCCGCGGCTACAGCCATCGCCGCTACCAGCGTCAGCATCGGCGTCACAGAAGGTCGGATATGCGGGCGCAGCACAAGACTGAACCACAGGCCTCCGCCCGGTGGCGAAATCCAGCTGCGTCCGCGGCGCCCTCTGCCTGCCGTCTGCTTTTCAGCAATCACCAGCGTTCCTTCCGGCGCTCCCTTCTCAGCCAAAAGTTTTGCCTGAAGATTCGTGGAATCGGTTACGCCAAAACAGTATACCGAATTCCCCAGCCAGCGTCCGGTGAGCGCCTCCCGGCACTCCGTCTCCGTCAACAAGTCTGAAGCCTCCAAAAGGCGGTAGCCGCGATTGCGCACCGCCTCGATCTGATAGCCTTCGTTTCTGAGACGTCCGATCGCTTTCCAGACCGCGGTTCTGGACACCCCCAGTTTCTCGGAAAGCTGCTGTCCCGACACATAGCCGCCCGTTTCCTTCAATTGTCTGATAATCTCAGCTTTCACCTGTTACCTCCAGATGCTGATCGCGCTGATCACTGCCACAAGAATCAGAAGCAGCACCAACAAAAGCTGGGCCGCAGACGCGGCTTTTTTGCGGGTCGAACGTCCGCTTATACGAAATTTGTGGATCCCGTTTATCACGTTCAACACGGCAGCCAGCGCAAATATCACCGGAAGGAGTATCTGATTTCCCTCCGGATTCAGGAAGGTAATGACAGCCAGAAGCACGATCAGCGCGCCGAATACGATATGGACCGCATCCATCAGAAGCGCCGCATTGCGCCGCCCTTTCTTCCTCTCCTGTCCGTACATGGCCTTATACCCCTAACGTAGCGGCCATAACCGCCTTGATCGTATGCATCCGATTCTCTGCCTCGTCAAATACTTTCGAGTATGGAGCTTCAAACACTTCATCTGTAACTTCCATCTCGGAAATGCCGAAACGTTCGCCCATCTCTTTCCCGATCTTCGTCTTCAGATCGTGGAACGAAGGCAGACAATGCAGGAAAATGGCCCCCTCGCCCGCATTCTTCATAACCGCCGAGGTCACCCTGTAGGGCGTCAGGTCGCGGATTCGCTCCCCCCAGACCTCATCCGGCTCGCCCATCGAGACCCACACATCCGTATAAACCACATCGGCGCCTTTTGTACCGGCCATCACATCGTCTGTCAGCGTAATAGTGGATCCGGACGCCGTAGCGTACGTAAGACACTGTTTCACCAGCGTCTCCTCCGGGAAATACTTTTTCGGCGCACAGGCTACGAAATCCAGACCCATCTTGGCGCAGGCGATCATCAGGGAATTTCCCATGTTATAACGGGCATCGCCCATATAGACCAGCCTTATGCCCTTCAGATGCCCGAAGTGCTCCCGGATCGTCAGCAGATCCGCCAGCATCTGGGTCGGATGATACTCGTTTGTAAGGCCGTTCCAGACCGGAACGCCGGCATAACGGGCCAGTTCCTCCACAATCTCCTGACCATACCCCCGGTACTCGATACCATCATAGATACGTCCCAGAACTCTGGCTGTATCGGCGATACTCTCCTTCTTGCCGATCTGGGAACTGACCGGATCGAGATAGGTCGTCCCCATACCCAGATCGTGGGCTGCCACCTCAAAAGAACAGCGCGTCCGGGTACTGGTCTTCTCAAAGATCAGGGCCACATTCTTTCCCCTGTGGATGTCCGTGGGAACGCCCCGCTTCTTCTTATCCTTGAATTCCGCCGCAAGATCCAGAAAATATGCGATCTCCTCAGGTGTAAAATCTTTAAGCGTCAGGAAATTTCTTCCTTTCAGATCCATATAATTATCCTCCTGTATCCAGTCCCACAGTGTGGAACGAAATCGGCTCCCCTTTCGGGGAGCCGGCCTTTTTCTGATCAGCCTGACACATCTCCCGGTCTGTCTGCAGTGCGCCCGTCCGGAAGAATGCCGCGGTCTACTCTTCCTTCGCTACCTCAGCCACCGAGCGTACCAGACCCGCAAGGCCCTGTATCTCGGAGGGAATGATGATCTTCGTCGCCTGTCCGTCCGCAGCCTTCGCAAATGCCTCCAGACTCTTAAGCTGCAGCACCGCATCGTCCGCGCCGGCGGCCTTGACGAAACGGATACCATCTGCTGTCGCCTGCTGTATCTTAAGGATCGCCTCCGCCTGACCCTCAGCCTCACGGATCCGCTTCTCCTTCTCTGCCTCAGCGCGCAGGATCGCAGATTCCTTATCTGCCTCGGCGTCAAGGATCGCAGACTGCTTCTTGCCTTCTGCCACCAGAATCGTGGAACGTTTCTCGCCTTCCGCACGAAGGATGGACTCACGGCGCTCACGCTCCGCTTTCATCTGCTTCTCCATCGCATCCTGAATCGCCGCCGGCGGAATGATATTCTTAAGTTCCACACGATTCACTTTGATACCCCAGGGATCCGTGGCTACATCCAGAGCCGAGCGCATCTTCGTGTTGATGGTCTCTCTGGAAGTGAGTGTCTGGTCAAGTTCCAGATCGCCGATAATATTCCGAAGCGTCGTGGCCGTCAGGTTCTCGATCGCCATGATCGGATTCTCCACGCCATAGGTATAAAGCTTGGGATCCGTGATCTGGAAAAAGACGACGGTATCGATCTTCATCGTGACATTATCCTTTGTAATCACCGGCTGCGGCGGGAAATCCACTACCTGTTCCTTAAGGATCACCCGCTTGGCGATACGGTCAATAAACGGCATCTTCACATGAAGACCTACCGACCATGTACCCAGATACGCGCCCAGCCGCTCCACGATCACCGCATGGGCCTGCGGCACGATCTTAACGCAGGTCGACAATATCAGCAGAATAATGATAATCAAAACAAGTAACCCCATTAAAGCTTTCATACTACATAACCTCCTGTTCCTTCCTGACAATGAGTTTCACTCCACGAACGCCCTGAATCACGACGATCGTGCCCTCCGGATACACATCCTTATCCTCGCCGGCGCGCGCGGTCCATTCCTGGCCGCCCACTACAGCCTTGCCGGTACCGAGTTCATTATTGATCTCCTGCGTCACGCGGGCCGTGCGGCCAAGAAGTCCTTCCACATTCGTCCGCGTCGTCCGCTTATTCAGGTATTTGGCCGCCCAGGGCCTCGTAAAAAACAACAGCAGAAACGATACGATCACAAATACCGTCAGCTGCATCTCCACGCCGGCTCCGAACAGGGAGAGAATAAAAGCCACCAAAGCGCCTCCGGCGAACCAGATCGTCGTCAGCGCCAGCGTCGCCATCTCGATCCCGACCAGGATTACGAAGAAAATAAGCCAGTAAACAGATGCCAATTGCGATCCCCCCTGTCTGATAGTATAAACAGTACCGCTTTTTCTATTATAAAAGTATTTCAACGCGAATTCAACATTTTTCTTAAAATTCCGTTCGGAATCCTGCGAACCGGTCAGCCTTGCGCCATATGACGTCTCTGACGCGCCGCCTCATACATCAATACCGAAGCCGCTACCGCCGCGTTCAGGGATTCGACGCTGCCATACATCGGTATGCGGACGCATACATCAGCCATTTCAGCCGTCTGCGGGCTTAAACCCGCGGCCTCGTTGCCGACCACAAAACCGATCGGTCCGGTATAGTCCGGCGCGTCATACTCCACACTTCCCTCCAAATGGGCCGCCGCAAGCCGTACGCCCGCCTTTTTTACTTCTGCGACGGCCGCCCCCAAATCATCCGTCTCTACAAACGGGACCCGGAAAACAGAGCCCATCGTTGAACGGATCACCTTAGGACTGTAAATATCCGCCGAACGTCCGCCTATAATGACGCCTGTAATCCCGGCCGCCTCTCCGGTCCGCAGGATCGTTCCCAGATTTCCCGGATCCTGAATCGCCTCCAGAAGCATCAGATGGGCCGTCCCCTGCTGCCTGAGGATCGATGAAAGGGAATACCGGTACTGCTTCACGAGCGCCAGCACACCCTGGGGCGTCCGCGTATCGGACATTGCCCGAAGGACCTCCTCCGTGACCGTATCGACCAGACCGTTTACGGCCGCCTGCTGCAGGGACCGATTTTCCCGCAGGAACTTCTCGGTCGCATAGACACGGACCAGCCTGTCCGCAGGGATCTCCGCGAACATCCGCGGCCCCTCGATCACGAAAAGTCCTTCTTTATTCCGATGTTCAGCCTTTTTCATCAGTGCCGACACTGCTTTTACCCGCTTATTCGCGGTGCTCGTGATCATCATAACCGTTCGATCTCCTCCATCCAGATCCGGCTGACGGCGTCGCTCGGCATCCGCAGGTCGCCTCTCGGGGAGAGCGCTACAGTACCCACCTTCGGTCCGTCCGGAAGACAGGAACGCTTGAACTGCTGGGAAAAGAAACGCCTGCAGAAGGTCTTAAGCCATTGCTTAATGACCTCGGGCGTATACGCACTGCCGGAAACCTCTGTATTCCGGCCGCTGCCTTCATCCGCCGGGCCTTTGGCAGGTTGTTCCGGCACAAGATCCGCTGCATTTCCACCGGCAAAGGCCTCCAGCGCCATCCGATAGATCCGCGCCGGCCCGAAACCAAAGCGCAGCATATGATACATGAAAAAATCATGCAGTTCATAGGGTCCCACAAGATCCTCTGTCTTCTGGGAAATCTTTCCGCCCTTCCCCGGCGGCAGAAGTTCCGGGCTCACCGGCGTGTCAAGCACATCCAAAAGCACCGCGGCAAGCGCTTCCTCCCCGCAGGTATCGGCATAATAACGTACCAGATGACGCACCAGCGTCTTCGGTACCGAAGCATTCACGCCATACATCGACATATGGTCGCCGTTATAGGTAGCCCATCCCAGCGCCAGCTCCGACATATCGCCGGTACCGATGACCATGCCGTTCTCCTGATTAGCGATATCCATCAGGACCTGCGTCCGTTCACGCGCCTGACTGTTCTCATAGGTCACGTCATGCCGCTCAGGGTCGTGGCCGATATCCGTAAAATGCTGCGTCACTGCCTTGCGAATATCGATCTCCCGCAATGTCGCTCCCAGTTTCTCCGTCATCACGCAGGCGTTGTGATAAGTCCTGTCCGTAGTGCCGAAACAGGGCATCGTAACCGCAATGATCTGTCTGCGCGGAATCCCCAGCAGATCAAACGCCCGCGCTGTCACCAGAAGCGCAAGGGTCGAATCCAGGCCGCCCGAAATACCAAGCACTGCACAGCCGGTCCCTGTATGCTCCAGACGCTTCTTAAGTCCCATCGACTGAATATTCAGGATCTCCTCGCAGCGCTTGTTCCTTTCGCCTGCATCATGCGGCACAAACGGGGCCGGATCAATGAACCGGCGCAGTTTCAGCCTCTCCGGCGCAAGGCGGAAGGGTACGGACAGATAACCGTCCGCAGCCAGACTGCCGGGATACGTATTCATCCTCCGCCTTTCGCTCTTAAGCCGCCACAGATCCATATCCGCAAAGGTCATTCCCGTCGTAAAGCGCTTCGCCTCGGCCAGTACAGTTCCATTCTCGGCGATCAGATCATGGCCGCCAAACACCAGGTCCTGGGAGGACTCACCCTCGCCGGCGCTGGCATAAACGTAACCGCAGATGAGACGGCCGGACTGTCCAGCTACCAGAGAGCGGCGGTAATCGTCCTTACCAACGGTCTCCACACTGGCGGAACAGTTCACAACCACCGTCGCACCGGCCAGCGCATGACGGATACTCGGCGGATCGACCACCCACAGGTCCTCGCAGACTTCCGCGGCTACCCTGAGTTCCGGCATCTGTTCACAGACAAACAGCAGTTTTGATCCCATCGGGATCTTTTCTCCCATGAAATCCACCCAGACCGGCGTTTCATTGCCGGATGCGAAATACCGTCCTTCATAATATTCGGAATAATTGGGGATATGGAGTTTGGGCACAAGCCCCAGCACTTTTCCTCCCCCGATCGCTGCCGCTGTATTATAGAGACGCCCGCCCCACTCCCAGGGAAGGCCCACAAAGGCCAGCAGATCCAGTCCGGCCGTCGCCTCCGCGAGCATCTGAAGCGTCTTCTTCGCCTCCCAAAGAAGCCTGTCCTGCAGAAATAGGTCGTTGCAGGTATAGGCAGTGATGCAAAGCTCGGGAAATACAAGCAGCTTTGCCTGCGCGTCAGCGCCCTCGCGCATCAGCGCCAGAATCTGTTCTCCGTTATAAACGGGATCCGCTACGCGGATCTTCGGCGTCGCCGCCGCCACGCGGATATAACCCTGATCCATGGTACCGTTCCTTTCATGTCTTTGTTGGTTTGTCTGCCGTTCCTTCCGAAAACACGGCTTTTCCTGTGGATAGTATACACTATTTTCCGCGAAAATGGAAGTTTACTTTTCACGTCTTTTCCTGTATGATAGAAAGCAGCAGACCGGATTTTCATCGTATGATGATCGGCAGAAACAAACGTACAGAAATGAGGCTCATAACCATGATGAAGATCTCCACCAAGGGTCAATATGCCCTTCGAATGATGGTAGAATTTGCCCTGCACCCCGACGAATGCACCAAACTCAGTCAAGTAGCCGCCCGCCACGGCATCTCGGAAAAGTATCTGGAGCAGATCGTGTCCGTTCTGATGAAAGCAGGCTTCGTTGTCAGCGTCCGGGGGGCAAAGGGCGGTTATAAACTGACAAAAGACCCTCAGGAATACACAGCCGGCATGATCCTGCGACTGATGGAAGGCGACCTGGCCCCGGTGGCATGTTTAAGCGGAGATGAAAAACCGCAGTGCAACTACTGGGATACCTGCTCCACCCTGTCGCTCTGGAAGCGGATCGATGACGCGATCAGCCAGGTCGTAGACCAGGTAACGTTATCCGATCTGGTGAGGGACCAGATGGAAAAGCCGGGATACACCCCCAGATAGGGCTGCTCCCGGACTTTACGGAATATTTATGCCTCCGGCATCTTCCATCTTCATCAAATCAAATACCGCCAGATTCGGGTTATCCGCCTCCGCGTCGGCAAAGGTCTTGCGCACCCTGACAAAATAATTCAGGGCGTCAAAATCCTTCCCCCGTCGGGGTTTTCCTTCCCGCCCTGCCGCCGCGCATTCCATTGATAGCGCCTCCTCCGGATCCTGCGGGAGCATCGGAGCCACAATGCCGACCGCCGTCGGCTCGGTGATATCAGTCAGGCAGTCGTAAAGCGCGTCCAGATTGTGTCCGTAATAAGCCGGAAAGCTCATTTTCCCGGCGATATATTCATGGATCTCTCTTCTCGTAAGCTCCGCCTCGCCGGGCAGGCCTCTGAAATCAAGCGTAATCTTTCTCATTCTGCCGGCCCCTCCTCATCATACCATAGTTCAAAATTCTCATAATGATCCTCGGAATAATACACCAGACCGTCGCTACTGTAGACGATCCGTTCGCCGCCGCGATAGCCGCCCTCATAATTAACATCGCATTCATAATACTTGCGGCCCTTCTTCTCCGGTAGCAGACCTTCACGGTTCCCGAAACGGTCGCCGCCGATGCTTGCGCCTGGTACGATCTCCCACAAATTCCCCTTACCGGAATCCCAGCCAAGGTCACGGGCTTCGTTTTTTGTGATATAATTGGACGGAAGCTCGCCATAGAGATGAATATACAGCGCTACATGATCCGGATCGTCGTACGCTTCGCCGTACGCAACGGATATTCCGCTTCCCTGACCGGTCTGCTCCACATCCACACTTTCTGCGGCTTCAGCGTCTGCCGGTACTTTGGCGCTCAGGGCGCCGCCTGACTGGACTCCAGCGCCCAGGGCGTCGTCTGACTGGACTTCGGTGCTCGGAGCACCGTCTGACTGGACTTCTGCCCTCAGGGCGTCGTCTGACTGGACTTCTGCCCTCAGGGCGTCGTCTGACTGGACTCCAGCGCCCAGGAGGGCATCGTCTGACTGGACTCCAGTGCTCAGGACGTCATCTGACTGGACTTCGGTCCTCGGGGCACCGTCTGCCTGGACTCCAGCGCCCGGGGCGTCGTCTGCCGGACCTTCCATGTCCGTACTGCCGGTCTTATCCTCCGCCGATTCCGCAGTATCCCCTTCCGCAGCTCCTGCCCAAAAATCCAGGGTTTCTCCGCTGTCGGACCAAACCGCTGCGTCGCCTGCGCCGCAGCCGCCCAGAACCAGGCAGACCGACATCAGCATTACCCACAAAAGCACCGCATAACGTTTCATTCGCATACCTCGCACCTGCACTTCGCCAATCTTACCATAACAATCATAAAATCACCGCCACACAATGTCAAGAACTTTTCTGTTGCACAAAGCAGTATATCATACTATAATGGTAAGGTATAGTAAGAAAGGGGGAATTTCACTATGAATATTCCAAAGAAATCAAGAATCTGGATCTGGCTGGCCGTGCTGGCTGCGGCCCTTATTCTGGTTCTCCGCACCTTGCAGACGCCGGCTGTGGCCTCTGAGGATCATATGCCCTATGTCTACCAGACCGTCTGGTCTCTGCTTCCGCCCGTAGTCGCCATCAGTCTGGCGCTGATCACAAAAGAGGTCTATTTCTCTTTATTCATGGGAATCGTCACCGGCGGTCTGCTCTATGCCAACGGAAACCTTGGACTGACCCTTCAGACGATCCTCTACAACGACGAGGGCGGCCTTGTAAATAAAATCGCCACCCAGCAAAATGCCAGCATTCTGGTATTCGTGGTACTTCTGGCGACACTGGTCGCACTGATGAACAAAGCCGGAGGTTCCGCAGCTTTCGGACGCTGGGCGTCAAAACATATTCACAGCAAAGTCGGTGCACAGCTTGCAGCGATCGCCCTGGGCGTACTGATCTTCGTAGACGATGGCTTCAACTGCATGACCGTCGGTTCCGTGATCCGGCCGGTGACAGACCGCCATCAGGTATCCCGTGCCAAACTGGCCTACCTGATCGATTCCACCGCTGCGCCGGTCTGCATCATCGCGCCGATCTCCAGCTGGGCCGCCGCAGTTACATACTCCGTTCCGGAAGAGCTTGGGATCAATGGTTTTGAGATGTTCCTGCGCACCATTCCCTACAATTTCTATGCGCTTGGGACCCTTCTGATGATGCTTCTGATCGTGACCCTTAAGCTGGATTACGGCCCGATGAAACTCCATGAGGACAATGCCGCAAAAGGCGACCTTTTCACCACAGCCGACCGCCCCTATCAGGACGCGGATGACGAGATCCCCTCATCCAAGGGCGGCGTGATCGATCTGGTATTGCCTGTAGCCGTTCTGATCGTCACCTGCATCATCGGAATCGTCTATACCGGCGGGTTCTTTGAAGGCGCAGGCTTTATCGACGCGTTCGCAAATTCCAATTCCGCTATGGGACTGGTCTATGGCAGCCTGATCACGCTGATCTTCACATTCTTTCTCTATATGGTTCGCGGCGTGGTTACTTTCCCGGAATTCATGGAATGCCTTCCCGCAGGCTTCCGCTCCATGTGTGCGCCGATGATCATCCTGATCATGGCCTGGAACCTTTCCGGCATGACCGGTCTTCTGGGGGCAAATCTTTATATCCATGATGTGGTAGCCGCTTCCGCGGGAACGCTCCGGATCTTCCTGCCCTGCATCATTTTCATTGTATCGGTGTTTCTGGCCTTCTCGACAGGAACCAGCTGGGGAACATTCTCCATCCTGATCCCCATTGTATGCAATGTATTTACGGATTCCTACGAAATGCTTGTCATCGGCATCGCCGCCTGTCTCGCCGGCGCAGTCTGCGGCGACCACTGCTCCCCGATCTCAGACACGACGATCATGGCCTCTGCCGGCGCGCATTCCAATCACGTGAATCACGTAACGACGCAGATTCCCTACGCTTTCACGGTCGCAGGCGTGTGCGCGGCCGGATATCTGCTGGCGGGCGTAATCGGATATTTTACGGACAGTCCCCTTGCAATGACCGCGCTGCCGGTGACACTGGTTCTTCTGGCCGGAGTGATCATCGCTGCGAACCGTCTGGTCAAGACGTCAAAAACCATTAATACGACGTAAACCAATACGCCGCAGCCGGACGGCACAAAAGCCGTCTTTGCACCTTACGGAAAATGCCCGCCTTCGGGTTCCGGGCCCATGCATACAAATCATGGGCCCGGAAACAGGCAGAACCAAAAAGTCCTGCCGCCCCGAAAACGGGCATTTTATGGACATTCTTCCAAAATTCTACACGACCTTATGCTTCGCGATATACACCGGGAAACTGTCTGTCCCCCGCAGTTCCTTCCCGGCCGTGATCGTCACCTTCTTGTCGGTGATCACATACTCGACGTCAGCGCCAGCCTCGATGACCGTATCCTGCATCAGGATCGAATTCTTCACCTTGGCGCCCTTTCCGACCTGCACGCCCCTGAACAGGATGCAGTTCTCGATCTCGCCCTCGATGATGCAGCCGTCAGCCACCAGCACATTCTCCGCCTTCGCCCCTTCGATGTAACGGGTCGGATTGTCGTCACGAATCTTCGTATAAATCGTGCTGGGTCCGAACAGCGCGTCCAGATTCGCGTCGTCAAGAAGCCGCATATTCTCGTCATAGTAGCTCTTCAGATCGCTGATGCGCGCCACATAGCCGTCATACTGATAACCGTAGACCTTCACCTTGTCCAGATGCGGGGCAAGCATATCACGCTCAAAGAACTGCATGCCGCGGACGCTGGATACATTGATCATCTCGATCAGCAGCTCACGGTTGATCACATAGTAATTCATGCAGAAATTCGTGACGCCGTCCTGCGTCGGATTCATATACATATAGGTCACGCGCTTGTCCGCATCCATGTCGATCGTGTAATACAGATCGATGCCCTGGCCGTGGACCGCCTTGGCGGAAGCCGGAATCTCCTGCCTCGTATAGGCAACCGTCACATCCGCGCCGGTTTTGATATGCTGATCGATCAGCTTGTTGAAATCAAAATTGGCGATAATATTGGTATCCGCCAGGACCACATAAGTCTCCTTCTGCGTGCGCAGAAAATCCAGAATGCTTGCCAGCGCTTCCACGCGGCCGTTATAGAGCTTCACCGTCTTCTGCGCGAAAGGCGGGATGATATTCAGACCGCCGTTCTTGCGGGCCAGATCCCATTCACGGCCGGATCCCAGATGATCCATCAGCGAATGGTAATTCCTGCGGACGATCAGGGAAATGTTGTCGATGCCGCAGTTCACCATGCTGGAAAGCACAAAATCCACGATACGGTAACGGCCGCCGAAGGGGATCGAGGCCATCAGACGTTCGTTCACCAGCTCCGGTACCAGAGAATCATAACTGTTCGGGAACAGAACTCCCAATACATCTGCGTTGGACTTTACCACTGCTCCTCACCGCCTTTCACATTATTCCTGACCATGGCGCTGGGGCCGATCTTGGCACCGTCGCCGATAAATACGTTATTGCCCACGGTAGCCACGCCCTTCTCATCTCCGGACGGCATCGCGCCGACGACGGCATTCTCGCCGATCTCCACATTCTCCGCAATGATACAGTGCTTCACCACCGCGCCGGAACGGATGACAGTGCCGCCCATAACGACGGCGTCCTCGACTTCCGCGCCTTCCTCCACCTGCACGCCGGCGAACAGGATGGAATGCTTCACCTTGCCGTAGATGCGGCAGCCGTCGGTGATCATGGAATTCTCCACGACACCGTTCTTGCCGATCTTGTGGCCGGGCATGCCGCTGTTGCGGCTGTAGATCTTCCAGTCGTCGTCAAAGAGGTTGATGCCGCTGTGCTCCGGATCCAGGACCTCCATATTCGCTTCCCAGAGGGAGGAAATGGTTCCGACATCCTTCCAGTAGCCGCTGAAATGGTAGGCGTACATCTTCCGGTTGTCCCTGAACAGGTTCGGGATGATGTTCTTGCCGAAATCATTCTCTGAATTCGGATCCGCCTCATCCTCCTCCAGATACTGCTTCAGAATATCCCAGTTGAAAATGTAGATGCCCATCGAAGCCAGATTGGACTTGGGCTGCTTCGGCTTTTCCTGGAATTCGGTGATCCGGTCGTTCTCGTCAGCCACCATAATGCCGAAGCGGGAAGCCTCCTCCCACGGCACTTCCATGACCGCCACAGAAAACTCCGCTCCCTTCTCCTTATGGTAGCGCAGGAAATCGCTGTAATCCTGCTTGCAGATCTGGTCGCCTGACAGAATGATCACGTACTGCGGATCATATCTCTGGATGAATGAAATATTCTGGTAGATGGCGTTGGCCGTACCCTTATACCAGTCGGAGCCGGACGCCTGCTGATAAGGCGGAAGCACATGGACCCCTCCGTGCAGACGATCCAGATCCCAGGGCTGACCGTTGCCGATGTACTCATTCAGGACCAATGGCTGATACTGGGTCAGGATCCCCACGGTATCGATACCGGAATTGACGCAGTTCGACAACGGAAAATCGATGATCCTGTATTTTCCGCCGAAGGGAACCGCGGGTTTTGCCAGATTCTGGGTCAGCGTATAGAGACGCGAACCCTGTCCGCCGGCAAGAAGCATTGCTATCATTTCTTTTGCCATGATAATCTCCCCCTCATAGATTGTTGAGTTAAGTTGATTCTAGCACAAAATGGCAAATTTAGATAGCCTTTTCGGAAATTTTTTGTAATTTATGATAAAAAGCACAAAAACTGCGGGCACGTATTGTTATTTTGCCCAAATAAAAGAGACTTTATGAATTACAGACCTGCTTCCTGTCCGTCTTTTGCTTCCAATTCCTTCAGGTCAACCTGCAGTTCCTCTTCCACCTCGCTTCGGATCTCTTCGACCCTCACGGGATCCAGCGCGGGGAGATTTTCCGTGGAACCGATACCGAAACGCCGCAAAAATTCTTCAGTCGTCGCAAAAAGCGCCGGCCGGCCGGGCGCATCCAGACGTCCGATCTCATCGACAAGACCGTATTCAACCAGACGGCTGACCGCATGGTCCGAATTGACGCCCCGTATCTTCTCGATCTCCATGCGGGTTACCGGTTGCTTATAGGCGATGATAGACAACGTCTCTAAGGCCACGTCCGTAAGGACATGGCGCCTGGGCGCTGTCGCCACACGAATCAGGTTCTCATAGAAACGTCCACGGGTGCAGAGCTGATAACTGTCCTCCAGACGAATGATCTGCATCCCCCGGTTCTCCTCGTCATAACGGCGGCTTAATTCTTCCACGACCTTACGCGCCGTGTCTGCATCCCGGTCGATCGCTGCCGCCAGCTGTCCGAGTTCCACCGGCTTGCCCATGGTAAATAAAACCGCTTCTGTGATTGCCTCCCAGTCGCTCTCGGGATATTTCCCTGTTTCACGGGTATCTTTTTCACCGGAAACCGCATCTTCCCCGGCAGTTTCCGGTTCCGGCGCGTCTTCCGCATCTTCTTTCGCCTCAGCCGGCGCCTCTGCGGCAGAGCCGGTATTATCCGCTTCCGCCGCAGCCTCTGCTCCCGCTTCCGGCGTATCGTCTTCTTCCGCGGCCAGCGCCGCTTCCAGCTCCTCCTGCCGCTCAATTATGGCCTCCAGATCAAACGTTTCCTCATCCCATTCTCTGTCCATCACAGCCACCTTTATCCCTCGAAATCTTCCAGACCGTCCAGGTCGAGTCCGTCCAGACCGCCTTCCGTATCCACCGCTTCAATGTCCATATCGTCAAACAGCGCGGCCTGCGTGAGCCTTATCCGTCCCATGCGCATCAGTTCCAGCACCGCCAGAAAGGTGACTACCAGTTCCACCCTGTCCCTCTGGCCGGAAAGCATCTGCCGGAAACTGAAACGCCGGTTCTGTCTGGCATAATCAATGACCGAGCTGATCTTCTTCTCCAGGCTTACCCGCTCTTTCGGGATCTCGCCGAAACGGCTGCGGATCGGATCCACGCGATCATTCTGACGCTTCATGACGGATTGGAAAATACTTTGCAGTTTTGCCAGGGTCAGGCCGTCAAGAAGCGCGTCGAGATCCACCGGCGGCTCGTAACGGGCCACCTCGCGCGGTATGGTCGGATCCTTATAGAAATGTTTCTCCGCGTCCTGTTCCATCTCCTGCAGCTGAAAGGCCATCTGCTTATACATTTTGTATTCCAGAAGCCGCCGCACCAGTTCCGCCCGCGGATCCCCCTCACCGTCTTCCTCTTCCTCATCGGCAGGCAGAAGCATCCGCGCCTTGATATCGATCAGCGTAGCCGCCATGACAAGAAATTCGCTGACCACGTCCAGATTCTCCGTCTCCATACGGCCGACGTACTCCAGATACTGCTCCGTGATCAGCACGATAGGTATATCGTAAATACTGACTTTATTCTTCTCGATCAAATGGAGAAGCAGGTCTAAAGGACCTTCAAAATTTTCCAGCTTGTAGGATATGCCGCCCATTGTCCCCAAAATTCCTTTCAGCCTGTCCGCATACTCTCTCAGTATAGCAAAAAAGCGGTAATCTGTAAATATTGCCCTCGCAGTCCGCCATTACGAGACTGTAGGTTTACAATACATGTGTTACAACTGAATAATTAATAAAGCAGAGATCCCTCTTTTGTGTTATATTTTAG
>CANREE010000012.1 GCA_947629545.1 uncultured Lachnospiraceae bacterium | reverse complement strand
GACAAGGTGGCTCCGTCAGTCCGGACAAGTGGCTCTCGCCACACCGGACAGGCGGCTCCGCCGCACCGTATTATTCAGTCTAATAGAACCAAACAAAATGTCACCCTTCTTCATCTCGAAAAGGTTGGTTGCAAAGTTTTCACTAGAATTGAGCTGTGTGATAGCAATAGAATTTGACGGCATTATGCTCAGATCAACGGCAGTTTGCACTGATGAATAGTCAAACGGCTTAGAGTTCTTTTGCATAATCTGCGAAAGCGTTTTTACTTCCCATTCAACGGGTATTACACGTTTAACCTGTTCATTCCACACCATTTGCCCGCCGCTTGAGCGATAAGGTTTGCCGTTCTCATCAGGAAAGTCAAATTGTGTGAACCAATAATCATAAATGGTCTTAGCCATCTGCTCTAAATTATCATTTATCTATCATAAGGACTATGAGATAGGGTGTTTTTCGTTTATCAATAAATTTTATGTAAGGAAAGGTTTATGGATGAGATGGAGCAAATACTAAAAGACTTAGAGTTAATTGCTGGACAGCGTCAACAAATTTATGACCATGCTTATAAAGTATATACAGATGCTGTCAACTCGATGGTCTCTGTTCTCCTGCCAGATGAACGACAGGTCGAGCAGTTGTTGGATGGACTGCTTGACTTTTGCGGTGATAATCGTTTTTTGGAACTATATAAAAAGGTGTGTCGTCATGTCTATGCACTCTACCCGCATCTCGTAACGGACTATATTCAGTTCTACCGTTCCGAACACGAAGAATAAAAGCCAAAAGCGAAGCAAATGAAGGGAAAACATCAAAACAATTCGAGTCGTGCCATGGTTATGTTCCTTGAAATTGATTTGAAGGAAGCAACGCCACCCCCATTGAAAAATGAATGAATTACAGCGCTGCCTTTTTGAGCAAATGTCTGCCGTGGAGCAACCGAAAACACTGGGAGAGTACACCGCATCAATTGTCGATCTCGGAAGTGGAAATGTGGTTTGTCAGTTCAACATGGAACATTACCATCCTCCCAAACATGCTATTGAGAGCTTAGCCAGAAGTATTTTGCTTGATATTCAAGAGTCTTACTCTCACGAAGAAAACCGTCGTGAATTTGAGGAATGGAAAAAGCAACGGAACAAGGGTAAAGGTATGAGCGAGTAGCCAACAAAACACGAAGCGCGGGGGATTGCTCCCTGTAACTTCGTGTTTTTGGTATGTCCAAATCCTGCCTGACAGATGCTGTAATCTAAATTTTGCTTTCAAAACTTTCTTATAGACACCCGGCTTTCAATCGGGGGTAATTAAGTTTCTATACAGACAGAACACCCGTGACGCACTGCTTATATTACTGCTTACTCCTTAGCAAAGAACGCCGCCGCAATCGCGCCGGGGCCGGCGTGGGTGCTGATCGTGCTGCCGATCATGGTCGACGGCAGGCTGTCCAGATGGCCCTCCCAGAGCGCGCGGCTGTTCTCGATATACTCCTTCAGAAGACTGTCGTCCGTCCCGGAATAGGCGAGCATGACCGGCATGTCAAAATCGACGCCGCCTTTTTTCATGATAAATTCCGTCAGCATATTGCTGCTCTGCTTCGACCCCCGTGCCTTCCCGATGACTTTGACCACCCCGTCCTCCACGCTGAGAACCGGCTTAATATTAAGGAGCGTCCCCGCCAGACCAGCGGTCTTGGACAACCGTCCGCCGCGGACAAGATATTCCAACGTATCCACCCTCGCCAGAAGGCAGACCCTGGACTTCATCCGGTTCAGCTGCTCCGCGATTTCCCCGGCGCCCAGTCCCAGTCCGCGCAGGCGGACCGCATAGTCGATCAGGATCCGCTGGCCGATGGTGACGGTTCCGCTGTCCACGATCCATACTTTTCCCGGAAACTCCTCCGCGGCAATCATCGCGCTCTGCAGCGTCCCGGAAAGTTTCCCTGAAAGTGTGATGACTACCGTCTCGTCTCCGCCTGCCGCGGCAGCGCGGAACGCGTCCCCGAACTCTGCCGGGGGCAGCTGGCTCGTGGTCGGCAGCGTCCTGCATGTCGCAAGCTTCTCATAAAACTCCTCCGTCGTTATCGTCACGCCGTCCAGATACTCCACTCCGTCGATGATCGTCTTCAGCGGCAGTACCGTGACGCCCATTTTCTTCGCTTCACTCTGCGGAATATCGCAGGCGGAGTCGCTTAAAATTCTTACAGACATCTGTCAATGACCTCCTGTATCTGATTATTCCTGTTCAGCCCGTCAAAACCGCCGGCCAGCGTTCTTAGCGTCCGGTAAAATGTGACAAGGTCCTCCTCGGGGATCCCGCGGCTCACCGTATCCTGGACCTCAGCGGCCACAGCCGAAATGACGTCCGCCAGTTCCCGCCCCTTATCCGTGAGCTCCAGCTTCCATCCGTAACGCCGCTTCCCGCTTCCGTCCCGGGTGAAAATGATCCCCTTCTCGAAGAGATCGTCGATCTCTCTGGAGACCAGACTGCGGTCGGACTGCCCGGCCGCTGCCAGCTCCGACGCCGACATTCCCTCCGGATGCTCCCGCAGCAGATAGATCCAGAAGACATGGACAGCCTTCAGTCCGAGCTGCGCTGTGTAGCGCGCCTTCAGCTTCTGGATACTGCCGTAAATTCCCGATATCAGGGATGAAAATTCTTCAAAACGCTCCTGTTCCAGCATGACGGCGTCCCTCCCGAGTCACTATTATATAATACAAATGTTTACTTGTCAACATTTAGCCTGTCAACATTCGAAATACATTCAGCATATTCAACATACATTCAGTACATCAAACATCCGATCCATTTCCCGTAAAAAATGCTCCGCAAGCAGCGTGAACAAACCTGCCTGCAGGATCTACAAAGGCCGCCGCCCTGCGGAAGTTCATTCCCGGGCGGCGGCCTGATTTCCATGCGGGCAGGCGCCAGTGACGTCTTACCCGTATTCATTCTACTGATCCGAAACCGGCTACTGATCCGAAACCGGCGTCAACAGACAACCTGTAACCTCGCGTCTGATAACCTCAATCTTTAACGTCTGGCATCCCAGCGTCCGCAGAAGACGTTCTCTCCCGCCTTCCCCATAAATTCGCTCTTCCCGCAGATCTTCTCGATGGCGGCGCGGATATGGGTGCGCGTGGGGCCGTAGGCGTTGATAAAGGTGTGCAGCTGCGGCACATCGATCAGATGGTTCGTATAGTTTAAGCTGATGCCCACGGTAGGCACCTCTTCATTGTACCAGGGCAGCTCGCGGCTGTGGTTGCAGCTCCAGCGGACGCGGACATCATTCTCCTGGGCGTAGCCCTTTACATTGATGAACAGGAACACCACGTCGTGATTCTCGATAAAATCCTTCCGCGACCCGTGTTCCATCATCTTCACCATGTTCATGGGCGATACACCTTTCTCCACCTCCAGATCATGGAAGTTGGGGCAGATGTCCACCTCAAAGCCGGCCCGCTCCAGTTCCTCGACAACGATGTCACGAACCGGATCGCCCTTATAACCCTTACTGGTAGGCGTAGACTGGACATAAACCAGATACGCCCGCTTCTTCTGCGCCGGGTCGATAGGCAGAAGGTGCCTGGTATCCTTAACCAGCGTAATGCAGGTATCGGCGGCCTGCTTGGCGAAAGCCTTGTGCTCCGCGCAGCCCACGACCGCAAGTCCCGCCTTGTCGGGGAAGCGAACCTCATCCCGATAGAGATGCAGATGTGCCTTCATGCCCAGGATGCGGTGGAGCGCATCCGAAAGACGTTCCTCCGTGATAATGCCCTTCTCATAGCCGGCCTTCATGAAGCCGATGTCTTCTTCTACGTCGTTGGCGAACAGGAACATATCGCATCCGGCGGCGATGGCTCCCGGCACCGCGTCGCAGCGCCGCGAGGTAGCCGACATTCCCACCATGTGGGACGCGTCGGTGATGATAATGCCGTTAAAGCCCATCTCCCCGCGCAGCAGGTCGGTGAGCAGCTCCGGCGCGAGGGTAGCCGGCATGATGTCATCGTCGGCAATGCCGGGGCGCAGATGACGGCTCATCTCCGGCAGGGCGATATGTCCCACCATGATGCTCTCCAGCCCCTCGTCGATCAGCGTCTGATAGACCCTGCGGAACGTGGCGTTCCATTCCTCAACGCTTAACGTATTGACGCCCAGCGCCAGATGCTGATCCAGCTCCTCCACGCCGTCTCCCGGGAAATGCTTGGCCGTGCAGGCCATATTGGGATTGGCATCCTTGATACCCTTAATATAAGCGCGGGCGTTGGCGATCACATTGTCCGTGTCCTCGCCGAAAGAACGGGTATTGACAATGGTATTGCGCCAGTTCATGTAAATGTCGGACACCGGATTGAACATCCAGTTGCAGCCGATGGAAGACGCCTCGCGTCCGGCGGCGTAGCCCACATGGTAGGCGTTCTCCGTGCCGGGTCCCGCGCCGCACTGGGCGGCCGTCGCGACAAAAGTGCCGTCCGGCAGGCAACCGCTTCCGCCGTCGTCGCAGTTAGCGGCGATGAGCAGCGGAATCTTGCTGTGTTTCTGGTAAGTCGTGTTCTGCAGCCAGACCGTCTCCTTATCACCTCCCTGCCAGCGCAGGCCCCCCTGATGGGAGACAGCCAGACTCGCTTTGATCGCCTCCTCATCGACTCCGGGAACCGCCTTCAGCAGCACAAACAGCTGTCCCAGCTTCTCCTCCAGCGTCATGCCGGCGATGGTTTCCTCCACCCACCGGATCTCCTCCTCCGTGAGATAAAAGGGCTTCTCTCTTAAATTGACCATGGTACCTTCTCCTTTCGTTTTATTTTCCGCCTGAGCCGGCGGATAAGAAATCCCCCTATAGAAAATAGTATAACATCAGGGAGCGATTTTCGTCCAGTGAAAAAATACACTTTTTCTGCCGGCGGACAGCGCCTGGTCCGGGAAGAATCTCCTTGCCATTTTCCTTCCTCTATGGTATATTAACCACGTAAAATCAACGATTCCACCACTGGGGGAAAGCAATCATGGTTGAAGTTTGGGATGTCACAATTCCGGAGCTGACCGGCGACGAGCCGCGGCGCGCTTATATTTACCTGCCGGAGTCCTACCTGCACGAGCCGGACCGGCGCTACCCGGTTCTCTACATGTTCGACGGACATAATGTCTTCTTCGACGAGGACGCCACCTACGGCAAGTCCTGGGGCATGACGGAATACATGGAATTCTCGGAGACGGAACTGATCATCGCGGCCGTCGAATGCAACCACCATCCGGACAACGGACGGCTCAGCGAATACTCGCCGTTTTCCTTTAAGGACGTCCACTTCGGCAATATCACCGGACGCGGGCGCGCCACCATGCGGTGGATGATCCGCTCCTTCAAGGCCTATATCGACCGGAACTACCGCACGCTTCCCGACCGGAAACACACCTTCATCGCAGGCAGCTCCATGGGCGGACTCATGAGCCTCTACGCGGTGACCGCCTATAACCGGTATTTCTCCAGGGCAGCGGCGCTCTCGCCCTCCCTCTGGACGAATCCCGCGGGGATCGAGCACATGATCAGGCGGACCGACATTCGGCCCGGCACCGTCGTTTACATGGACTACGGCTCCGAAGAAATGAAGAACCACATCGGCATGGAGAAGCAGTTCAAGAAGGTTTCCGGGATGCTTTTGGACCGCGGAATCTGGCTCTCGACGCGCATCGTGCCAAATGGAGATCACAGCGAAGCAAGCTGGGAGAAGCAGATTCCATTTTTCATGGAAACATTATTATATGACTTATAAAGTGAATCCCGGTGAAAACGCTCTGTCAGAATAGAACACCATTCTGCAATGAACGGATTGACTGCTGTTCTGCTTCGTGGGAAAGCAATAACACGTTCGCGCTGAAACACATTTTCAAGGCATGGAACTCAAATGCCGCGCCGCATCCGGCGCAGGAAGGAGACATTTATGGAGACACAGTATTTCAAGGAATACAGCCCGGCCCTGGGCCGTGATATGGAATGCAAAGTCTACGGCCACGCCGGCCGCCCGATGATCTATATCCCCTGCCAGAACGGGCGCTTCTATGATTTCGAGAATTTCCACATGGCGGGCACCTGGGGGCCATGGATCGAGAGCGGCAAGCTGATGGTGCTATCTGTCGACACGATGGACCAGGAGACCTGGTCCGATACAAATGGCGACCCGCGGCGGCGCATCGAGCGCCACGAGGCGTGGAACCAGTATGTGGTCGGCGAGGCCGCCCAGAAAATTCGCTATATGGCCATGGAACGCAATGGCTGGGACGAACTGCCCGGCGTCATGGTATTCGGCAGCAGTCTGGGCGCCACCCACGCGGTGAACTTCTATTTCCGGTGGCCGGACGTCTTCGACCGTCTGCTGGCGCTGTCCGGTATCTATACGGCCGAATACGGCTTCGGCGCCTATATGGACGATCTGGTCTATCTGAATTCGCCGGTTCATTACCTGGCCAATATGCCCACCGACCATCCCTATATCGCCAAGTACAACAAGCACAAAGCAGTGATCTGTGTGGGCCAGGGCCCGTGGGAGATGCCCGATTCCACCCGGCAGCTCCACGGCATTCTGGACTGGAAGGAGATCTATGCCTGGGTCGATTACTGGGGTTACGACTGCGCCCACGACTGGGACTGGTGGTATAAGCAGGTCGTGTATTTTGCGCCGTATCTGCTGGACATGGGATGAGCCTGAAATCTCCACTCCGTTTCAACGGATGGAGATTCCCCACTTTGATTCAATACGTTGAACCGATGCAGGTGAAAACCGGCGTCACATATACAGCTGTGATCCCGCCAATTCATCTTCATTTCAGATAAAACAGTAAACCATCACGAGGAGGATATGAAAAAATGAAAAACGTAGTATTTATCTCGCCGAATTTCCCCACCAACTACTGGCAGTTCTGCCGGGAGCTGAAGAATAACGGCATGAACGTCTTAGGCATCGGCGACGCCCCTTACGACGAGCTGACCGGCGACTTGAAGAACAGCCTGAATGAGTATTACAAGGTGTCCAGCCTGGAAAATGACGACGAGGTCTACCGCGCCATCGCATTTTTCATCTTCAAATACGGCCGCATCGACTGGCTGGAGTCCAACAACGAGTACTGGCTGGAGCGCGACGCCCGGTTCCGCACGGATTTCAACATCCAGAGCGGTTTCCAGGCATCCGATATCTCCCGCATCAAATACAAATCCAAAATGAAGGAATACTATAAGAAGGCCGGCATTGTCACCGCCCGCTACCATCTGGTGGACGACTACGCGGGCTGCAAGTCCTTCATTAAGAAGGTGGGCTATCCGGTCGTCGCCAAGCCGGACAACGGCGTCGGCGCTTCCGACACCCACAAGATCTCAAACGACGAGGAACTGCAGAAATTCTTCGACACGAAGATCCCCGGCGTTCCCTATATCATGGAGGAATTCGTCTACGGCGCGGTCAACTCCTACGACGCCATCATTGATTCCAACGGCGAGCCCATGTTCGAGACCGGCAATGTGTCCCCCGTCTCCATCATGGACATCGTGAATAATGCTGACAACTCCGTCTACTATATCGTCAAGGATCTGCCCGACGACACCCGCGCCGCCGGCCGCGCCACAGTCAAGAGCTTCGGCGTCAGGAGCCGTTTCGTGCATTTTGAGTTCTTCCGTCTGCAGCAGGATCAGAAGGGACTGGGCAAGAAAGGCGACATCATGGCCCTGGAGGTCAACATGCGCCCCTGCGGCGGCTTCACGCCGGACATGATCAATTTCGCCCACTCCACCAATGTTTATAAGATCTGGGCCGATATGATCGCCTTCGACCGCTCCACGATGCCGGTGGGCAAGCACGCCTTCTGCGCCTTCGCCGGCCGCCGCGACGGCAAGAACTTCGTCATGAGTCACGAGGACATCATGGCCAAATACGGCGCGAAGATGAAGATGGTTGACCGCATCCCCGACGCCCTCTCCGGCGCCATGGGCAACCAGATGTATCTGGTGCTCTGCGACAGCGAAGAGGAACTGAATCAGTTTTATAAGGATGTGCTGGAGTGCAGGGAATAAACAGACGGGGCCTTACCGCATCATAAGAAAGGGGACGGCAAATCATGGGGCAGGCGAAAAGAAACGTGCTTCTGAGGCTGTTTGCATCCACGCTCTACCTCAGCACGTTTACCTTCGGCGGCGGATACGTCATTGTGTCCCTCCTGAAGAATAAATTCGTCGATCAGTACCACTGGATCGATGAGGAAGAAATGCTGGATCTGGTCGCCATCGCCCAGTCCTCACCCGGAGCCATCGCCGTAAACGGCGCGATCGTCGTCGGCTTCAAGCTCGCCGGTCTTCCCGGCGTCCTTGTCTCCGTTCTGGGCGCTGTCCTGCCGCCCATGGTGATCCTGTCGCTGATCTCCCTCTGTTACAGCTCATTTTCCGCCAACCCTTATGCTGCGGCCATGCTGGGCGGTATGAAAGCGGGGGTGGGGGCGGTCATTGTATCCGTCGTCTATGATATGGGAAAAACTGTGGCAGACACCGGGGACCGGATCAATATCCTGATCATGGCCGCCGCGTTCTGCGCCGCTTATTTCCTGCATGTCAATGTCATATGGATCATCCTTGTGACGGCGGCCTTCGGCGCGATTCGCGCCGTCCTGTCCGTCCGGAAGGGAGAAGACGCATGATCTGTCTGCAGTTATTCCTGAGCTTTCTTCAGATCGGCGCCTTCAGTTTCGGCGGCGGCTACGCCGCGATGCCGCTCATTGAAGAACAGGTCATCACCATTCATCAGTGGATCACCGCGGATACCTTCGCCGACCTCGTGACGATCGCGGAAATGACGCCGGGTCCGATCGCAATCAATGCGGCCACCTTCGTCGGAACCCAGGTCGCCGGAACGTCCGGCGCCATTGCCGCTACACTGGGCTGCATCCTGCCGTCCTGCGTCTTCGTCACGCTGCTGGCGTTTCTCTACACCCGCTTCCGCGGCCTCAGCCTGCTTCAGAAGACGCTCGCGTCGCTTCGCCCGGCCGTCGTCGCCATGATCGCAAAGGCCGGAGTCACGATCCTGATCTCCGCCTTCTTCGTGGGCGGCGTCATTTCCGCCGAACCCGCGCAGATCAATCTGCGGATGATCTGCTATTTCGCAGTAGCCCTGCTTTTGCTGCGCAGGGCAAAATTTCATCCGATTCTCGTCATGGTTCTCTGCGGCGTGTGCGAAACGCTTGTCTGCGCAGCCACGCGGCTGATGGGCTGAGACGGGAGCTTTTCCGCTTTTCGCCCATCCCGTAAATCATAATCAATCCGGAGGATAAGACGATGTACAGTTTCAATAACGACTATAGCGAGGGGGCGCATCCGCGCATCCTGAAGGCCCTGACAGAGACCAATCTGGAACAGAATGACGGTTACAGCATGGACCGGCACACGGCGCATGCCGTCAGTCTGATCCGTGCAGAGACCGGCCGGGCCGACGCCGACGTGCATATCCTGGTAGGCGGCACCCAGACCAATTCCGCCGTGATCGCCGCCGCGCTCAGGCCCCATCAGGCGGTGATTGCAGCCGCGACCGGGCATATCAATGTCCACGAGACCGGCGCGGTGGAGGCCTCCGGCCATAAGGTGTTGACGCCGCCGACCGCCAACGGAAAGCTGACGCCGGAAGGAATCCGGACCATCCTTGACGCCCATATGGACGAGCACATGGTGCAGCCAAAGATGGTCTATCTCTCCGACTCGACGGAGGTCGGAACGGTGTACACGAAGGCGGAACTGACAGCGATTTCGGATTTCTGCCGGCAGAACGGCCTGTTTTTGTTTCTGGACGGCGCCCGGCTGGGAGCCGCGCTGACCAGCCCCGCCAACGACCTTACGATAGCGGACATCGCCGCGCTTACGGACGTCTTCTATATCGGCGGCACCAAGAACGGCGCGCTCTTCGGCGAGGCCCTGGTTATCACTAACGACGCGCTGAAGGCGGATTTCCGTTACCTGATCAAGCAGCGGGGCGCGATGCTGGCGAAGGGCTGGCTTTTGGGAATCCAGTTCGAGGAACTGTTCACGGACGGCCTTTTCTACGACCTGGCCGCCCATGCGAACGCGTGCGCTTCCAGACTCCGCGACGGGCTCGCCGCGCGCGGGTACGAATTCGCCTACCCGCCGCAGACCAACCAGCTGTTTCCCATTTTTACAGATGAAATGATCGAAAGACTCGGCAGGGACTTCCTTTTCATGCCGGATAAAAAGATCGATGAAAACCGCAGAAGCGTCCGCCTCGTCACCTCCTGGGCGACGACGGAAGCCGGGGTGGAGGAATTCATCCGGGCGCTCGACAGCGGCAGATAACTCCGAACCTGCATTTCCGAAAATCAATTCCGCAGGAAAACCGGGCAGCTTCTATAACAGAAGCTGCCCTTCGATTCCTTCAAAATCAATGACTTTCTTCTCTCCGCTCTTTAATGTGATCGTCACCGGCCCGTAGATGCCCAGACAGTCCGGATCCGTGTAAGCAACGGCTGCGATCGGGAACAGCTCATCGGGCGTGAAATCCTCATGGCTCTCCTTCGTAATGACCTGCGAAATCAGGAGGCCGGGCCGGCAGCCGTAGCGCTTCTGCCACGCGCCCTTCGCGCAGACAATCAGCGACTTTGCGGAATCCGGATTCGTCCCGCGGCTCGCGGTCACCCAAAGCTCCGTCCAGCCGCCATAGACAGTCATCGCAAGCTGTTTTGCGCGGCCCTGTGAGTCGCGGCCTTTCAGGATGACCGCCTTCGCTGTCCCATCGCCTGTTTCGCACTCCCTTCCGATCATCTCCGTTCCGTTATCCGGGAAGCCATAGGAGCCCAGTGTCAGTTCCACCGGCCGCCGATACAGCCGCGGCCGGTCCGCCCGCAGAATCCCGTAGGGCACCGGAAAGTCCGCCAGATCCATCGCATGCATCCAGTGACATTCCTTCTGCAGCGAATAATCGAAAAACTGCCGGCGATACAGCACGCCGTCCCTGACGCCGTTCCAGAAGGTCACATTGCAGCGCTCATACTGCCCGCTGGTTTTATCGAGCAGAACATACTGCTGAGACTCGACTCTGCCGGCGGGAACGGTCTGCGCGAACAGCGCCGGCGTTTTGGTGACCACGGCCGCCGGCACATCCGCGCCCACGGGCCCCGCCTCCCATGGATACTTCGTATGATAACACAGCTTCGAATAATTCCACATCCCGTGAATATCCCCCGGCGCCTTTACGACCTTGCCGGTACGCAGCACAGTACTGCCGTTCGCCCGATGGTTGGTAACGCACAGCGCAGGGCCGTCAAGCACAGTCTGCTTCACCTGCTGCCCGTCAGGCTCCTCCCAGCTTCCGTTATTCTCCCGCGCCGTCCAGAACGGATGATCCGCCGCCAGATGCAGGCAGAGAAATGCCTTACCCAGCCAGAACGGCGACTCCGCGCACGAATACCCCTGCACCAGCGGCATGAACTGCCCATAGAAGCCCAGGGTCGGAACGCCTTGATAAAGAAAATCATCCCGGCCCAGAAACTGCAGCAGCGACCCGGAACAGATGCGCCTCGCAAGCCCCGGATCCGCCGTCGGAGACTGAAGCAGCAGGTTCCCGTCGAAGGCACTGGTCGCCGCGTTGCGGTAAATATTGCTGCGCCCCCACATATTGGTGAAGCCGTCCCGGTCGAAGAAGTCGGCGTAGGTCTCCATCAGCTTGTTGGAATACGCCTCAAACTTCGCCGCCAGCAGGGGTGCATGCGCATAGCCGTACCAGAGGTTCCAGATCGGCGCGTACACCTGAAACGCCCAGCAGGAATAATAGTCGAACGAATGACCGTCTCGGTACCAGCCGTCCCCCGCGTAATAATTAAGGATCGCTTTCGCGTGCTCCGTCATGATCTCCTCATCCACCGGATAGCCTTCCATATGCAGAAATGCCATATCCAGCATATTGAACAGCCGCCAGTTCTGCGGCACCGTATTGCCGTGGGCGTAGCCGGTCAGAAACTCCGCGATCAGGTCCTTTTCCGCCTTCGTATAGGTGTCCCAGATCTCTTCACGGCTGACCCACAGGCAGATCACGAGCGCGCAGGTTTCCACAGTCTGCTGAAAGGTCCGCTCTCCGTCCTGCGAAATCTCCTGCAGTTCCTCATAGCGGCCCACCGACACCGGATCGCCCTTCGTACAGGCCCGCAGCACATGGGCCTTATAATAATCCCGGATCCGGTAGCCGCAGACCGTCAGGTCCGGGTTGTCATGGATGAGCGGCGCCGCGATAAAAAATGACCGCGCAAGCCCCTCGAAATACTCCGCCTTCTGCTCCCACACCGCATCCGCCGAATGCGGATAGGTCACCTTCGTATCCTGCCGCGGCATCACCACCGGATCCTCGAAGTTCCTGATATTCCGGAAAATGCCTTCCATCAGGTATGTCCCCGCCTCAATCCAGCTCTCGCGCGTCAGTCCCGTATAAGGACTTAAATCGTAATCCAGTGTTTTCGGTTCGAATTTCATGGCAATAACCCTCCCGCTCCTCTTCACGTAACATGATATCATGTCCTCCGAACCTGCGCAATGCTTCTTTACATCGCACCGGCAAAGTATTATGATAATGGCAGGTCCGGCGCTGCCTTCAAAAGCCGCGCGGAACCGCAGTTCATTTTCACAGGAGGCCCCATATGCTATTCCCGGAAGCGAGATCCGCGCTCGTCAGACAGCGGATCCTGACATCAGACTTTTTCGCCGGAGAACGAAAACGGCTGGAAGAAATGCGCAGCCATTATCTGCGTACGCCGGTCAATGAACTGCCGTTCCATGAATACGAACGCTTCTTCCGCGACGGAAACCGCGTTTCTTTTGAATCCCTTTATTTCGAGCGGCGCAGGCGGCTCTCCTGCCTGACTGCGGCCGTCCTGCTGTACGGCCGCGAAGAAGACCTGACTGCCTTAAATGATCTGCTCTGGGCCATCTGCGGCGAATACAGCTGGGTGCTCCCGGCGCACGCCGCCGATCTGGGAACCTCATACGACCGCGGCGTAATCGACCTGTTCTCCGCGGAGACCGGCTTTGCGCTCAGCGAAATCCGCAGCCTGCTCGCAGATCGTCTCTCCCCCAGAGTCAGTCAGCGGATTCTGGAATGCGTAACGGAACGCATCATCGAACCATACATAAGCCGCAGCTATGCCTGGGAGACGGCTTCCCACAACTGGGCCGCGGTCTGCGGCGGCAGCGTGGGCGCGGTCTTCCTCTACGCGGCGCCGGAGAAATTCCCGCTGGTCCGGGAACGGCTCCTGCGCACGATGGGACATTATCTCTCCGGCTTCGGCGCCGACGGCGTCTGCCAGGAGGGCCTGGGCTACTGGAACTACGGCTTCGGTTTTTACACCTTCTTCGCCCAGCTTCTTTTTGAGTATACGGACGGCGAAGACAATCTCTTCGCGCAGCCCCTGTGTCCGGCAATCGCCGCGTTTCAGGAACACGCGTTTCTGCGCGGCAATCTCGTCGTCAGCTTCTCCGACGGCTCCCGCACCGGCAGTTTCCAGCCGGGACTCAGCTGCCGTCTGCATGAACATTACGGCGCCGCGCTGCCGCCGCGGGCGTACGCCGCGTTCTTCGACGACTGTTTCCGGATTCAGCCGTACCTGCGCAATTTCTTCTGGACGGAGCCGGATATGTGGAATGAGACGGAAGCTGATATACGATCGAGAGCTGACGCGCGGCCGGGAACTGATATACGACCGGAAACTGACGCGCAGCCGGAGACTGATACACGACCGGAAACTGACGCTGCCGCCTCCCGCAATCGCCGCCCCTTTGCGGCAGTCCCCGCGAAAGCCCATGGTATCCGCGAAAACTATTTCCCCCAGGCCCAGTGGTACATTGCCTGCAGCGGCTCCCTGAGCCTGGCGGCCAAGGCCGGCCACAACGGCGAACCGCACAACCACAACGACGTGGGAAGTTTCCTGCTTCTGTCCGGGGAAGAAACCGTTTTCTGCGACTTCGGCGCAGGCGAATACACAGCCGCTTATTTCCGCCCGGAAAGCCGCTATGACTATCTCTGCAATTCCTCCCTCGGCCACAGCCTGCCCATCATAGACGGGAAAGGCCAGAAGCCCGGCAGCGCCTTTTGCGGGAAAGTCCTTGCCGCCTCCGACGGGGAATTACGCATCGAAATAGCCGGGGCCTATGACGCTCCCGGCCTGCGTTCCATCGTGCGCAGTCTGAAACTGACGGAAAATGAACTTCTGCTGACCGACTGTTTCGTGTTTGGCACTGCGGACGGCAGTTTTCCCGCCGTCGAAGATCCGCTTACTGCTGCCGAAGATTCGCTTACCACTGCCGAAGATTCGCTTACCGCTACAGAAGATATACTTACCGCCGCCAAGGATTCTCTCCCCGCCGCCCCGCCCCGCGTCACCGAACGCTTCGTCACCCTTACAAAGCCCTCGCTTGCAGGCGGCGTCCTCACTGTCGGAACCTGCCGTCTGGAATATGATCCCGCCGCGGTCCCGCGTCTCTCCTGCGCAGAACTGAACGGGCATGACGGCAGCCCCGCGACCCTGTACTTCATTGATTTCGACTGGGACAGCAGCACTCCTTTCCGGCTGTGCGCCGTCTGCTGACGTACCGGTCACTTCCGCCAAAGGCCACACATAGAACCCCTGTAGAAACCCGGCCGTAAAATCCGACCCTGGAAATCCAACTGCAGAAACCCGACCGTGGAAATCCGACTACAGAAACCCGGCCGTGGAAATCCAACTGAAAAAAACCGCCCACAAAAATCGCCGGAGTCACTACCAACAATGACTCCGGCGCCCGGGATAACTTCTATCATTAAGTTCAAAAACTTCTTCTCAGGTCAGATACACATTACACATAGATCTCGCAATCCGGTTCCACCTTCTTGCAGGCCTTCACCGCCTCCTGCACGATCTCGTCGAAGCGGTTATCGTCCGCCTCGATAATCAGCCGCTGCGTCATAAAGCTGATCGTCGCTTCCTTCACGCCCTCGATCTTGTTCACAGCCGCTTCCATCTTCGCCGCACAGTTCGCACAGTCCACTTCCACTTTGAATTTCTTCTTCATAAGGCATATCCTCCTTGCAAATGATCTTCGTATTCTCATATCTTCTTCCGAAAGCGGTTCCGCGGTACATTCCGGGAACAAACCATCCGAAATCAACATATGAATAGTTGTTCATATGACCATTATATACCTTATGTAGAAAAATGCAAGCGGTATTTTATATTTTATTGCTGCCCACCCTTATACTTCCGGGACGTTTACCATCCGGACATTTACTGCCGGACTGTTTACCGTCTGGACGCTTCGTTCACTGCCGGGCTGTTTCCCATCTTGACGCTTCGTTCACTGCCGGGCCGTTTCCGACGCCGGGACCTGCGCCCGCGCCAGAATCTTACGAATATTCAGCGCAAACATGGTCACCGCCGCGATCACTGCCAGAACATCGGAGATCGGCTCCGCGTAGAACAGTCCGTCGGTTCCCATGCCGAGCCGCGGCAGGATGATCGCCAGCGGAATCAGCAGGATCACCTTCCGCAGAAGCGCCAGGAACACGGAGATCTTCGCCTCGCCCACCGCCAGGAACGTCTGCTGGCAGGCCATCTGGGCGCCGAAAATCAAAAAGCCGAGACAGTAGATCCGAAGGCCGTAAGCCGCGATATCCACGATCTGCGGATCCGAACTGAACAGGGAGACAAACACCCGCGGGAACAGCACAAAGGCTCCGGACACGCCCGTTGTAAACACCATGATCGCAATCAGCAGCAATTTAAACGCCTGCATGACACGCTTCGTATTCCCGGCGCCGTAGCAGTAGCTGATGATCGGCGTCGCGCCCTGGGCGATACCGGACATCGGCAGGAACAGAAGCTGGGACAGGCTGAAAATGACCGTCATCGCGCCCACATAATAATCGTTGCCGAAGGTCTGCATACCGGTGTTGAAGGTCAGCTGCACCAGGCACTCCGTGGACTGCATGATGAACGGCGAAATACCCAGAAGAAGCACCGGCTTCAGCACTTCCGGATCCAGCCGGAGCGTCTCCCGGCGGATGCGCAGATTGCTCTTTTTGCTGCACAGGAAGCGGACCACCCAGACCGCCGACACCGTCTGACTGATGATTGTAGCGGTCGCAGCGCCGGCCACGCCCATATGACAGCCGTAGATCAGAATCGGATCCAGAATAATATTGATGACAGCGCCGATCAGCACAGTCATCATACCCACCTTCGAGAAGCCCTGGCAGGTAATGAACTGGTTCAGTCCCAGCGACAGCTGCACGGACACGGTGCCCATCAGGTAGATCCCCAGATATTCATTGGCGAAGGGAACCGTGGCCTCGCTGGCCCCGAACATCAAAAGGATCGGTTCCTTCCAGATCTGGAAAATGACGCACAACACCAGCGCCATGATCACCAGGAACACGGTGGCGTTGCCCAGAATCTTTTCCGCACCTTCATAGTCCTTCCGCCCCATGCGGATCGCCGCCTGCGGCGCCCCGCCCATGCCGACCAGTCCGGAGAAGGCGCTGACCAGCAGGATCACCGGGAAGCTGACGCCCAGACCTGCAAGGGCCATGGATCCGACCTCCGGAATGCGGCCCACATAGATGCGGTCCACCATATTGTAAAGCATGTTAATGATCTGCGCGAATACCGTCGGCACCGCCAGCTCGAACATCAGACGCCCCAACGGCGCGGTTCCCAGTCTCTCTTTGTCATCATTCATATCCATCGTCCTCTCTTCTGCAATGAAAACTCATATTTCATTCCGGGATCCGCCTTTTTCAGAGAAATCTCCGTCATGGTATCCATTATAAACGCTTTCCCCCGGTATTTCAATATTTTCCGAATCAAAAAGCCGAAATCCTGTCCGTTCATAGACGGAAGCAAGTACGAACCCTTAAAAATAGACAAAATTTTTTCAGAATAGCCGTCAGATAATATCGTCTTGTCAGTTGTTATTTACCAAAAAATGTGATAAAATGACTGCGTCACTATAAATTATCATGTTTCACGCGAAAAGGTCATTTTCAGTAAGACATTTCCCGGAGACATGACCCAAAGAGGCAGGAGGAAAAACCAATGAAAGGGAAGGAAGGCTTTCTCGAGAACGTGTTCCATCTGAGCGAACACCACACCGATCTCAAGACTGAGATCATGGCCGGCATCACCACATTCATGACGATGGCTTACATTCTGGCCGTAAACCCCAGTATTCTGTCGGAATCCGGCATGGACAGCGGGGCCGTCTTTACGGCTACGGCGCTGGCCGCGATGGTCGCTACGCTTCTGATGGCGGCACTTTCTAATTATCCGTTCGTACTGGCGCCCGGCATGGGGCTGAACGCCTATTTCACCTACACCGTCGTCATGGGCAGGGGCTATACCTGGCAGATGGCCCTGGCAGCGGTCTTCGTGGAAGGCATCATCTTCATCGTGCTGTCGCTGACCAACGTGCGCGAAGCCATTTTCAATTCAATTCCCAAGAACCTAAAACACGCGGTATCCGTCGGCATCGGCCTGTTCATTGCCTTCATCGGACTGCAGAACGCCAAGATCGTCGTAGACAGCTCCACACTGGTGACCCTGTATTCCTTCAGCGGCTCCGTGAAAAGCGGCACCTTCACGACGGAAGGCATCACCGTGCTTCTGGCGATTATCGGTATCCTGGTAACCGGTATCCTGGTCGTGAAGAACGTCAAGGGCAGCATCCTCTGGGGGATCCTTGGCACCTGGGTGCTAGGCATGATCTGCCAGCTGGTCGGCCTTTACCGGCCTGACGCGGCCGCGGGCTTCTACAGCATGTTCCCGGATTTCTCCGGCGGCTTCGGCATCCGCAGCATGATGCCCACCTTCATGAAGATGGATTTCTCGCGGGTACTTTCCCTGGATTTCGTGGTCGTTCTGTTCGCGTTCCTCTTCGTGGATATGTTCGATACCCTGGGCACGCTGATCGGCGTGGCTTCCAAGGCGGATATGCTGGATAAGGACGGGAAGCTTCCGAACATCCGCGGCGCGCTTCTGTCCGACGCTCTGGGCACCTCCATCGGCGCCGTATTCGGAACCTCCACAACGACGACATTCGTGGAGAGCGCAGCCGGCGTTGCCGAAGGCGGACGCACCGGCCTGACCGCCGTCGTTGCGGCCATCCTCTTCGGCCTGTCCCTGTTCCTGTCACCGATCTTCCTGGCAATTCCGTCCTTCGCCACGGCTCCGGCCCTTGTGGTCGTCGGCTTCATGATGATGACCTCGATCACGAAGATCGATTTCAACGACTACTCGGAGACCATCCCCTGCTACATCTGCATCATTGCGATGCCGTTCATGTACAGCATCTCCGAAGGCATTGCCCTGGGCGTGATCTCCTATGTGGTGATCAACCTGGTGTGCGGCAAGGCGAAGGAGAAGAAGATCAGCGCATTAATGTATGTGCTGGCACTGTTCTTTGTTGTGAAATATATATTGATCTGATTTCATAAAAACAGTCCTATAAAATGCGGAGAATCCGTCGCTGACGGATTCTCCTGTATGATTCTCCTGTATGATTATACTGTTTCTGCGCAAACTCATTTATAAACGCTTGCCTGGCTGTCCGTGATTTTCGCGCTATACGATAATAAGCGTCAATATGGAAACCAAAGGAATAAGGCACATGAACCCTATCATATCCTGGCTGCGGATGACCGACTGGCCTATGGACACACCCGTTCCGTATTCATTTTTTCATATCGCCGTATCCGCCGCCGGTATCATTGCCGCCGTCTGGCTGGCCCGCCGTCTGACGCAGCCCGCCGCTTCCGGCAGTCCGACCGTCTGCCGGATCCTGTTTGTATGCGGCCTCCTGCTGGCAGCCGGGGAGCTTTACAAGCAGCTTTTTCTGTACTACGTGATCTTTGGATCATACAATTGGTGGTATTTCCCATTCCAACTCTGCAGCATACCCATGTATCTCTGCCTGTTGCTGCCCTTTCTGCACAAGAATGCATGCGCATTCCGCACTGCCTGTACATTTCTGCAAGATTTCAGCCTGTTGGGAGGCGTCATGGCCCTGGCGGAGCCATCCGGCCTTCTGCATCCCTACTGGACGCTGACCATGCATGGTCTCCTCTGGCATATTATGCTGATCTTCATCGGCCTGGTGCTGGCTTTCTCACAGATTCCATACCGTACAACCGTCGGCTATTTCCGAACACTGCCGATGCTGGCTGTTTTCTGCGTCATCGCCACCGTGATCAACGTCGCCACCGGCGGCGCAGCGGATATGTTCTACATTTCCCCGTACTATCCGGTCACGCAGGTAGTATTCTACCAGATATCCCTGCGTTTTGGAACCGGTGCAGGCATCTGCGTCTATGTACTTTGCCTCTGCGCCGGCGGGTTCTTCTGCCATAAAGTCGCGGGACTGCTGAATAAAAAACACAAATAAAAAAGCAGTCGGTATCTGCGCTTTCCCAGACACCGACTACTCTGCCACTGTTCATCAGATTCAACGGAAATTATAATACAACTGCCCCGGCTGAAGCTGCACGCCCTTCGCCTGTGCCATCTCACTGACCGTCACCAGCTGGTATCCCCTGGCAATCAGCTCCGGTACGATCGTCGCCGTGGCTTCTGCCGTCGCCCCATACAATTCATGCATCAGAACGATATCACCATCGCGCACCTTACCAAGTACTTCATTAATCGTCTTCTGCGCGTTCCTGTGATCCCAGTCTCTGGTATCGATACTCCACTGGATCATCGGGTAATTCACATTCGCCAGCACTGTCGCATTCTTATTGCCGCCCGGCAGACGCACCAATGACGGCACTACGCCGCCGGCTGCCGCAATTGCGTCGCTGCCGCGGCTGATCTGACTGCGGATCTCTTCCGCCCCCAGCTTCTGCAGATACTTGTGCTGATATGTATGGTTGCCCACCTCATGGCCCTCCGCCACCATACGCTGCACCTCCGCCGCACGGGACGCGCAACGGTCACCCACCAGAAAGAAAGTGGCCTTTGCACCGTAAGCCGCCAGCGTATCCAGAATCCGATTGCCTGCGTCCGTCTGCGGACCGTCGTCATAAGTCAACGCCACCATCGGACGGCTGGGATCAATGACCCGGCCGGTCGCCGCAGGCTGTTCCTCCACAACTTCTGCGCCATTCTGCGTTCCGGAAGCATCCGCAGTTCCTGCAAGGCCGGGGCTAAGCGGCCCGAGCGGTCCATTTCCCACCGGTCCTGTTATCCGAGCCTGCACATTGCCCGCTTCATCCGTCCATGCGCCATTCGCGTTCACCCTGTAATTATCCGGTGTCACCGTATCCGCCAGCATATATCCTTCCGCGTTAAAATAGTAACACTCTTCCACGCCATTGCTGTCCCCGTCCAGCCAATACCAGCCGCCGCTCAGCCATGACGTGTCGGTGTCATCGCTCCTATATCTCCATCCGCCATCTGTAGGCACCCATCCCTGTGCAAACGCCGCCGGTGCCGCCACGCATGTCATCAATGCTGCAAGTACCGCAGCCGTCCAGAATCTCCTCATCGGAATCCCTCCTTCTGCGAAAGCTTCCTCCCGTATTATCCTTCGCAACTTCGTAATTTATAACACCATCAGACATTATATGACATTTTTTATCCGGTGTAAACTTATATTTTTCTTGTGCTGCCGCGCCATCTCAGGCTCATCCGGGCATCCGCGAAAGCGGCAGGAAAGACCGCCGTGCCGGCCGGCGCGTCATTCCGCGTTAAATACGTACCGGTCCAGCCGCGCGAACGCCTCCTGCACCCGCGAAAGCGGCAGCGCCAGGTTCATCCGGATATGGCAGGGACCATGGAACATCCGCCCATCCTGCCAGACCACTCCTACATCCCAGCCGGCTTTCTCCAGCCAGTCGATGTCTTTCCCATGAGCATCGCACCATTTCGTACAATCCAGAAAAAGCATATACGTCCCCTCCGGCTTCGCCACTTCCACGCCCTCGAAATGCTTCGCGATATAATCGCAGGCGTAATCAATATTGCCGGTGATCACCTGGCAGAGTTCATCTACCCACTCATATCCCTCCGGCTTATACGCCCCGATCAGCGCGTGCATAGAGAAGACGTTCAGCGAATTATAATGAGGCTTCTCGCTCTTGGCGATTACACGATCCCTCAGGTAGGAATTGTAAATAATATGGTAGCTTCCCACAAGTCCCGCCAGATTAAATGTCTTGCTGGGCGCGTACAGAGCCACAGTGCGGTTTCTGGCGTCCTCGCTGACCATCTGGGTCGGCACATGCTGATGACCCGTCAGAATGATATCCGACCAGATCTCATCGGAAATCACCAGGCAGTCGTTGGCCTGATACACCTCCATGGCCTTCTCAATCTCCCAGCGTTCCCAGACACGGCCGCAGGGGTTGTGGGGACTGCAGAACACAGCCACATGGATCTTCTCCGCCTTCAGCTTCGCATCCATATCCTCATAATCCATGCGCCAGACGCCGTTTTCATCCTTCTTAAGCGGCGAGTGAACGATACGGAAGCCATTGTTGTTTATACAGCCGGTGAATCCGATGTAGGTGGGACTGTGCAGCAGTACCGGGTCTCCCGGCGCCGCAAAAGCAGTCAGGGCAGAGACCACGCCGCCCAGCACGCCGTTCTCATAGCCGATGCAGTCCTTCGTAAGTCCCGAAACGTTGTGGCGCTTCTCCTGCCAGCGGATAATGGAATCATAATATTCGTCTGTCAGTTCAAAATACCCATAAGCCGGGTGCTTCGCCCGCTCGATGATCGCTTCCGGGATCGTCGGACAAGTAGGAAAATTCATATCTGCCACCCACATTGGGATCGCGTCGAAACCCTCCTGAGGCTTCGGCGGCGCAAAACCCGTTCCCAGGCCATCTACCGCGATGGCATCCATTCCATGGCGGTCCATAATGGAAGTAAAGTCATACTTCATATAATTCTGCCCTCCTTAGTAGTTTAAACATAAAGCATTCTTTGAAGCTTTTAATTACCGAACGATCATATACTATATTATAATTCACGACACCAGCCCGGTCAATCTGAATCTTCCCTATTCCAGAAGGTACCGTTTTCCATTTTCTATCTTTTTCGCAGCGATCCACCTCATCATTCTCACAACCGGCGCCCGTCAGACACACCGGTTAGCGACATTCAGATGCGCCGGTTAACGCCAGTCAGACGCAAGACACGGTTGACTTCTTAAGGCGCACCCATTATAATAAAATCAGACTTAAAATAAGCCGCTTAAGCTAATACAGGAGCATAACCTCAGCCAGCGCCATGAACTCGTGAGCCGCTGCAAAAGACAGGGAGCTGTATATGGTAACGATTAAAGAAATTGCCCGGGAATGCGGAGTTTCTGTCACGACGGTATCTAACGTGTTGAATGGGAAGGCAAAGGTAGGAGAGGCAAAGCGCCAGAAAATTCTCGATGTGATCCAAAAGAGAGGCTACCATCCCAACTCAATCGCTCAGGGGCTGCGCATGCAGAAGACCCGGACCATCAGCATCATTGCCGAAGATATTTCGCAGTTTTCCACACCGCCGATCGTGGAAAGCGTCATGAGTTACTTTGAAGAGAAAGGGTACCGCACCATCGTGAAGAATCTGCGCCTGTATTCCAGATGGAACGACGCCTGGTTTAGTGACGAAGATGCCTACCATTCAGTTCTGGATCCGATCCTGACAGAGCTTGATTCCATTATGGTAGACGGTATCCTCTATATCGCCGGACACGCCAGGATCATTGACTGTTTTCCGGAGAGTTTCCGGATCCCCTCGGTAATGGCCTATGCTTACAGTCAGAACCGTCAGGTTCCCTCCATAATGATCAATGATGAACTGTCCGCTTACCAGCTTATCCGCTACGTGATCGGGCAGGGGCACCGCCAGATCGGCATGATCGGCGGACGTATAGACAATATCCATACCCAGCGAAGGCTGGCAGGCTATCAGAAAGCTCTGTATGAGGCGGGGATCCCGTTCAATCCCGCATGGGTGCGCTACGGTGACTGGGAGAAGGAATCCGGTTACCTTGAGGCGGAGCCTCTGCTTAAGACAGGCGTCACCGCGATCTTCTGCTGCTGCGACCGGACTGCCGGCGGCCTCTATCTCTATCTGGATGAGCATGGCCAGCGTCCCGGCAGAGATCTGGCCGTAGTGGGATTTGACAATCAGGATATCGCGGAATATCTGACGCCCGGTCTGACTACGATGGCTCTGCCGCTGCATGAGATCGGACACATTTCCGCGCAGCTGCTTTTAAAGCAGATCGAGGGAGACGCAGACTGCCTTGAGGAGGCAGGAAAAGAGATCTTGATCCCCTGTGAATTTATGGAGCGCAGCTCCGTGTTCCCGCTTAAGACAGACGGCCCGACGGATACCACCGCTCAGGCGCTGACATAACACAGTTCTTCCGCTGTCTGCATGCAAATGCAAAAAGAGCGTCACCGACGCCCTGTTTATATGGAACTGATAAGGACCGCCGTCCTGCGAATATCTCGTCGGACGACGGTCCCTTTATCTCATTCTACGCTCTTTTACGCAGGTAAACATATGAAAACTCACACCGCGCTTTTCGAGCCGCTTTTTATTAACCCTTCACAGCACCGATAGCAATACCTTTGACGAAGTATTTCTGCAGGAACGGATAAATAACCATGATCGGCAGGATGCCCATAACGGTCAGCGCCATGCGGATCGAAGTAGAAGGCATATCCGCAATCTGCACGTTGCCGCCGGACTGTGCCTGCTGCCGCAGCTGATCCAGGTTCCTCTGAATCTTCATCAACAATACCTGAATGCTGTACATCGAGTTGTCATTCAGATAGTACAAACCGTTCATCCAGTCGTTCCAGTAAGCCAGGCCGACCAGAAGGCTGATCGTGGCGACAATGGGCATCGCCATGGGCATTACGATCCCGAACAGAATCGTGAACTCATTGGCACCGTCCACACGGGCCGCCTCTACGATGGCGTCCGGAATATTAGACGTGAAGTAGGTACGCATCATAATGACGTTAAATCCGTTCATCATCAGGCCCGGAATCAGCAGGGCGAAGATCGTGTTGCGGATATGGAACGTCTGCGTCCACATCAGGTAGGCAGGTACCAGACCGCCGGAGAACAGCATCGTGAAGAACAGATAGAACGCGAATACGTTCCGTCCCGGAAGCTCATGCCGGGAAAGCGGATACGCGTACAGCGTGGTCAGAAGCAGGTGGCAGACCGTTCCGATCACGGTCACAACCGCCGAAATCACGTAGCCGCGCGCCACCGCGCTGGACTTCGTAAGCAGGTATCTGTACGAATAGAGACTGAACTTGGACGGCCAGAAGCTGTAACCGTTCATGATCAGCGCCTGCTCATCCGTAATCGAGGACATGATCAGCAGGATAAAAGGCGCAAGCGCACAAATCGCGAGAAACGTCATCAGGACATTCGCAAAGATCTGGAATCCCTTTTTGTTATCAACCATCATAGTAAGCGCCTCCTTCCTAGAACAGTGAACTCTCGGCGTCCACTTTACGGACAACCAGGTTAGCGGTTACGACAAGGATAAATCCGACTACCGACTGATACAGGCCGGCCGCCGAGGACATACCGATGTTATTGGACTGCATTAAGCCGCGGTACACATACGTATCGATCGTCTGCGTCACATTGATCAACGGACCGGAGTTCTGCGGTACCTGATAGAACAGACCGAAGTCGGACCGGAAGATTCCGCCCAGGGACATCAGGGTCAGAATGATGATCGTGGACTTTAAGCAGGGAAGCGTCACGTTCGTGATCTGCTGCCAGCGGTTTGCACCGTCCACGACGGCCGCCTCATACAGCGTATGGTCGATGCCGCAGATGGTGGCGTAGTAGAGGATCATGTTGTAGCCGAGACCCTTCCAGACATTAATGAGTACCAGGATGAACGGCCAGTATTTCGGCGTATTATACCAGTCGATCGCCGGTATCCCCAGCACCTTCAGCAGGGTGTTGTTGATATAGCCGTTGCCGGTGCTTAAGAAAGCGAACGCCAGGTAAGAAACGATAACCATGGAGATCAGGTACGGGATCAGGATCAACGTCTGATACAGCTGCTTGGCGAACTGGTTGCGGATCTCGTTCAGGATGATGGCTACCGAGATGGCCAGCACCGTACCCAGAGCGATAAAGACCAGATTATAAAGCAGGGTGTTGCGAACCATGATAAAGGCGTCGTCCGTCTGGAACAGGAACTTGAAGTTCTCAAAACCGACCCACGGGCTGCCGTAAACGCCGTCCTTTGCGTTATAGCGCCTGAAGGCGATCTGGATTCCAAACATGGGGATATAGCAGTTGATGAACAGGTAGACGACACCCGGTAAAAACATCAGATAAAGCGGCCAGAAACGCCTCAGCGTTCTTGTGACTCGTTTCATATGCTTACCTCCATACAGAAATCAGCAGAAGCGGCAGAAACGCCGCCGGAAAATGGAAAGGCGGGTACAGGCCGTTCCCATACCCGCCCGCTTTCTGCTGTATGATTATGTTACAATATAGGTTGATGTCTAAGGTGTGTTCTACTCTGTCTTGTTCGCCAGGAACTCATCCAGCTGCTTCTGCTTCGCGGCAATAATGTCGTTGATGCCGGCAGCTTCCAGATCCGCCAGGAACTGCGGGATCGTCGCATCCGGATCCACAGTGCCCCAGATCAGGGAGTTGTTGTACTGGGAAACTACGTTGTTACAGTTGGTAACCTGGTTCATAACTTCGTCGCTGTTCCAGAAGAAGCCGTGAGCCGGGCTTACATGGCCGCTCTCGTTGAACTCGTTCAGCTTATCCCACAGATCGGGATCTACGCCCTCCCATACAGGAGTAAGCTGCTGGTTCGGCCAGCTCCAGTCAACAGACGGATAACCGCTGGTATTCGGATCCACGCCCTCGGGAGTGGTGATGCAAGTGTGCGCGTCGTCTGCCCATACCCAGTGCTTGCCTTCGATACCGTTGACAAGAAGGTTCGCGATATCGGCGTCGGTATACATCAGATCCCAGAACTGCATCGCCTTGTCCGGATGCGGGGAGCAGTACGGAATGACCCAGGAGTTGCCGTTCGGAAGGCTGGTGTACTTGTGCGGCTGTACGACCTTCATGAAGACGCACTCCTTACCCTGACCCTTGTAAACCTCATACTCCTTGCCGGGCTTCCAGTTCTCGAACATCGAGAAGCCGTTGCCGCCAAACAGACCATTCTCTGTGCTGGTCGTGATATCCGGCATGATCAGGCCTTCCTGATTCCACTGATACATCATCTCGCAGAACTCACGGTATGTATCGGTCGCGTACCAGTTCTCAACCGTGGTGCTGTCGTCAAATACGTTCGGCAGTACGCCCAGGTTGTCGCCTAACGGATCTATCGGCCACGGCTGCTGGAAACCGCCGCCGGCCCAGGTGGAAACCACCGGATACATCTCCGGATGCGCCTCATGGACCTTCACCAGGATGTCATGCATGTCGTCAAACGTGCCGTACTCGGGAACTTCGATTCCCAGCTCGTCCACGATGTCTTTGCGCATCGCGAAACCGGCGGAACGGGAAGTATCCTTCTGGTTCGGCAGCGCGTACAGCGTGCCGTTGTAACGGCAGGCTTCCAGGTCGGCGGGAGCGATCACGCTCAGGGCGCCCTGGCCGTAATTATGGATCAGGTCGTCGTCGCCGTCCAGCGGGTACGCGTAGTTGTTACGCAGAATCGCAGTGAGCTGTCCGTTCAGGTTGTTGTAGTTCAGCAGGTCGATCGGCTCGCCGGAGGTAAGGGCCAGCTGAATCTGCTCGGCATCCTGTGCGTTCACCAGCTGAATCTCAACGCCAATCTTCTCACGGGTAATCGCGCTGACCGCCTCGGCAACCTCGGCGGCATCTTCTGTCTCCGCGTTGTTAAGGGCCCAGACTACCAGCTTTACAATTTCACCGCTGTCAGACGACCCCCCCGTGTTGCTTGCTGCCGCGTTACCGGAATCACCAGAACCGCCTGCGCTTCCGGAATTGCCGCCGCCGCATGCCGCCAGGCTGACTGTCATCAGGCCGGCCAGTACAAGGGCTGCACTGCGTTTCCAAAGTTTCCTCATAATACTCCACTCCTTATATTGATGTAGTAGTTATTAGAGCCCCTCTCCAAGGGCTGTATATTCGCCGCCGCTTATCAGCGGATAGCTACGATAGCAACGGTTCTGACGAACACATGTTTAACGTCAAACCTTCCCTGCCTTCTATTTTGCCACCAAACTGGTATCTTTGTCAATAACAATCGTAAAAAAAATCAGGTATTTATGAAATATGTCTATTTTTTTCGTCGCAAAACCGCACAGTCTCATTTTTGTAACGTTTAACCGGAGCTGCTGTGCCGCCCGGAATCTCTGTTTTCCAACTCGGCAGTTTCTCCGGTCCTTCAGGCCACCGCGTTCCCCGCGCAGTGGCTTCGCCTGCCGGTTTCTCAGGCCACCGCGTTCCCCGCGCAGCGGCTTCGCCTTCCGGACCCTCAGGTTCCCGCATTCCCCAAAAGTGCCTTAAGAACGCCCCGGATACTCTTTTCCGCCACCGAGAGCTGCAGATCCGGCTCATTGATATGCTCCAGGTAATGGGCGTCCGAATTGCTGATGATCCGGCAGCCCTCCAGATAGGGATTCTCCCGCTTTAGTCCGTGCAGCTTCTTAAGATCCTTCACCTCAGCCGTCGTAAACCGGCTGTCCGGCGGGATGAAGCCCAGGTTCGCGATCAGGCTGTTGGCCGTCTTGTCGATGTGGGCCGGAAACATGACGCCGCCGAAACTGCGCACCAGCGGCCACAGCTCGTCGAAGGAAATGGTCGTCGCGTTGATCAGAAGGTTCGGCTCGGTTCCGCAGACCTCGTCGTTCTCATTGTAGATCTGCTGCTTGCCGAAGATCGCCTCGTTGTTCGGGAACGGAACCAGCCGCTCGTATACATAGGCGTCGAAATCCAGGGCCGCCTCCAGCGTCTCGAAAAGGCAGACCGCGTGGACTTCCTCGGACGTGTTGATCTCCATGCCGGGGATCGCCAGCACCCCGTACTCCGCCGCCGCGGCCATCAGGGCCGGGCAGTTCCGGCAGGTATTGTGATCCGTCAGCGCGATCACATCCAGTCCCTTCAGCATGGCCATTCCGGCGATATTGGCCGGGGTCATGTCGTCATCTCCGCATGGGGAGAGGCAGGAATGGATGTGCAGGTCATAATATAACTCTGCCACAGGCTCCCCTACAGAAGCTCATGGATCTGCAGGGCCGCCCCAAAGATGGGCTCGTCGGTGCTCAGCACCGTCACGCCCTGCTCCTTGGCGCGGGTACGGCCCACCTCATCCAGGGCCGCTCCCTCGGCGATGATCACGCAGGCCACATCCGCCAGCGTCGCCACCGCGATGGTATTTACATTGCCCATCACCGTCACCCATGCGCTGTCTGCCGGTGCTTTCCCCATGGCAATGCTCAAAAGGTCACAGCAGAATACTCCCGTGACCGCCCGGTCCGTATCGTCGCCCGCGTTGACCACATGGAATAACTGCTTATCGATCAGCTGCTGTACTGTCAAATCGCATACCTCCTTCTCTTCTATGTCCGAATGCGTTACCGCCACTTCAGATCACTTATTCTCCGGATCCTTCACCTTGTCGTCCAGAAATTCCATCTCCTCGGCGATCCGCTTGATATAATCCTGCAGCACCGGGATCACCTCCCGGCCGCCCCGGGTGCCGTCGGCCATATCTCCTGCCAATACCGACACCTCCTGGGACAATTTATGCAGATTCTCTCTCAGATAATAAATGCAGTCCCGCTCGCTGGCCTCGCCGCGGACGATATCCTCCGCCAGCGCCTTGCAGGTCGGCGCGCCGCAGGAGCCGCAGTCCAGCCCCGGAAGGCGCTTGCAGAGGCGTTCCACCTGCTCCAGGCGGAAAAAGCTCTCCATTACATTGTCTCCCAGACGGAACACCGGCTCGAACTGGATCTCCGTCGTCCACGGCACGTACTCTTCCGCGCCGCTGTCCAGATGACGTCTCGCCACCGGCATGTATTTGCGGAGGCGCTTTAACTTCACCTCGGCCACATACGGATTCTCCACCGTCAGAACGCCGCCGATGCAGCCGCCGTTGCAGGCGTTCAGTTCCACGAACTCCAGGTTCGTGAACTTCTGGTCCTCCAGATCCTCCAGAACCCGGATCACGTTCTCGATTCCGTCCGCCGCCAGATAGCTCTCCGTAAAAAGACCGCTGGCCTCGCCGCCGCTGCTGCCCCAGCTGATGCCGATCTTGCCGGAAGTGCTGACCTCCTCCGCCTCGCTGCCTACAGCCTTCATATACGTCAGCAGCTGCGGATACACATCCTTGATCGCCAGCACCTTATCCACCTGGCTCTTCTCCGTGCCGAGCGGCGCCTGCACATAGGTCACCTTGGACGGGCACGGCGAAATGAAAATGATCCCGATCTTCTCTCTGGGAAGCCCGGTCTCCTTCATCGCCTTCTCCGCCGCCATGCAGGCCGCCACCTCGATCGGCGGATTGATCGGCAGCAGATGCTCGATCAGGTTCGGGAACCGCACGCGGATCAGCCGGACCACCGACGGGCAGGCCGTGCTGATCAGCGGCAGGTCGCCCTGATGCTGTTTGATATAGGTCCTGGTCGCCTCGCTGACGATCTCCGCCGCCGCGCTCACTTCAAACACATCGTCGAACCCCATCAGCTTCAGGCCGTTCAATACAATATTCACGTCATCCAGATTGTTGAACTGGCTGTACAGGGAAGGCGCCGGCAGCGCCACCGTGTACTCATACTGTTTGATCGTATCCAGCTTATCATAAGTCGCCTTCTTCGCGTGGTGCGGACAGATCCGGATACACTCGCCGCAGTCGATACAGAACTTGCTGTTGATCTGCGCCTTGCCGTTCCGCACCCGGATCGCCTGCGTCGGACAGCGCTTGATGCAGTTGATGCAGCCCTTGCACAGCTCCGGATCCAGTCTCACAGAATGATAAAACTTATCCAAACGATCACCCCTCTATCTCGCCTCAGATATTCACCACCATCGTGATCGTCGTCCCCACTCCGATCACCGTATCGATCTTCATTTCGTCCGTATACTTCTTCATGTTCGGCAGTCCCATGCCGGCGCCGAAGCCCAGTGAGCGCACCTCGTCCGGCGCAGTGGACCAGCCGGCCTGCATGGCCTGCTCGATATCCGGGATCCCGGGGCCCTTGTCCGCCAGGATCATCAGGATCTTCTCCGGCGTGATCTCCACCGTGATCTTGCCGCCCTCCGCGTGGATCACCATGTTGATCTCCCCCTCGTACATGGCAATAGAGACCTTGCGGATCGCCTCCGGCGGCACGCCAAGACGCTTTAACTTGCTCTTTACGTCGCTGCTCGCTTCGCCGGCCCTGGTGAAGTCATCCGGAGATATCTCATAGGTCAAACGAATCGCATCAGCCATTAAATCGCACCTCCGTGAAGTCCCGCCTGATATAAAAGTCCGCAGGATGAGAACATCCGGTGCCCCGTTTCAAGCACCACCAGATCGCGCTCCGCAGCCATGTCTAAGATCGTCTGATCCGGCTTCTTGCCCCGCACGAAGATGATGCACACAATATCCAGCATCTCCGCCGTGCGGATCACCTGCGGATTGCAGAGTCCGGTAAGCAGGATCGAATGATCCTTCGAAAACGCGAGCACGTCGCTCATCATATCCGACCCGCAGGCGCTTTTCACCTCCCGGTCCAGATTCTCCTCGCCCACCAGCACCCTGGCGCCCAGTACATTCATCGCATCCCTGACTGTCATAAGATCCTCCTCCATCAAATTTAATAATCGATCCGCGCATCAAAATGAAAACTTATACGAATAGAATACCATCTGCGGCCGGATTTTTCAACATATTTCACACATTTATACGGCGCGTCCCGGAAAATTCCCGCCGATCATGCTTTTTTGAAAAGAATTCATTTTGGCAAATAATTTTTGTAGATTTTTTGTCAATTACATGATAAAATACTAACACGTTGTAAGGCATTACTATTTAGAGGAGGATTAAACATGGCTTCTAAGAAAGAAACTGTACCTTTCAGAGGCACGCCGGAGCAGGAAGCTGCTCTTAAGAAGGTCATCGCCGAGCTGAAAGATACAAAAGGCGCATTGATGCCCATCATGCAGCATGCGCAGGAGATCTACGGTTATCTCCCCATCGAAGTCCAGACCATGATTTCCGACGAGACCGGCATTCCTCTGGAGAAGATCTACGGCGTGGCCACGTTCTACGCCCAGTTCGCACTTCAGCCCAAGGGCAAGTATCAGATCTCTGTCTGCCTGGGAACCGCCTGCTACGTCAAGGGTTCTGGCTCTGTCTATGACAAGATTCAGCAACTTTTAGGCATCTCCGGCGGAGAGTGCACCCCTGACGGGAAGTTCTCGCTGGATTCCTGCCGCTGCGTAGGCGCATGCGGCCTTGCCCCCGTCATGATGATCAATGACGAGGTTTACGGACGTCTGGTTCCCGACGATGTTGCGGGTATCCTGGCCAAGTATGAATAACACGGGTAACCTCCTATGATGACCGAAATTTCCCTGAATATCCTGGATGTGGCGGAGAATTCCACCAAGGCGAAGGCGACGCTGGTCGAAATCACGGTGGACGCGGATTTCGCGGCCGACGAGCTGACCGTCACCATCGCCGACAACGGCTGCGGCATGACGCCGGAGCAGGTGGAGCGGGTCACGGACCCGTTTTTCACGAGCCGCACCACCCGGAAGGTGGGCCTGGGCGTTCCGTTCTTCAAGCTTGCGGCGGAAAGCACCGGCGGAAGCTTCTCCATCGAGTCCGAGGCGGGCGCGGGCACCACGGTGAAAGCGATCTTTATCCTGTCGCACATCGACCGTATGCCCTTAGGCGACATCAGCACGACGATCCACACGCTGGTCGTCTACCACCCGGAGACGGATTTTCTCTACCGTTACCGCTATAACGGGAAGGAATTTACGCTGGACACCAGGGAATTCAAGGAGATTCTGGGAGACGTTCCGTTTTCGGAACCGGAGGTATCTGCGTACATACTTGATTATCTGAAGGAAAATAAACTCGAAACTGATGGAGGCGCCGTTTATTAGGCGCCGGATATGGAGGTAATGATGAAATCTCTTGCAGAATTAAAAGCGATTCGTGAGAAAATGCAGAGCCAGGTCAGCCTTCGCGGCGAAGACCACGACCACATCCGCGTGATGGTCGGCATGGCCACCTGCGGCATCGCAAGCGGAGCACGCCCCGTCCTGACCACGCTGTCCAATCTGGTCCAGGAGAGGAAGCTGACCGACAAGATCGCGGTCACCCAGACCGGCTGCATCGGCCTGTGCCAGTATGAGCCCATAGTGGAAGTGATGGAGCCCGGCAAAGACAAGGTAACCTACATCAAGATGACCCCTGAGAAGGCAGAAGAGGTACTGGAGAGACATCTGATCGGCGGTCATGTGGTAGAGAAATACACCTTAAGTTCAGCAGGAATCAAATAAGGAGGAGACCAGATGTATCGTTCACACGTGTTAGTCTGCGGCGGAACAGGATGTACTTCCTCCGGAAGCCAGCAGATTATGGAAACCCTGAAGGAAGAGATCGCAAAGAACGGTCTCGATCAGGAAGTAGCAGTCATCCAGACCGGCTGCCATGGACTCTGCGCGCTGGGTCCGATCATGATCATTTACCCGGACGCCACCTTCTACTCCATGGTGAAGAATGAAGATATCCCGGAGATCGTCTCCGAGCATTTACTGAAGGGACGTGTCGTCACCCGTCTTCTGTATCAGGAGACCGTCACCGACGCAGGCGTCAAGGCTCTGATCGACACCGACTTCTATAAAAAGCAGCACCGCATCGCCCTGCGCAACTGCGGCGTGATCAACCCGGAGAACATTGAAGAGTACATCGGCACCGGCGGCTATCAGGCCCTGGGCAAGGTACTGACCGAGATGACCCCCGACGATGTCATCCAGGTGCTTCTCGATTCCGGACTCCGCGGACGCGGCGGCGCCGGTTTCCCGACCGGCCTCAAGTGGAAATTCGCGAAGCAGAACGACGCTGACCAGAAGTACGTCTGCTGCAACGCCGACGAGGGCGACCCCGGCGCGTTCATGGACCGTTCCGTTCTGGAGGGCGACCCCCACGCGGTTCTGGAAGCCATGGCCATTGCCGGCTACGCCATCGGCGCGAGCCAGGGTTATATCTACGTCCGTGCCGAGTACCCGATCGCCGTACAGCGTCTGAAGATCGCGATCCAGCAGGCCCGCGATATGGAACTGCTCGGCAACGACATCTTCGGTACCGGATTTAATTTTGACATCGACTTAAGACTTGGCGCCGGCGCTTTCGTCTGCGGCGAGGAGACCGCCCTGATGACCTCCATCGAGGGCAACCGCGGCGAGCCCAGGCCCCGTCCTCCGTTCCCGGCTGTGAAGGGACTTTTCGCCAAGCCGACCATTTTAAATAACGTAGAGACCTACGCCAACATCCCGCAGATCATCCTGAACGGCCCGGAATGGTTCGCCTCCATGGGTACCGAGAAATCCAAGGGAACCAAGGTCTTCGCCCTGGGCGGCAAGATCAACAACACCGGCCTGGTGGAAGTTCCCATGGGAACCACCCTGCGCGAAGTCGTCGAGGAGATCGGCGGCGGCATCCCGGGAGGCCACAAGTTCAAAGCGGCCCAGACCGGCGGTCCGTCCGGCGGCTGCATCCCGGCGGAGCATTTCGACATCCCGATCGACTACGACAACCTGATCTCCATCGGCTCCATGATGGGTTCCGGCGGTCTGATCGTCATGGACGACACCGACTGTATGGTGGACATCGCCAAGTTCTTCCTGGAGTTCACCGTCGAGGAGTCCTGCGGCAAATGTACTCCCTGCCGTATCGGTACCAAGCGTATGCTTGAGATCCTGACGAAGATCACCGAGGGCAACGCGACGATGGAAGATCTGGATAAGCTGGAGGAGCTGTGCTACTACATCAAAGAGAACTCCCTCTGCGGCTTAGGCCAGACCGCTCCCAACCCGGTGCTCTCCACGCTGCGCTATTTCCGCGACGAGTATGAGGCCCATATCAAGGAGAAGAGATGCCCGGCCGGCGTCTGCAAGAAGCTGCTGACCTACAACATCGACAGAGAGAAGTGCATCGGCTGCGGCGCGTGCGCCCGTCAGTGTCCGGCAGGCGCTATCTCCAAGACCGACTACACGGCTCCCGGCAAGAAGCTGCCCGCAATGGCCATCGACCCGAACAAGTGCGTGAAGTGCGGCGCCTGCATGGAGAAGTGTAAGTTCAGCGCAATCTACAAAAAGTAATGGAGGAGAATCGGAATGGCGAATATTAATCTGAAAATTAACGGCATGGCAGTCAGCGCTCCGGCAGGTTCTACCATTCTGGAAGCCGCACGGCTTGCCCATATCGAGATTCCTACCCTCTGCTTCCTGAAGGATATCAACGAGATCGGCGCCTGCCGCATCTGTATCGTCGAGGTGAAGGGCGCTAAGAGCCTGGTTACCTCCTGCGTCTATCCGATCAACGAGGGCATGGAAGTATGGACCAACACCCCGAAGGTGCTGGAGTCCCGCAAGAAGACCCTTCAGCTGCTGCTTTCCAACCACAACTGCAGCTGCCTCTCCTGCGTGCGCAGCGGAAACTGCGAGCTGCAGGTTCTGGCCAAGGAGCTGGGCGTGGACGACGCAAATTTCTACGCCGGCGAGAAGACCCCGTCGGAGATCGATGATTCCGCGGCTCATATGATCCGCGACAACAGCAAGTGCATCCTGTGCCGCCGCTGCGTGGCCGTCTGCGAGAAGAACCAGGGAATCGGCGTCATCGGCGCCAACAACCGCGGCTTCAAGACCGCCATCGGCTCCGCCTTTGAGATGGGCCTCGGCGAGACAAGCTGCGTATCCTGCGGCCAGTGTATCGCTGTCTGCCCCACCGGCGCTCTTCAGGAGAAGTCCCAGATCGACGAAGTCCTGGCTGCAATCGCGGATCCGGCGAAGCACGTGATCGTGCAGACCGCTCCGGCTGTCCGCGCCGGACTGGGCGAGGAATTCGGCTATCCCATCGGCACCAACGTCGAGGGCAAGATGGCTGCCGCCCTTCGCCGCATCGGCTTCGACAAGGTATTTGATACCGACTTCGGCGCTGACCTGACCATCATGGAAGAGGCCAACGAGTTCGTAGAGAGAGTGCAGAACGGCGGCGTGCTGCCGATGATCACCTCCTGCTCCCCGGGCTGGGTCAAGTACTGCGAGCATTATTTCCCGGATATGACCGAGAACCTGTCCACCTGCAAGTCCCCGCAGCAGATGTTCGGCGCAATCGCCAAGTCCTACTACGCGGAGAAGGAAGGGCTGGATCCGAAGGATATCGTATCCGTATCCATCATGCCGTGTACGGCGAAAAAGTTCGAGATCAACCGTCCGGATGAGGCCGCTAACGGCGTTCCGGATATGGACTACACCCTGACCACCAGAGAGCTGGCCCGCATGATCAAGAAGGTCGGCATCAAGTTCAACGATCTTCCGGACGAGAAGTTTGACGAGCCGCTGGGCATTTCCACCGGCGCAGGCGTCATCTTCGGTGCGACCGGCGGCGTTATGGAGGCTGCTCTGCGTACGGCGGTGGAGACGCTGACGGGACAGGAGCTTGAGCATCTGGACTTCACCGAGGTTCGCGGCATCCAGGGCATCAAGGAAGCTACCTACAAGGTCGGCGACCTGGATGTGAAGGTAGCCGTGGCGTCCGGCCTGGCCAACGCCCGCGAGCTTCTGAACAAGGTGAAATCCGGCGAAGCCAACTATCACTTCATCGAGATCATGGGATGCCCCGGCGGCTGCGTCAACGGCGGCGGACAGCCCCAGCAGCCCGGTTATGTGCGCAACACCGTGGATATCCGCGGCCTGCGCGCGAAAGTGCTGTACGATGCGGATGCCGGCATGCCGATCCGCAAGTCCCATGAGAATCCGGCGATCAAGGAGCTCTACGCGACCTACCTTGGGAAGCCTGGGAGTGAGAAGGCGCATCATTTGCTGCACACGAGTTATATTAAGAGAAAGGTTAATGAGATCTGAGAAGGAACTCATTAAGCAGGGCAAAGGCCGGGGCGGTGACGCTCCGGCCTTTTTTCTATGCAAACAGGGCGGGGGGACGCACTGTTTGTATTTCCATGCAGGCAAAAGCGGCGGTGACGCCTTGCCTGCATGGTGGGGCTGAGCGGATGAGCATGGATCGGCTTGCGGGTCCTTGCGGGTTCGGGAGGTTGCACGCCTGCAGAGTCGGTTGGGGTATATGGTCGCGGGAGATACGCGCAGGCGGCCCTACTTCTTCTGCGGTTCAGGATTTGCTCGCGGGAAAGCACTAAGTTCGCAGCGATTTGCGAAAAGCGTCACGAAAAATGGGGAACTCGCTTCGCTCAGACAACCCCATTTTTCGTGACAAGGCAAATCACTGCTCACTAAGTGCTTTGGCCGCTCGCAAAAATTCACCGCAGAAGAAGTAGGGCCGCCTGCGCTGGATTTGCCGGAAGCGGGGATATTGTAATCCTGCAGTCGGGAGCGGGGGAGCGGGGATATTGTAAGTGTCGATTGCAATATGAAATGTGCTATGGTACAATCAATGCAAGTGCTTCAGCTGAATTGCTATATAGGATATTTTGCAGGAGGGGAAATGAATGAAACACTGTAGGCGAATCTTCTCAATCGTACTGGCCCTGGGCCTGACCCTGAGTACTTTGACAGGATGCGGGACATCGAAGGTCAAACCGGAGGGTACGACCTCTGCGCCTGTGCCGATAACGGAAAGCGTCGTTCCCAATCCGCCCCCGGCGGAAGAACCGAAAGAACCCACACTTGACGATGAATTGCAGCGGGCTCAAAAAGCAGGCTTTATTCTGGATGGCTGGCTGAAAGATATGGATGCGCCTGTCACTTTTCAGGAGTATAGTGCTATCACCACACGATTTATTGAATTGTGGGATGAAAGCAGAGTAGACGAATGGAAAGAGATCGTCAAACTGGCCAGTGAAGCTTCTGATGAAATGAAGAGGGAGGACGGCTTTTTGATGCTGTCCTATGCCTGGGTGATGATGGGATACAGCCACGACCATGTCTCCGGATACATTGATGAAAATCTTCAGCCGGAATATGACATTTGGCGCGACCCTGAACTAATAAACAGCCAGATGAAAGAGCTGTCATGGGAATATGCCTATTTTCCTGACGGGGCAGATGAGAAAATTGTTTATGATATTTTTGGAGCAAACTATATCTGGGGCGCTGTATGCACGTTCCCGGATGTTATGTCACCTGTCAGCGGGAAAATGATGTTTGAATTCGATGAAAACAAGTCTCTTCGCTTGCAGGCCCCATTTACCAGAGATGATGCAATCCGGTCTATCGTACGTATGGCAGATTATTGTCAGGTCGAACTGGATCCGAATTGGCGCGATTATATCTCCATTGCCGAAGCCGGGACTTATGACAGGGACATTATCACGGATGAGCTGTTGAATAGGGAATCCAATCTGCCGGAAGTGAAACAAGATAAACTGCCCACTGCATGGAAGGGTTCAGGACTGAGTGTCCCTAAGAACAGCTCCGGTCTTTTCCATCTTCATTTCCGCGAAGCAGATATCCGGTTTCTGGCAGAAAATGGGTTCAACTTCACGCGGCTCTTTTTCGACTTCGAAACCCTGCGATACCCTGACTATCCGGAAGCCTGGGATCAGATCAACCAATGTGAATTAAAGGATCTGGATCAGCTGCTTGCATGGTGTATCAAATATGGAGTTCATCTGCAAATCTCCATGATTTACTATCAGGATGTGAACGGAAACAGCAAGCGCGACTCCGCAATGCCGGTTTCAGAGGCGGAATGGCAGGTTACCAGAAGTTATTGGGAAATGCTGGCAAAACGATACGCAGGCATTTCCTCCAAATACCTGAGCTTTGATTTGTGCAATGAGATTGAGCCGCTGGGCCATGGGCAGCCGGACGAGCTGGACTTTAACACTGCGATTGAAGGCATCTCCTCTGTTCGGGACGTGATTTGGAACGCTGACCCTGAACGCGTACTGCTGTATTCCTTTGCAGGCAACCCTCCGGAGGAATCGGTCGATGCGATAGCCGCTCTGGGAATAGCCATCGGCTGTCACAGTTATATTCCGGGTCTGATTGCAACAGCGCAGTTCGACTATACGGACACAAACCCCTATGCGGAGGTGACCCATCCCCAGCCGGTCTTCCCCATGGGGCAGATTTGCGACGGTCATGCTCCCCTGACGATCACCGGAGCCATTTCCGGCTGTAAGCTGTCATTCCACATCTGGACATCTGACAACCAGACATCTGCAGAAATATTTGCAGACGGGGAATTATTGGAAACCATCCGCATCGACGACGGCGTTCCCGGCGATAACGGGGATTACTATTATGGCGATACGCTCTATTCCACGGATATTCCTGAAGGTACAAAGCAGATTGATCTATGGATACGGAATGGGTATGCCCGGCCTGATACGATTATCATAGAAGGGAACGGACAGAAAGTAACGATGATGCCCTCAGACACCTGCGACTTTCCGGATCGATCCGATCCCCTGCCGTTAGTGGTCAACAGCGACGGCACTTACGCAAACAGCGAGGGCACTGCCTATGATATGGATCTTATTTATGAGAAATCCGTCAAGGCTTACCATTCGATTGCGCAAAAATACAGCGTTGGCTTCATGGTAAATGAATTCGGCTGCTTTGGAACAGGGGTGTATTGGGATATCGATCCCATCTGCGCCTATCATGAAGAAATGTTGAATATGATGGAAAAATATGACCTGGGCTGGTGTTACTGTGAAACTTATAATATTTTTCCCAAACACCTTATCATCCTCTTTGGCAATCAATCCCAGTGGAAAGGCTCGACGGTAGAGGATATTACCTATGACTTTAGCGACCACGTCGAGACAATTAAGGTCTGTAAAGAGCTTTTGGAGACCTTCCGCAAACACACGTTAAAGGAGTAAGAACTGACGGAGCCGTTCGATTAAGGCAGCAAATCTCATATTGTACGTACTGAGAATGAAAACCGCCCTGACAACTGAATGTCCAGGCGGTTTTCCGTCTCTGTGCAGCCGCAAGAGATTGCGTCCTTACAACGCCCTGCCCCCGTTCCCGCACGCCTTTCGGGACAGTACATCCGTTTCACGTCCATATATCCTGAAAGATTTTGTAAAATCCATTCTGTCATTCAGATCACTTACTGAATATGATGGGAACCGTGATGGTCATCGTCATACTCGCATTCCCACTTGCGGAAGGCGCCGCTGTAGGCGTCAATTTCGAATTCGTATTCCATGCCGCCGTAATAAATCTTGCCTTCGTATTCGATCCGGCCGTCGTCGCGATCTGTCTCAAACTCAGCGATATCGCTGGCCGTCGCGCCGGGTACCTGGGTCAGGGCGAGCTGCTTTGCTGCTTCCGCGTCCATGTATGTGGAGGCAGGGGCAGACGAAGAATTTGATTCGATCGGCGATGTCTTCGGAGTGATGGCGGAAGGATCGGAAGGCGGCTGTTCCAAAGTGCGGGACGGCGCATCGATATCATATTTGAGCACATCGCCGCTGTTCGCGTCGATCTCATATTCATATTCGGTCCCGTCAGTTCCGTAAAATTCAATCTCGTAAGTCGCACGGCCGTCGTCCCAGTGATCCGCTTCCGTCCTGATAAATGTTACCTGAGAGGCGGACAGACCGGCGTGGGCCAGAGCCTTCTCTTTTGCGGTCTCCGCAGTCAGCTGCGCCGGCTTGAGACTGAGATCAATATCTACACTGAGTACCTCTCCGCTGTAGGCGTCGATCTCATATTCATATCCTTTCCCGCCGCCATAAAACTCCACATCATAAACCTGTCTCCCATCATCCCGGTCCGGATCCGCCTTTGTAAATGTGGCCTCAGCAGCGGAAATTCCGGCGTGGGCCAGAGCTTTCGTCTTCGCTTCTTCCGCGGTTAACTTTGTGCCGCCGGCCGCGTCTGATGTCTGCGCCTGCTGCTTCGCGGTTTGTGCCGGCTGCGCGGTCTGCTGTGAACCTGCTTCTGCGGCATTTTCCGTGACCATCGCCTGTGTCGCTGCCGCTGTCGTTTCGGTCATCGCAGCTGCTGCTTCCTGTGCGGCGCTCTCGATCACCTTGCCGGTCAGTGCTTCGATATCATACCGGTAGACGTTTCCGTCTGCATCAGAGAATTCTACACGGTAGTAATCCATACCGTTCTTCGTCGCCATATCAACGCTGTTAATTGTCACCTGGCTCTCATCAAGGCCAACCTCCGCGAGGATCTGCTTCTTCGCGGCGTCCGCTCCGATATACGCCATCTTTCCCTGTCCCTGGGCGCAGCCGCCGAGCAGCAGCGCAGCCGCGGCCAGCGCACAGAACTTTCCGTTTCGCTTACTGGTATTCTTCATATTAAAAATCCCCCTTCGCTGTTTTCTGATCTCATTCTAAACGGGGATTATGAAATCTACATGAAATTCAGCATGTTTTTTATGGCGGCACTCTTTCTATCTCAAAATTCGTAAGAAACTTCCGGCAAATATGCCGGCAAATGCAGCGTAAAGACGCTCCCGGCATCCGGGACACTCTCAAGCGACATGGATCCGCCGTGCAGCCGGGCGATCTGGCTGACCATGGCAAGGCCCAGTCCCGCACCGGAAGCCTCACCGCGGGACGGATCCACCTGATAGAACCGCTGCCAGATCTTCTCCTGATGCTCCGGCGGGATACCAATGCCGTCGTCGCGCACTTTCAGAAGAACTTCTCCGTTCTCCCCAGACACGGATACCCACACATGACCATCCGGCCTGCCGTATTTGAAACCATTGTCGATCAGATTCCGCAGAAGGCGGGTCAGAAGCGCCGCGTCGCCGCGGACCATAGAAAGACCGGCACGCGTTTCCGCTTTTCCGGCATATTCCTCCGTGTCCGCACATCCCTGAATATCCGTATCTTCCGGGGACTTCGCGGGCTCTTCCGCAGCAAACTGCAACCGCTCCTCCCCGTAATCCGCCGCCATCTCTTCCACCACGCTCTCCGCCAGCGCCGTCAAATTAAGCTCCGTCATCTCCGGCAGCTCGGTTCCCTGCTCCAGACGCGTCATGCTGAGAAGCTGTGTGATCAGTTCCGACATTTTCACAGTCTGACGGTGGATCATTTCCAGCGTTTCCTTCCGCTCCTCCGCTGTCTCGTCGTATTTCATGCCGTACTCGCAGGCGCCTCTGATGATGGACACCGGCGTGCGCAGTTCGTGGGAGGCGTCGGCGGTAAACTGGCTCTCCGCCTCGAAGGAACGCTCCAGCCGTTCAAACAGGCTGTCAAACGTCTCTGCCAGCCGCGAAAACTCGTCCTTTCCCGGCGGCAGCCCAATCCGCCGTGACAAATCCTTCGCCTCGCTGATGGCCGACGCGGTCGCACTGATCTGATCCAGCGGCCGGAATGACCGCCGCACGATCAGATAACCGCCTGCGGCCGCCAGCAGAATGAACAGCGGAAGTGCTACCGACGCCACGCGCAGGATATTATTCGTTCCGTACCGGTCCTCCGGCAGTTCCAGAAGACCCCGCAGCCACACGCCGTCCTCCCAGCCGGAGGGGATCCACAGATCCAGCATCAGATACCGGTTTCCTCCCGCGGAAACGGTCCGCAGGCTCCCATTTTCAAAAGGCTCGTCTGTGGAAAATGAAACCGGCAGCTGCCCGGCCATCAGCGCGCCGCCGCGGCTGTAGACCAGCGTGGATACGCCGCCCAGATAAAACTGGAAACCGTCTTCGATCTGCAGTCTGCCGTCCGTGTAGGCGATCCGGGCCGCATTGTCCCGCATGGTCCGGCTCAGCTGGTTCATGCTTGTCCGCGTAGTCACAGAACGGCTGATCGTCAGCATGAACATCAGAAGAAGACCTGAGAGCAGCGCCATCAGGAGCGTCAGCCACCATGTGATCTTCCATTTGACCGATCGGTTTCTTATGACCTTCATCTTTTTATCCTCTCTGCGTTTCCAGCCCTCTCTGCTGAACGCCGTCACCGGCGCGCTACACAGGTTCGCAGCCCTGCCTCGCACTCAGATTCTTCGGCCACGCCCATCACGCAAGTTCTCAGCCATACTCCGCCTCGCAGGTTCCTCATCCGCGCCTCGCACGCTTACTCTCGCAATACCCACCCCACGCCGCGGATCGTATGGATCAGCTTCTTCTCAAAGCCGTCGTCGAGCTTTCTGCGCAAACGGCTGATATAGACGTCGATATTGTTCGAGCTTCCCGAATACTCGTAGTTCCAGATCTTATCCTCCATCTGCTCCCGCGACAGCACGATGCCCTGGTTGCGGATCATATATTCCAGAATCGTGTACTCCTTCGGCAGCAGCGCGATCTCCTTCCCGTCCCGCGTGACTGTCCTGCGTTCTGTGTCTACGGACAGCCCCGCATAGCTTAAGACATTGCTTCTGCTGCCCGCCCGCTTTCTGGTCATCGCACGGATCCTGGCCAGCAGCTCGTCGAAATCAAAAGGCTTCACCAGATAATCGTCCGCCCCCATATCAAGCCCCTTCACCCGGTCGCTCACCGCGTCGCGGGCCGTCAGAAACAGCACCGGCACATCGCTTCCCTGCTGTCGCAGGCGGCTAAGCACCTGATAGCCGTCCAGCTTCGGCATCATAATATCCAGAATCAGCGCGTCGTACTCTGCGCCGCCGGCGTAGTCCAGCGCCTCCTCGCCGTTAAAACAGCCGTCCACGCTGTAACCCGCCTTCGTGAGTGTCTTTACGATCAGGCGGTTTAAGTCCTTCGCATCCTCCGCCACCAGAATTCTCACAGCTTTTCCCCCTGCTATTCCAATTTGCAAAAACTGCTCCTCCGAACACCGTGCCGAAGAAGCAGTTTCTGATTTCATTCACATTCCTTTACGGCAGGAAGCCACCGCATGAAAACCGTACTTTATTTATGCAGCAGCATATTCTCCGCATCATTCATCCCAGTTATGATAAACCGCCTGCACATCGTCATCATCATCCAACATATCCAAAATGCGGTTGAGCTTCTTAAGGTTCTCCTCATCGGCAACCTCCACCCAGGTCTGGGGGATCATGGTTACCTCCGCCTCCAGCATCGGAATACCAGCCGCCTCCAGCGCCTCGCGGACCGCGCTGAAATCATCAGGCGCCGTGTAGATCTCGTAGCTTTCGTCCTCCTCGGCGAAATCCTCCGCCCCGGCGTCGAGAGCCGCCATCATCAGCTCGTCAGCGTCCATCTCACACTCTTCCTTATCGACGATGATCTGCCCCTTCTTATCAAATAAGTAAGACACGCTGCCCTGAGCGCCTACATTGCCTCCGCCCTTGGTGAACGCGGCGCGAACGTTGGCCGCAGTACGATTCTTATTATCAGTCAGGGTATCCACAATAATGGCAACACCGCCAGGCCCGTAGCCCTCATACGTAAGGCTCTCATAGTTAACGGCGTTCGCATCGCCGGCCGCCTTCTTGATGCCGCGGTCGATCGTGTCGTTGGGCATGTTGTTGGCTTTCGCCTTGGCAATGGCATCGCGCAGCTTGGAGTTGCTGGCCGGGTCGGCTCCGCCTTCCTTAACAGCGACGGCAATCTCACGTCCAATGATCGTGAAGATCTTGCCTTTGGCAGCATCGTTCTTCTCCTTCTTACGCTTGATATTGGAAAACTTCGAATGTCCTGACATGGAATAACACTCCTTTTCTTTCTGCACTTGCTCTCAATGCTTTATCGTTACAGCCGGCATCGGACTGTCGCAGGGGCAATACTGCTTTTATATGCCCGCCGGCATACCTGATTTATCTTAACACTGATTCCGCCGTCTGGCAAGTAAATTATACGTTGATCCGGCAAATTTCCGCGCCCCCGCGCCAAACGGTTCCGTCATCTGTTCTCTGCTTGCCGGAAAATGCCTCCATTAATCATCTTCATACCGGAAATAATCGAAATCCGCCGCTTTCCTGCTGCCGCAGCCGCCGTTGTTGGCATAGATCCCCACCAGGGTCCCCGTATGGCGTTTTCTGTCGTCCGGCACGCCCTCGTCGCAGAGATAGACGCAGTTTTCCAGAACGCCGACCGTCTCCCAGTTCTTCCCGTCGCAGCTGTAAGAAAAGGTTCTCGTCAGCCCCTTCACCTCCACCGCGATCCATACAGGACCTTCCGGCAGATCCTTCACCTCCGCGATCAGCTCCTCGCCACGGTTCCGATTGATGACCAGCCTAAGCTTCCTGCCGTCTTCCCAGCAGACCGCGCAGCGAACGTAGGTTGCCGTACTGTAATAGCAGGTAAGACCGGCCTGTTCCCCATCCCGGTCCGGCGCAAATTCCAGCTTCGTCTCAGCCCGATAGTTAAGTTCCTGTTCCCTCCGAAGCAGCGTATTCTTCGCCCGGCGTTCAAACAGCTGCCCGTCGCCGGTCCAGATCCGCAGGTACCCCGGCCGCTCCGTCAGGGACCAGGAACCGTTGTCCGGGTTGCGGACGAACTCCCATTCCAGATTCAAAATATCACTATTGAAATCGTCAAACAGATTTCTCTCGAAAACACATTCCGGCAGATCCGGCGCGGTCTGCGCAAGGCTCGGCCCCCGGCCCTCATTGACCACAAACCAGCCGTCCTCCGTCCA
>CANREE010000011.1 GCA_947629545.1 uncultured Lachnospiraceae bacterium | reverse complement strand
TTGAAACCGCCGTGTACCGAACGGTACGCACGGTGGTGTGAGAGGACGGCGGCTAATCACCGCCTCCTACTCGATTTAGTCTTCAACTGTCAGCACCCGGAAATTCAGATCGGACCAGCTGCTGCCGATCAGGTAGGAGGTGTAGTCCTTGCCTGCGGCAATGTCCACTGAATAGGATACCAGCGGATCGCCGGAGGAGGAGCCGCCCGTGGCCGCGCCGATGATCAGAACCGGAAGTTCGCGGATCACGGAGTAATTGGTGGAGTTCGTGATATAGAACTGGTAGCTGCCGGCAATTGCCTGTTTGTAGGACGTAACTTCCGAGAAGCCTACGTTCTTAAAGACCGCGTCGTGGCTGTAGAGGAAGACGTCGAACGAGGAGCCGCTGTAAGCCATATTGGCGACGCGGTAGCAGCCGGTATTGTAGCTCAAATTGCTGCAGCCGGTGTCATGGATCTGAATCAGGTTCACGCCGCCCGCTGCGGTGTCCGTGAGAACCAGCGTGTATTTCTGACCGGCCGAGAACGGAAAGCTCTGCTGGACCACCAGTGCCTGCAGCCCCGTGGTGCGGCGAACGGAAACCGTATGGAAGCCGTCGGCGATCGGGCGGTAGTAGGAGATTGTACCAAAACCGACGCTGCTCGCATAGACTGTATTATCGAAGGTAATGCTGACGTTTCGGTTGGCGGTTGAGGCGTTCAGGAAACGGACCTGACCGAGCGTGGAGGAGCCGCTGCCGGAACCGGAATTGCCGTTGCCGGAGCCGCTGCCGGAGCCATTGCCTGAGCCGCCGCAGGTGATGCAGCCGCCGCAGCTTGGGCAGGTTGGGAACCATGGGAAGACCGGCCAAATGGTGGTGCCGCCGGAACTGCCGTTGCCGGTGTTATTGCCGGAGCCGGAGCAGTTGCTGCAGGAATCGGAGCTGCCGCTGCCGGACGTGCCGCTATTCGGCCAGACCGGCGCTCCGCCTTCCGGTGCGATCGGATGCGTCAGGCCGTATTGATTGTCGGAACTGTTGTTGCCCTGCGAACCGGCGCCCGGCCAGATCAGGGAAGCGCCGGGAGTCGAGACTGCTGTGTTCAGTCCGAAACTGTCGTCCGCGCCGCCGGCGGAAGGCCCGGAAAAGACCGGCATACCGCCTTCCGGTGCGACCGGCGTCGCCAGACCGTAGTCGCTGTCCGAAGCGCCGCGAGTCATGGAAGTCCCTGCGTTCGCGGCCGCGGCGGAAGCGGCAGTCCCGTTTGCGGAGCCGTCCGCCTGTTGTGTATTCATCCCCTGGACTGGCGTCGTCAGCATGGCATTTTCACAGGCCATGGCCGAGACGCACGGAGCGTTTGCAGGGGAGGCTGGATGATTGGAAACCATAGAGGTACCTCGTTGTTGTTTTACTCTAGCCTATGTCTGAAAGCCTGTCAGAGTGAACATTTTTGAAGCGGGATTTATCCGCCGATCTGCGGGCGGAACCTGCGTGTGCATCGGTTCCAGGCAGCAGTCCGTGAAGAAGTAATAGAAACTAATTTTCATGCTTTTTTTGGCAGATTTATGTTGACAGATTTCTTCTGAAACTATATACTGATGGCATAACAAAGAGGCATGGAGCCGAAGCCGGGGAGTGATCCTTCGCCTATGGTTCCGACCATCTGAAAGGAGTACGATTTTATGGCGAAGATGCTGAGTTTTCTAGTTAAGTATGCGGCAAGTATTATGCTCAGCGTAATGGTAGCTGTGGGAGTAGTACCTGAGGAATCTGCGGTCATTATGGCGCTTGATGCAGGACAGACGGTAGAAGCGGATTATGGGGAAGAGAAGGTGCAGCCGGAAGTTGAGCAGGCTCTTTCCGATCAGGAACAGGATACCGTCCCGGCAGAGATCGATGCGGGTGAGACCGTGGAGGTTGCAGATGCCACAGAGGGAATATCGCCGGCGGAGACAAAGCAGCCGGAGGAAGCTGAGCGGAAGGAGAGACCGTCTTTCCTGAGTTTCCTGTTTGGTTCTGAGGAGAAGGAAGAGGAACCGACGCAGGAGCAGACAACGGCAGCCCGGACTCAGGAAGCAGCTGTGAAAGAAACGGCGGAAAAGGAAACAGAAGAGACTGCTGTTGTGACAGCGGAAGAGTCGTCTGAGGCGGTAAAGGAAGAGACCATTGCCGTGGCAAAGGAGGACGCTGCAGAACGGACTTCCATTTCACGGATCAGTCAGAGTGCAGGAACAAACGAGATTGCCGCAAAGGAGAGTTCCTCTGCGGTGCAGACGGAAGCGCCTGCAAAGGAGACCGCCGGAAAGCAGACCGAATCTGTGAAGGAGTCCACGGCCGCGAAGACGACAGAAGCTGCGAAAACGGCCGAACAGCCGACCAAGGCAGCGAATGCAGCCAAGGCGGCTGCGTCAACTAAGGCGACTAATTCGACAAAGGCAGCCGAGCCGACAAAGGCGGCTGCGTCAACTAAGGCAACCAGTTCAACCAAGGCGGCCAGTGCAACCAAGGCAGCCGAGCCGACGAAAGCAGCCAGTGCAACCAAGGCAGCCGAACCGACAAAGGCAGCCGCTGAGACTGTCCCCTCGCCGCAGTTCTGTGAGCATGAGTTCGGTGAGTGGATTATCACGCAGGAAGCTACCTGCAAGAATTCAGGTTCCAAGTATCGTGTTTGTAAGAAATGCGGTCAGGTCGCCCAGACGACGTTTGCAGACGGTGATGCACCGAATTATCACGAGTACGTGCATGTAACGGAAGGCGAGCAGGGATGCAAGACATCCAGGGTAGAGTATGACAAATGCAAATTCTGCGGCGCAAAGAAGAACTATGTAACATACCCTGCATTGGGGCACAGTTATACTTGGGTTGAAACTACAAAAGCGACCTGCGTTTCTGCTGGCTATGGCTATGAGCAGTGTACCCGTTGCGGTCTGCGCCAGGCTGAGCGGAGGTCAAGCAGCGCGAAGGGACACCAGTGTCAGGAAACTGTGGTTCCGGCTACCTGCACTTCTATGGGATATACCCAAATGACATGTACCGTTTGCGGCAGAGAAATTGACAGGAAGAATTTTACTAGTACGCTGCCGCACAATCTGTCAATGAGAGAATCGACAGAGGCTACCTGTGTGTCGTCCGGAACGGAGACTTGGGTTTGTTCGACCTGCGGCTATACGGAAACCCGTCAGGTGGGAAGTCCGACAGGGCACAGCTGGGCAGAGAGCGGCCGTACCAATCCGACCTGCCAGCACGGCGGTTCGATCACATACACATGTGCGAATTGTGGTGAGACCAGAACGGATGAGATTCCTTTGAGTGAGCATAGGTGGGTACTGAATCCGAATCGGCAAGGTCTTAGTCATTGTGCCGATTGCGGCATGCCGGCGCCTTGGTCTGAGACTGAACCTGAGACTGCTCCTGAGACTGAGCCAGAAACTGAGCCTACACCTGAAGAAACACCGTAATGCAACGACATATAATTGGCCCCGGCCGGGCATGCGGATTTTGCCGGCCGGGGCTGTTTTTGTCCTGAGGGGCGGCTGCTGTCCAGATTCATTAATAGGTAGTGCAGCCTCCGAAAGACGTTTTACCATGCATCACGCAAATATTGAAACGACGTTACGACATTATGATAAGAAAAAGCGTCAAAAGAAGGAGCGCTTCAAATACCTGATGCCGTATAAGTCGACTCAGGTCGATTCTGTTTCTGATACACAAAAAGAGCCGGAAACCCAGATTCTGCAAGGTTTCCGGCATCTTCTTAACGAGCTGGCGACGGGACTCGGATTTTCAGCCAGTCGAAAAAATATCGAAAAAAGGAGGTTTCTGCGGCCAATATTGCTTTAGTTAAACCGAAGTTAAACCTCCCATTTTTGTTTTACTGTGGATACTTACATAATTCTTCTACAGCTTCAGTAAAGCTGTAATCAAGAAATTTCCGCACATAAGCTATTGTATCGCTACCAATGACTTCTGCGTTATAATCTTGAGATTTCTGTGCGTGTGCTTTGAATTTGTATTGCTCATATGGTTCATTGTACCAGATCGTTACATCTGGATAGTCACCATCTCTCCAATAACTTCCACACTTTTTTAATCTGCCAGGGTATTTTTCATTCATAAAGCTGATTAAATCAGCGTCTCTAGCATTTTGCTTCATTAAGTTAGTTATCTTCATTTTCTGCCTCCGAAATCCATTCAGTGTTATACTGAATCATAATTCTTTGTTGTTGTAGTTCTGTACCAACAGAAGCTAGATTAGGATTTACTCGATATTTGCTACCAGAAACTTTTACTATTGCGTTACAGTCTTTTAACTTCTTTAGTACTGTTGCAACAGTTCGACGTGAACAGCCAGTTTTTGCTACAATTTCGTCATAAGTTGCACAAAATGTATTAGCAGTTTCCATACGATAGTTCTCGTAAGTCACGTTATTCAATATGTACATTAAAATTTTGATTTCACTATTACCGATAATGCCCAAAAGTCTGAACAAATCTTCTCTATATGTTTTTGTGAAATTCTTCCCAATAACTAAAACTGACGCAAAATTAAATGGGCGTCCAGATTCATCATAAAGTGTGACTGGTTGATTTTCTAATATCTTGTTGATTTTTTTGTTTTGGTAACTTAGTTCATTCTCATTTTCAATAAATTCTTGTTTGTTTTTCAATGTTTATCACCTCTTAAGCATAGTATGAGAGAAGCGAGAGAAAATAGTGTCTTTTTTTGAAATTATTTAGTGTAAAAAATAAAAACTTTTTAGTTAGATTTTTTTGTGAAAATTGAACTAAAAAGTATAATTTAATAAAACTATATATCAGTACGTATAAAAGCAATAGTTTCCTCTAGGAAACTATTTTGGTGCAAATAGTTTCCTCTAGGAAACTGCCACAGTTTCCTGTAGGAAACTGTCGAATGCCAACAAAGCTATATTTTTAGCGGGTTTTTGGCTCTCTATAGAATTATATATTGTTAAGAACACTATGCCCTCTGAGCCAGTGCGGCGCACTCCATCAGCTTGACAGCAGTCTCAATTTCGGCCTTCGCGACGGCACCGCCCATATGGCTTTGCAGGCGGCCAATGAGCCTGACGGCCAAACTTAGTTAAGCAGGGAAGCAAGTCAAGGTGCGAAACACACGCACCATGACTCACTTCCACACACCGAGCTTCCGCCTGCTATCTGACTGTATGAACTCCATGATAGTGTAACTCTATGTGTGTAGTACAACTCTATGATAGTGTAACTCTATGTGTGTGTATCAGCTATCACTAAAAATGTGTGAGTGTATTACAACTGTAATTGATTGTATTACAAGTGTAAGCAGATACATTACAAATGTAGTAAATCATTGGAACGAGCGGCGTCTTTCTTTACATTTAGACTAAAGCCCATTTAGATTAATGATGGATACCACCGAAAAATAGAAACTAAATTTTCAACAATTATGTGCTTAAACGCATTGTAAATTATTGTAAATATTGCACAAATAATTAACTAAAATTTATACATATTGTACAAAGAAATTATATGCGACCAACACTTTTATTTGTGCAAAAACACAATGTAATTTTGCAAAATCGTCTGTGAGCGAATATTATATGGGCCATAGTACAAATATACGTTAGAATTTCAGAAATCGCTCACAGGGCAAATTTCGACAAAAATCGACATTTAGACTAAATTTATGAGGTATAGATAAAAGTTATAGAAATCAATAAAAATATAACTTATTTATATGAAAAAAATTCATTCAGTCTAAATGAAAACTGACATAATACTTTTAGACTAAAACACTAAAAGGAGCTAAATATGAAAAAGAAGAAAGAAAAAAAGACAAAATACGTGTATACTGAGTTTAGTATAAGAATTGATGAGTATTATAAGAGAAAACTCGACATATTAACTGAAAGATATAAAATTAGTAGAAATGAACTAATCAACCGTCTTTTGCATCATGTACTCTTGAACCTGCAATTTAATGACGATTTGACGGTAGCGAGCTATGGTGAACTGGACAAAATTATAGGATATTGGGAAACTGAAGGAGAACGCTGTGCGCCAAAATACGATGAAAAAATAAAAAAGTAAATTTAGACTAAAAGATATTTAGACTAATACAAACAAAAAAGAGCTTTTATGGCTCTTTTTTATATTCTAAGATGTCGGACACATCACAGTCTAAATATTCACACAATCTAGCAAGTACAGCTAAATCAACTCGCTCCATCTCGTTATTGATGTATTTATTCAGTTGCGTTCTCTGCATATCACAGTATTTACAGACTTTATTCTTACTGATACCACGATTTGCTAATAGTGCTCCCAGCTTTATTTCTACACAGCCCATATATATACACCTCTCCATCTGCATACATTATATAGCTTGATATGTAACAAAATAAGCTGTATAATCATAGCGTGTATATACATAGACTATACGAATTTATAGGAGGTAAATCATGAAGAACAAGCTGTTACTTCTACTTACTACAGCAATAGCAGTATTGGCTCTGGTCTGCTATAAACAGCACGAAGAAATAGAAGTTTTGTATGGTTGCTGTGACGATCAAGAAGAGCTAATAGAGCACATGAAGAAAGAGGCCGATTAGGCCTCTTATCTTTCGTAATCATCATGTGATATGCTTGTAGTCTCTCTCATAGGCTTTGGTCTGTTCTGTTCTATCTCATAGGCTCTTTTGACCGCTCGGTCTGCAAACTGCATGAGTATCAAGTCATTTGTTTTCTCTGCATATTTAGATACAGCTTCTAAAGACTTTACCAGATGTTGATTTTCTTCTATAACAGCGTTGACCTCTCTTATAATATCTTCACGCTCATTCAGAACCATTTCAGAGTGTGCTTTCAGTTCTTCGACAGTTCTATGTCTTGGTTCTTCATTAGTCATAAACCGCATATCATATTTTTCTCTGCACATATGGTCGATAGCTTTATTAAGTTCGATCATATTTTTTCTGCTTGAGAACCACTTGCCATTCAACTGGCCATTATGCTCTGCCACGAAAAAACAGTGTAAGTGCGGTCTGCTCTCTTTTAACTCACCATGATCGAAATACACATGAATCTCATCATAATGAGCATAAGCTCCCAACATATTCTGCATACCATACTGTTCATTCATAATGTGGAGTACATCACTAAAAAACTTCTTAGACATTTTTGCGTCCATCTTCTCTGGTGCTGGAACTTCTAAAGCAAATGCGAGTACACGATCTTTGCGCTTGTTAGTATTTGTTGTGGAATCTAATAGTTTGATTCGTTCATCAAATCTCTTACAAGATTTCTCATAATTTGAGGTCGTATAGTTTACATTGTTTTTAGTAAGCTCGATATTGATATCTCTGTTTGAATGATCGTGCTTTAGTCGTTCTTCTGTATCGCTATGCCGCAACATAGCTTTCACCTCTCCAGCACTTTTCAATTTCATAAAATTAACACTAGCCATTTTATACCTCCCAAAAGTTATTTCTTATAGTATGTGAGAGGTTTTAACTAAATAAGTATTCTTTTATAGTATTGTCAAAAAATAAATTCATCAGCGGTTAGGTTTCGCCGTTTATTCGTTCATTTTTTTGCAAAAACAAACGCATAACCGTCTCATTTCTCTATTGTATTGCTCCTAATACTTTCCGTAAGGAAAGTACCGCTTCGTTTCACTCCGCTTTAGTCGCAAGCTCTTTGCTTGACCAGCTCTCTCTGAACAAAAAACCAGCGGTTAGCTCCATGTCACAGGAGTGAGATATGTTGCACACTGTCTGTGCAAACATAGCTTACTCCCACTTTAACTAAGTTCTCGGTGGATACCTAATGCAGAAAACTCTGTGCCCCGCAGGGCACAGAGTTGAGTGAGTGATCAGCCCAAGCAGCTATTGTGTTCGCCCACTGAATGTGATATACTATAAGCGACTTAGAAAGCACTCAATCATAGAAGGAGTTGGACAAAATGGGCTTTAAGCCAAAATAATGATTGAGGAGATTATAATATTATGCTTACTAAGTTAAGAGTGTATCAGAACATTGACAATTTAATATATGACAAAGCAGTATTGGCCGCATTAGAAGATGCCATGAAGAAAGATATCATGAAGACACATAAGTCTAAGATTTGGCATGATGAAAAGAGAGGTTTGTATCAAACTCTTTTGCCAGTGATCCCAAAAAAGATTATTTCAGCTAAATCGTATGACAAGTTAGTTGACAAGTTAGTCGACTTTTATAGTACAAAAAGTGTGTCGTTTAGTACAGTTATGACTGAACAATTAAATGAAAAGCTCCAAAACAAATCTATTGTGAAGTCAACGTATGATCGATATTTTGTCGATTATAACAGATATGTGAAAGATTCTGTATTAGACAAAACTGATGTGGACAATATAAAATCTGCGGAAATCAAAAAGTTCTTAAATGAAAAGATTGCTAATGGGATAAGTCGGAAAAATTTCGATAATCTCGTATCGCTTTTGAATATTGTTTATTATTTTTCAGAAGCAACTGATCTTAATATAAAAGATCTGGTTAAGCGTATGAATTTACAGCCCAAGCAGTTCATAACATCTAATCGCAGAACTACAAAGAGCGTATGGACGAATAAAGAACAAGAAGCGTTTAAGCGGTATTGTTTATTGTCTGATGATCTAGTCTGTCTTGGGCTTTTATTCGCTATGAATACTGGGTTACGAATAGGAGAACTTACAGCGTTGCAGTTAAAAGATGTTGATATAGCAAGTCAGCGTTTGCAAGTACAGCGCATAGAGTATAAGCAGAAAGATGCGAATGGTTGTACAGTTTATTATTTCAGTAAAGATTCAGACAATCGCGCCAAGACATCTACAAGTCTGGCTCCAATCTTTTTGTCTGATGAAGCTGTTTACATCTATAAACTACTTCTGGCGCATTCTCCAGCACAGAAACCGAACGATTTTATTTTCGGTGGTCTAAAGACTTATCATTTTGATCACACGTTGAGAAGAAAAGTGTGTGTTGATTTAAGTATCGACCCACGAGGTTTGCACAGTTTACGCAAGACTTATGCGACTGATCTGATCGACGCTGGCGTGAGTAAAGCTATCGTGAAAGCGCAAATGAGACATGCTTCTTTCGATACAACAGAAACTTACTATTACAAGAACAAGTATGAGGACGCAGAAGCTTTAGCGGCTTTGAATAGTGTTAAGATAGGTTAAACCTGGTTAAACCATTCTGATACGCTCAAAAAAAGTGGGAAACCATTGAATTTACTGGTTTCCCACACTTTTCAATAAGAGCTGGCGACGGGACTCGGACCCGTGACCTCCTCACTACCAATGAGGTGCGCTACCGCCTGTGCCACGCCAGCCTTTCGCGGCTCCTCAACGAGCCGTATGTTATATTATCACGAGATTTCTCTTTTGTCAACCGATGATTCAAAAAAGTTTCCGGGAGTGTTGGGAGGGGCGCAGAACGTGTCTGTCTTCTTGATGTCAGTCAGTTGGAACGGGAGTCCGTCCTTTCCCGGTAGGGAGAGACGGCAGAGAAAGCCTTTTCCATTTTCTGCGTGACCTTCATAAAAGGACATGGCAGGTCGGGCATATGCTTCCAGCACAGCCATGATCGTACCGCCGTGTACAACGAAAATGGCAGGAAAGTCGTATAAAGCGATATGGGAGAGAATGATGTTTTTAAAAGCTTCCCGTACACGCGCCGAGAACGCTTCTCTGGATTCACCGTTTGGGCATGGGGCGAGGCAGCCGCCGTCTACCCAGTTTCGGTAAGCGTTGTCTGCTTCCATCTCAGCGGCGCTTCTGCCTTCGAAAAGACCAAAATCCATCTCCTGAAGTCCTGCTGAAACAACTTGTCTGGCGTTGGGAAACAAAATAGCAGCTGTCTGGCGGGTGCGCAGAAGCGGTGTCACATAAACCAGAGGCTGATCGGGATCGGATCCGGCGGCTTTCGCCTGTCGGATCCCGGCGGGACTTAATGACTCATCCGTTTTTCCGATGTATCGGCGGAGCTCGTTTCCTGCCGTGGCCCCATGGCGGTAAAGAAGCACATTCATTACAGTTCCTCCTGCTGTCAGTGCAACGCGTATAGATTTCCCAAATCGCGGCCATTTTCTTATAAGCTGCGTTTCGGAATCTATGGTGAAGAATATCATATCTTTTCTGAAACAGCAAGCGTTCCTGCTGACATAGTGATAATTGTATAATGCCGCCTCGGCTTATTCTGAAATTTTGTGACGGATACCTCTTTCCAACTTTGCAGAAATGTGTTATGATAGCCTAATATTGGAAAGAGTGACATGATAAATTTGCTGGAGGAGATTATGGAAAAACCGGTTGAGATGGCTGCGGGGACTGCCGGGACGGCGGAAGCGGCTGAAAGTTCCAAGAATTTTATCGAGCAGGAGATTGAGAAGGACTTGGCGGAGGGCGTCTACGACCATGTGCAGACACGTTTCCCGCCGGAGCCCAACGGCTACCTGCATATCGGACATGCCAAGTCGATCCTTCTGAATTACGGCCTGGCGAAGAAATACGGGGGCAAATTCAATTTCCGATTCGACGATACCAATCCCACGAAGGAGAAGACCGAGTTCGTTGAGTCCATCATCGAGGATGTAAAGTGGCTGGGTGCCGACTTCGAGGACAGGCTGTTCTTCGCTTCGGATTATTTCGAGACCATGTATGAGTGCGCGGTGCTGCTGATTAAGAAGGGCAAGGCGTTCGTCTGCGACTTGAGCGCCGATGAGATCAAAGCGTACAGGGGCGATTTTACGACGCCGGGCAAGGAGAGTCCTTATCGCAACCGCAGCGTGGAGGAGAATCTGAAGCTTTTTGAAGAGATGAAGGAGGGCAGGTACGCCGACGGCGAGAAGGTGCTTCGTGCCAAGATCGACATGGCGAGCCCCAATATCAACATGCGTGACCCGGTCATTTACCGGGTGGCCCATATGAACCATCACAATACCGGAGACAAATGGTGCATCTATCCGATGTATGATTTCGCCCATCCGATCGAGGATGCGGTGGAGCATATCACCCATTCCATCTGTACGCTGGAGTTCGAGGATCACAGGCCGCTCTACGACTGGGTGGTGCGGGAGTGCGAGTTTGAGAACCCGCCCAGACAGATCGAATTTGCCAAGCTGTACCTGACCAATGTGGTCACCGGCAAGCGCTATATCAAGAAGCTGGTGGAGGACGGCATCGTGGACGGCTGGGACGATCCGCGGCTGGTGTCCATCGCGGCTTTAAGACGCCGCGGCTACACGCCGGAGTCCATCCAGAAGTTTGTGGATCTGGTGGGTGTGGCCAAGGCCAACAGCTCCGTGGATTACGCGCTTTTGGAGTACTGCATCCGGGAAGATCTGAAGCTGAAGAAACCCCGCATGATGGCGGTTCTGGATCCGGTGAAGCTGGTCATTGACAATTATCCGGAGGGCAAGACCGAGATGCTGACGGTTCCGAACAACACGGAGAATGAAGAACTTGGTTCCCGTCAGGTTCCGTTCTCCCGCGAGCTTTATATCGAGCGGGAGGATTTCATGGAGGAGCCGCCGAAGAAATATTTCCGTCTCTTCCCGGGCAATGAAGTGCGTCTCTTCGGTGCGTATTTTGTCACCTGCACCGGCTGTGAGGAGGACGCGGACGGCAATGTCACCGTGGTCCATGCGACTTACGACCCGGAGACGAAGAGCGGTTCGGGCTTTACCGGGCGGAAGGTGAAAGGCACGATCCACTGGGTTTGTGCGGAGACGGCGGAGAAGGTGGAATGTAGACTCTATGAGAATATCGTGGATGAGGAGAAGGGGAAGCTGAATGAGGACGGCACCCTGAACCTGAATCCCAATTCCCTGACGGTGCTGAAGAACTGCTATGTGGAGCCGGCGCTTAAGGGCGCGAAGGCTTACGACAGCTTCCAGTTTATGCGAAACGGCTATTTCTGCGTGGACAGTAAGGACAGCAGGCCGGATGCGCCGGTGTTTAACCGGATCGTGTCGCTTAAGAGTTCCTTTAAACTGGAGAAATAGAAATGGATATTACAAAGGCTGAAACGTTATGGATGGCGTCTTCAGCCTTTTCGTTGTATGGAAGTTTGAAAAGATGTGGGGGGAAGCAAATTGAGGAAGTATTTGAACCGGAAAATTCTGCCGCCTGTATTGGTCGGAATCCTGTGCCTGACGACCGGGCTGGCGGCAGGGATCGGTCTGGCAGAAGATTACTATAGGGAGCAGTTTGTCAGTCAGGAGGCCTGCCGCAGTCTTCAGGATGACTTGAATGAGAGCCTCCGGGAATCCAGTGCTCATGCCATGGCTGAATCTGCCGCTGAGTCCGCGGCGGAAAAAGTGCGTCAGGAGATGACGGAAAGTCTGGCAGAAGAGGCGCTTCCGCCGGAACTTACGCGAGATCAGAAGGATCTTCTGGATCTTCTGATGGAATACATAAAGGCCGGAGAATATGAGAAAGCGGCCCGGTTGATGATTTCTCAGTCTGAGGAGTTGTCTGAGCTGTATTATGAGACATTTGAAGAGAAACGGTATCTTTATCACGATGGAAAACTGGCGAGGGAGCTGGAAGGTGAAGGACTTGTTCTGGCGCGGGGTTCGCTTCTTTTTCTGGGAGAATTTTCCGCGGGCTTTCCGGAAGGACAGTGCATTGCGTTTCAGGCTGTCAGGATGGACAGTCCCCGCTATGATTATGCTTTTGGGGAATGGAAGGAAGGACGGATGAACGGCGAGGGCGAAGAAGGTTATTGCTGCTATGAAGGGACTCAGGAGGAGAACCGCGTGTTGATCCGTCGTGGAGTATTTCAGGATGACCGGATGAATGGGGAGGTGTCTTTGACTACTGTCAATGCGCAGGGAGAAGAATCCCGCTGGATCATGCAGGTTGCGGATGGTGCTCTTGTTATTGATGACGCATGGCAGTATGACAGTTCTCAGGATGCCTATCAGCTTTCGTCTGAGGAGGACGCAGCCCATGCCTATACAGTTCCGGCCGACAGTATTTCGGAGCCTTACTTTCAGAACCTTTTGGTGTGGGAGTGAAAAACTGCCCAAAGCCCCTGTCAACCGTCATTCGGCGACAGGGGCTTTCAGATAGTTCAAACTTAATTCGTTTCGTCCTCGATGGTTGCGCTGTCAGTATCCGGTTTCAGCTTATCGCCTGCGAACAGGTCTATTTCGTCTGAAGCGTCTGTGGTATCTTCCAATACTTTCGCTGCATCCTCCGCTGTTTCTGCGGCTTGCTCTGCCGCATCCTCGGCGAGAGCCTTTGTCGTGTCTGCTGCGTCTTCGGCAAAATCTTTCACTGCGTCTGACGCTGAGTCTATAGCATCCGTTGCGCTCTCCTGTACGGAATCGACGGCTTCTTTCCCGGCGTTTTTCGTCTTCTCCGTTACGCTCTTCACCGTCTCCTTCACAGCGCCTACGGCATTTTTTGCTTTCTCTACGGCCTGACCGGTCGCCTCTTTCAGCGCCACTTTCGCTTCTTCCATCTTCGGGGACAGGGTTACATAATTTCTTTTGGGTGTTTCCTCTTCGAACTGATCTTCTTCCCCGCCTTCAAAATCATGGAAATCTTCATCCAGCTCCTTGCTGAAGGATCTGTACTTCAGATAATAAGAAACTGCAGCTGCGGCTGCACCGGCCACTGCCGCCAGCGCGATAAGTTTACCGAAATTTTTCTTTGCCATAACAGTTACCCCTTTCCGTATTCCATACGTTTTCCATTATTGTAATACCATTATGCCAAAAATGGAAGGGATATATTAAGAAAAATTTTATTAAATGTGTTTCCATGCGGTTGCATTTCCCGGAAACCTGTGACAAAATAAGAAAAACAGCGGCAGGGGGGATTGATCATGGTATTGCTTCAGGGGATCGGTGTGTCAGGAGGTATTGCCGCCGGGCGGCTTAGCTTCTTTCACCGGCAGTCGGACGAAATACCACGTTATAGGACCGCGGACAGCGAGGATGAGTGGCGGCGGTTTACCGTCGCGCGCGGGAAAGCCGTCCAACAGATTCAGGAGCTGGCAGAGCTTACGCGCGGGCAGCTGCGGGACGGTTCCGAAGAAGCGGCGCAGATCCTTGAAGCGCATGGGATTATGGCGATGGATCCGGAATATGAGGAAGATGTTGGAAGGCGTATACGACGGGAACATATCAATGCCGAGGCAGCGGTGATGGATGCGGCCGGGGAGGCGGCAGCCAGAATTGCAGTGTCGGATGACAGTTATATGAGGGCACGGGCCGCAGATGTAGAAGATATGGCGCATAGGATCGTGGCCTTTCTGGGGCAGCCTGAGGCGCCTTTGGAAGAACCATCGCTTTCGGATGTTCCTGTTATTTTGGCGGCGGATGATCTGGCGCCCAGCGAGACGTTGCGTCTTGATCGGACTAAGATATTGGGATTTATCACTGCGGGAGGTTCGGCGGCAGGGCATACAGCGATATTGGCGCGTACCATGGGGATTCCGGCTGTTATCGGGACAGGAAGGCAGATGAAACCGGAATACGGGGGACAGGAGATCCTTATGGACGGAGATACCGGCGAGATCGTGATCGCGCCGGATGAGGAGACGCGTATCCGTTTCCTGAAGAAAGCGGATAAACAGCGGCAGGATACGGAGAATCTGGAGGAATTAAAAGGAAAGAAGACAGTGACGAAAGACGGCAGGTTCATCCGGCTTTGCTGCAACATCAGTTTCCCTGCGGATGTTTCCGCCGTACTGGACAGCGGTGCCGACGGGATCGGGCTGTTTCGCAGTGAGTGCCTGTTTCTCGGAAGAAAGAGCGCTCCGTCGGAGGAAGAGCAGTTGGAGGCGTACCGGCGGGTGCTCTCTGTCATGGGGGATCGCCCGGTCACTATCCGCACGCTTGATGTGGGATCAGATAAGCAGGCAGATTATCTGGGGTTTGACGCGGAGACAAATCCGGCCATGGGAAACCGGGGGATCCGCTTCAGCCTCAGCCGGCCGGAATTGTTTAAGATTCAACTTCGGGCGCTGGCCCGTGCTTCAGCGTGCGGTAACCTTAGTATTATGTTTCCTATGGTGACTTCTGTGTGGGAGGTTACAGAGGCGAAGCGGTTATGGGGGCAGGTGCAGACGGAGCTGCGGATGGCAGGAATACCGTTTGATCCGAAGACTCCTGTTGGCGTTATGATCGAAACGCCGGCGGCGGCGCTGATCAGCGACCGCCTGGCGGAGCGAGCGGATTTTTTCAGCATCGGTACCAACGACCTGACCCAGTATACATTGGCCTGTGACCGGCAGAGCAGTATCGGGATCGCAGGAAATGCGCCGGATTCCGGGCATCCGCCCGTCTGCGACCCGTATCATCCGTCGATCCTGCGGCTTCTGGAGTTGACAGCAAAGAATGCTCAAAGCGCGGGAATCCCGGTAGGTATCTGCGGCGGACTGGCGGCTGATCAGACGATGACGGAATACTTTCTTTCCATTGGTGTTGGTGAACTCAGCGTACCGCCGCGCGATATCCTGCCGCTTCGGAGAAAGATACGTACACTCAGGTGAAAGTTTACGCTGAAAACGCCGCAAGAAATTTGCACACAAAAATTTCACAAAAAATTAGCACTCACCTCTTGACACTGCTAACAGGGCGTGATATAACATATTCTGGAAATGAAAGAAGCCTATCGAAATTCATTTTTCATCAAGGAGGAATCAACATATGAAGCTGACACCATTATTTGACAGAGTTGTCTTAAAGCAGCTGGTAGCGGAGGAGACCACGAAGTCTGGTATCGTTCTTCCCGGCCAGGCCAAGGAGAAGCCCCAGCAGGCAGAAGTCATCGCCGTGGGTCCCGGCGGCATCGTGGATGGTAAGGAAGTTACCATGCAGGTAAAGGTAGGAGACAAGGTCATCTATTCCAAGTATTCCGGTACGGAAGTGGAAGTAGAAGATGAGAAGTATGTGGTTGTGAAGCAGAACGACATTCTGGCTGTGATCGAGTAAGCTTTGGGTGCGCAGAGAGCATTTTAATGTTGCAGAGTTGTCCCGCGAGACGGGGCATGAGAGTTTAGATAAGACTGGAGGAATGCAATTATGGCAAAGGAAATTAAATTCGGTGTAGACGCGAGAAAAGCGCTGGAGTCCGGCGTGAACCAGCTGGCAGATACGGTACGTGTGACATTAGGCCCCAAGGGACGCAACGTCGTTCTGGATAAGTCCTTCGGCGCCCCGCTCATCACCAACGACGGCGTGACCATCGCCAAGGAGATCGAGCTGGCGGACGCGTTTGAGAACATGGGCGCCCAGTTAGTGAAGGAAGTCGCCACGAAGACCAACGATGTGGCCGGCGACGGCACCACGACCGCGACGGTCCTGGCTCAGGCCATGATCAACGAGGGCATGAAAAACTTGGCGGCAGGCGCGAATCCCATCGTCCTGCGCAAGGGCATGAAGAAGGCCACGGACGCGGCTGTGGAAGCCATTGCTTCCATGAGCCAGCCGATCAACGGCAAGGCACAGATCGCCCGCGTGGCTGCGATCTCCGCTTCCAGCGACGAGGTCGGCGAGATGGTGGCGGACGCCATGGAGAAGGTCTCCAATGACGGCGTAATCACGATTGAAGAGTCCAAGACGATGAAGACCGAGTTGGATCTGGTGGAAGGCATGCAGTTTGACCGCGGCTATGTTTCCGCGTATATGTGCACCGATATGGATAAGATGGAGGCTGTCCTTGACAATCCCTACATCCTGATCACGGATAAGAAGATTTCCAACATTCAGGAGATCCTGCCGCTTCTGGAGCAGGTGGTGCAGTCCGGCGCGAGACTGCTGATCATCGCCGAGGACGTCGAGGGCGAGGCGCTGACCACCCTGATCGTCAACAAGCTGCGCGGCACGTTCAATGTCGTTGCCGTAAAGGCTCCGGGCTACGGCGACAGAAGGAAAGAGATGCTGCAGGATATCGCGATTCTGACTGGCGGTCAGGTGATCTCCGAGGAGCTTGGTCTGGATCTGAAGGAAGCGACCATGGATCAGCTGGGCCGCGCGAAGTCCGTGAAGGTTCAGAAAGAGAACACCGTCATCGTGGATGGCGAAGGTGACAAGGCTGCCATTTCCGCAAGGATCGCCCAGATCCGTGGACAGATCGAGGAGACCACCTCTGATTTCGACCGTGAGAAGCTGCAGGAGAGACTGGCGAAGCTGGCCGGCGGCGTAGCGGTGATTCGCGTGGGCGCTGCGACCGAGACCGAGATGAAGGAAGCCAAGATGCGCATGGAGGATGCTCTGGCGGCTACGAGAGCGGCTGTTGAGGAAGGCATCATCGCGGGCGGCGGTTCCGCATATATCCACGCGATCAAGAAGGTGGAGAAGGTTCTGGACGGCATGGAAGGCGACGAGAAGACCGGCGCGAAGATCATCCTGAAGGCGCTGGAGTCTCCGCTGTATCACATTGTGGCCAATGCAGGACTGGAAGGCTCCGTCATCGTCAATAAGGTGAAAGAGTCCGAGGTCGGAACCGGCTTTGACGCCTACAAAGAGGAGTATGTGGACATGATCGCCGCAGGCATCCTGGATCCGGCGAAGGTGACGCGCTGCGCGCTGCAGAATGCGACAAGTGTTGCGTCCACGTTATTGACAACTGAGTCCGTTGTTGCTAATATTAAAGAGGAGACCCCGGCTGCTCCCGCAGGCGCTGGCATGGGGATGATGTAAGCGGCAGGCGGACCCGCAGGATATCAGAAGGATGAAGTACCGCGAGAGCCGGTCGGACCGGCAGGGGCGGTGCGGAGAATGAAGGTTACGTTGCGGGGGCCGACCGCTCATGACAGTCATGGGGGTCTGTCTCCGCTGTTTTGTATCCGGCGTGGTCAGCCGGGACAAACGCTGACAGCGACGGACGGGGCGGGTGCGGACAGGCTCTGTCGCAGGTACCTTAATCGTGTAAGTTCGCAGATCATGTGGGGGCGCAGCCGAATAACGCAGGAAAGGAATAACGATTATGAATGACGCTTATGTGGAATGGATGGTAAAGCGCAAAACGCCGGGATATGCGATTCTGGTGAAGGGACTGTTGGTTTTATTATGTATCGTCAGCTTTTTTGTGACGATGATGTTTCCGCTGGGCTTTATTCTTCTGCTTCTGGTCATCGGCGGCGTTTATTTCATTTTCCCGATGATGGATCTGGAATTTGAATATTTGGCGGTCAACGATCAGCTGAGCATCGATAAGATCATGGGCCAGCGGCGCCGTAAGAGGGTCTGGGAGGGTACGATCGACCAGATCGAGATTCTGGCTCCCGTGGATTCCTATCTTTTGAAGGATGCGGAAAGAAAGGATATGAAGACCCTTGACTTTTCCTCCCGTCAGCCAGGCGCGAAGGTGTATGGTATGGTCGCCCAGAAGGAAGGCGTTGCCACGAAGATCCTGCTGGAACCGAATGAGAAGCTTCTGAACCATCTGTGGCAGAGAGGGCCGCGGAAGGTCGTCAAATAATGGTTGAAAGGGCAGCTGTATGCGGCTGTCCTTTTGTGTAGGGAAAGGATATGCCGGAACGGCAAAAACATGGAAAGGCTAAAAAACCGGTTTCAGAAAGAGCTGAAAAGACAATCCGAAAGAGTTGAAAAGACGGTTCCGGAACGCTTGACAAGTCCGGCAAAGTGGGATATACTATGTCACTAAATAACCATTTTACATCACAGCAGAAAGAGAGGAGAATTCCATGGGCGCAATTATCGGTGAAGGCATTACCTTCGACGACGTGCTGCTGGTTCCTGCTTATTCGGAGGTCATCCCGAACCAGGTAGACGTAAGCACGCATCTGACGAAAAAGATCAAGCTGAACATCCCTCTGATGAGCGCGGGCATGGACACCGTCACGGAGCACCGTATGGCTATCGCAATGGCCAGACAGGGCGGTATCGGCATTATCCACAAGAACATGTCCATCGAGGCGCAGGCAGAGGAAGTAGACAAAGTAAAGCGCTCGGAGAACGGCGTCATCACTGACCCGTTTTTCCTCACGCCGGACAGGACGTTGAAAGACGCGGACGAGCTGATGGGCAAGTACCGTATTTCCGGCGTTCCCATTGTAGCGGACGGCGGAAAGCTGGTGGGTATTATCACCAACCGCGACCTGATGTTTGAGGAAGATTTCACGAAGAAGATCAGCGAATGCATGACATCTGAGAATCTGGTGACGGCGAAGGAAGGCATCACCCTGATGGATGCGAAGAAGATTCTGGCGAAGGCCAGAGTTGAGAAGCTTCCCATCGTGGATGATGACTTTAATCTCAAGGGTCTGATTACCATCAAAGACATTGAAAAACAGATCAAATACCCGAATTCCGCGAAGGATTCCCAGGGACGCCTGCTGTGCGGCGCCGGGGTAGGGATTACCGCCAATGTGCTCGAGCGCGTCGAGGCGCTTGTCAAGGCGCATGTGGACGTGGTCGTGCTGGATTCGGCCCACGGACATTCGGCCAATGTGCTGCGCTGCGTGAAGATGATCAAGGAAGCTTATCCGGATCTGGACGTGATTGCGGGTAATGTGGCGACCGGCGAGGCGACGCGGGCATTGATCGAGGCCGGCGCGGATGCGGTGAAGGTAGGCATCGGTCCCGGTTCGATCTGCACCACCCGCGTGGTGGCGGGCATCGGCGTGCCGCAGATCACGGCGGTTATGGACTGCTACGCGGTGGCGAAGGAGTACGGTATTCCGATCATCGCCGACGGCGGCATCAAGTATTCCGGTGATATTACCAAAGCCATTGCGGCGGGCGGCAGCGTCTGCATGATGGGCAGCATGTTCGCGGGCTGCGACGAGAGCCCGGGCGATTTCGAGCTTTATCAGGGAAGGAAGTATAAGGTTTACCGCGGCATGGGTTCCATCGCGGCGATGGAGAACGGAAGCAAAGACCGGTATTTCCAGACCGACGCCAAGAAGCTGGTGCCGGAAGGCGTTGAGGGACGCGTGGCTTATAAGGGCATGGTCGAGGATACGGTGTTTCAGATGCTGGGCGGTCTGCGTTCCGGTATGGGCTACTGCGGTGCGAAGGACATCAGGACCCTGCAGGATACGGCCCGGTTCGTGAAGATCTCGGCGGCGTCGTTAAAAGAGAGCCATCCTCACGACATCCATATCACGAAGGAAGCGCCGAACTATTCGGTGAACGAGTAAAGAAGAAAAGATATAAAATGCAGGAGACGTGTCCGGTCAGGCACGTCTTCTTTTGTTTCCATGCGAGCAGGGCGCCGGCGGCGCCCTGTACAACGGAAAATGTTTTGAAAAATATTTTCCACAGGCAGATTTTGTGATAAGATATTCATAATAAGAATCCTGAGAGGAGGCTTCCGTATGAATTTTGGTATGAGATGTCATGATATCTGCCGTCCCGGTACGGTGACGGAGGTATTGGATCATGTAGTGGAGAACGGGATCCTGCAGATCCAGCTGGCCATGAGCAAGTCGTTTACGGACTATGATTTCAGTTATGGTCATTATTCACCGGGAATGGCCCACTATGTGCGGAATGAACTGGATAAGAGGCGGCTCCATGTGGCAGTTCTGGGCTGCTATATCAATCCGGTGAATCCGGACGAGTCAAAGCGCCAGGCCGAGGTGAAGCGTTTCATTGAGCATCTGAAGTACGCGAAGATCCTGGGAGCGGATATGGTCGGTACGGAGACCGGCCGTTATGATGTTAGCGCAAAGCAGACGCCCTACACCTACACCGAAGGCTGCTACCAGTTGCTGCTGAAAAGCATGCGGGAGATCGTGGCGGCGGCAGAGAAGCTGGGCGTGACCGTGGGTGTGGAGGCAGTCCATAACCACACATTATACTGCCCGGAGATGATGCATCGTTTCCTGCGGGATATCGACTCGCCGAATGTGGAAGCGATCCTGGATCCGGTGAATCTGATCAACGGTGAGAACTATAAAGATCAGGACAGAGTTATTGAAAAAGCGCTGCAGTTTTACGGAGACCGGATCACGATGCTGCATATCAAAGATTTCGTCATTGAGGGAGGTCAGCCGAAGACCGTCGATGTGGGCGATGGCTGGTTCCATTACGAGACGGTGCTTAAGTGGGTGAAAAAAGAAAAACCGCAGATCGCGATGCTTCTGGAGAATTCGGCGCCGTCCCATTGTCATAAGGATATTGAGCATTTGGAGAATATTGCGGCGACGCTGTAGCCGCAGGCTTGAAGAATTCGGCGCAGGTCGGTGCGGCGCGCTTAAAAGGCGAACCGGTGCACAGCCCTGCATGGAGAAGATATGGAGGAAAGAGATTTTCGGAAAAAGGTCGGCTGGTTTCAGTTCATCTGCTGTTTGCTGGTGATTTTTAACCATGCCGGCAATGCGGATCTGTTCCTTGGGGAAGCGGCCGTCGGGCATCCTTTGTGGGCCTTCCAGAACGGCCCGGCCCTCGAAGCGGCGCGGGCGAGCATCCCCTGCTTTCTCATGCTTTCCGGCTATCTCTTTTATCGTAATTTTACATGGAAGGATCTGGTCGGCAAATGGAAACGGCGCGTCGCGAGCCTGCTGATTCCTTATCTGGTCTGGAACCTGCTTTATTATTTTGGCTATCTGGCGGCAAGTCATATTCCGTATCTGAATGTGGTCGTTAACCGCTGGAATCTGCCGTTTTCCATCCCCGGGCTGATCCGTGCGGCGCTTCTCTATGAAGCGAATCCGGTATTCTGGTTCATGTTTCAGCTGCTCCTTCTGACCGTGCTGGCGCCGGTTCTGTATCTGCTTATGGAACACGCACTGATTGGAGTGTTCTGGCTTGGGCTGCTCTTCTGGGGAATCGTGAGCGGCGTACAGCTTCCATGGCTGAATCTGGATGCGCTGACGTACTACAGCGTCGCGGTGTTTGCGGCGCTTCACGGCAGGGCCTTTGCGGAAAGCGGTTGGGATCAATACCGCGGCGTTCTGGGAATGGAACTGACAGTACTTGGCGCTGTTTACGCGGCGGACTATTATCTGCATAGCAGGATCCCTTCTGTTGTGTTCAGCCGTTGTCTGGCGCCTGTAGGCTTGTGGCTTCTGGTGGATGAGCGGCGGCTTCCGGAACGGAAACCGTTTATGGAATGCACCTTTTTTGTTTATGCGTTTCATTTCCTGCCGGTACGTCTGGCAAATAAGCTGGCGGCCATGGCGTTTTCCGGAAATGTGTTTATTGCCGCAGCGCTGTATCTGTTAATGCCGGCTATTGGCTATATGGTCTGCTGGCAGGCAGCGAAACTTCTGAAACGCTTCGTTCCGCAGGTGTGGCGGGTGCTGTGCGGTGGCCGCGGTGCGGCGGCAGTGTCCGTATCGAAGGATGGAGAGCGGTAATATCAGCGGTTCCAGTGGGGCAGCCGTCCTCGCAGGAATCGCTTTTTCAATTCTTTGAAGCTGAACGGGATCAGCGGATAGATATAGCTTTTACCGGCCAGCGTCTTGTTGAAGACGACCGCGCAGGCGGCAAAGATCATTCCAGCCAGATAACCCCACAGGTCAAAGAAGGCCGTCAGGATCAGGACAATGACACGCATGAATTTCAATGCATAACCTAATTCAAAGCTTGCCTGAGAATAGGTTGCTATGGTTACAAAGGCCATATAAAGCATCGTCTCGCTGGAGAACCATCCAGAACTGACTGCGTATTCCCCCAGCACGATACCGGCGATGACGCTCAGGGGCGTGTTCAGCATATTCGGTGTGTTGATGGCTGCCAGCCGAAGGCCGTCAATTGCAAATTCGAGGATCAGAAGCTGCGCAATTAACGGCACATAGGGTACTTCTGACAGCTTGATGAACTGCAGCCATTCCGGCAGTACATGAGGGTTCTGCATCAACAAAAGCCAGGTGGGCGTCAGGGTCAGCGCCAGAAGGGAGGTCGTCATCCGCGAAAGGCGCAGGTAGGTTCCGGTTACCGGCGGGAAATAGTAGTCGTCCGCTTCCTCAATGATATCGAAAACTGAAGACGGCAGGATCATGGCGGCGGGAGAATTGTCCACCAGGATCACCACATTTCCCTCCAAAATCGAAGCGGCGGCAGTATCCGGCCGTTCCGAAAACTTGAATTTGGGAAATGGATTGTACCATTTGCGCGGATAAAGGCATTCTGCTAAACTCTCCTGGTTCATTGTGAGCGCGTCTACGCGGACATTTCGGATCCGTTCCTTGATCATGGAGAGCATTTCCTCATCCACGCGTCCCTTCATGTAGCAGACCGCGATGTCCGTGTGGGAGCTCTCGCCGGCAGTGAGGATTTCCATTGTCAGCTTCGGATCCCGGATACGCCGCCGGATCAGGGAAGTGTTAAAGATCAGCGTTTCCACAAAGCCGTCCCGGGAACCGCGCATAACCTTGTCTTTTTCCGGCTCCTGTACGCCGCGGGCCGGGTAAGTGCGGCAGTCGACGGCCAGGCATTGGTCATAACCGTCGATAAAGAAGCAGGAAATGCCAGTCAGAATCTGCGTGACGACATCGTTTTCCTGATCCAGAAGTCCGATCTCACCGAAAGGAACGTACTGTTTGGAAAATGTATGCGCATCCGGCGGCATATCTTCCGGTTTGACGCCTTCCCATACCTGCAGAAGTTTCAAAAGCACATCATCTTTGGTAAAGCCGTCCACAAAATACAGACAGCTTTTGCGTCCACCGATCGTCAGTACCCGGTATACTACGTCAAAATTCGTTTCCACATCCAGTTTTTCATTGAACAGTCGGATATTGTCTTCTATTTTCGATGAAAATGCCATGTATCTTCTCCTCTATATCAATAATGATAGGAAAGTATGTGCATTTCCGAATGAAAATATCCGGCCCGGGAACCTGTTCGTTTTCTGCTGGAAACAGTTCTGATATTTGGGCTTTCATTTGATAAGCTATGAAATAAAATAGATGAAATATTGAATATAAAAGGCAAACTCGCGGATAAAACCGATAGAAGTCTTTAAATAAGATAAAATTTATATAAATTATTTGATATATATTGACAATAGTGAAAATAGGACGTATAGTATAATCTGCAAGAGACACAACCGGTGCCTTGCCGGGCTTTCGTCTTGGGGGGCGGAAGCTGCGAATGAAAGCTGCTCTTTCGGGGGGAGGGCAGCTCTTTCTTTGCCTTTTTGAGAAAATGCAGTTTGCGGAATAGAGAGCGACAGGAAATCAACAAGTGATTTCCCATAAAAAGGGAGGAGCCGGCAACCCTTTCGGGATGCCGGCAGATTATGAAAAAAATTTTATCTAATGTCTGTATAAGGAGGAACACTTCTGTCAATTTCTTGACTATCTATACTATAAAGAACAAATGTGAAATACGTTTAGCAAGTTTGTAAAGAAATTATAAACTTTCTGTGAACAGTTCAATTCGGAGCCGAATTCTACGAAACAGGCTTCGGCAGCAGGCGTGACCGGTGTGGCAAAGCTCAGCCGGAATGCGCGGCCAGCAGTTCCTGCTTCATCTTCCACAGCGGCAGCGACAGGTCCACATGGATCCGGTGCGGGAATTCCAGACGCAGGGATTCCTCCCAGAGCGTTCCGATCTCCTTCGCGCAGTAGTCGCGGATCTCCATGACCTTCGGCGACTGGTAGACACACTGGCCTTCCAGGAATACCGGCACCATCAGTTCGCGGATCGTATAGGTCCCGCCTTCCAGATTGGTCCGCTTCCAGGTATTGACCGGGTCGAAGAGCAGCAGCGGATCCTTCTCGTCGTAGACCTCGTCTGCCAGACAGATCAGATCAGCTACCAGCTTGCCGGTCTTCTTGTCGTAGATGCGGCGGATCACCTTATTGCCGGGGTTCGTGATCTTCTCGGCGTTCTCCGACACTTTGATCTTCGGGATAAATGTATCCGTATTTTCATCGAAAATGGCGGACAGCTTGTAAACGCCGCCGAAGGAGGGGCAGTCCTTGGAGGTGATCAGGTTCGTGCCCACGCCCCAGGAATGGATCTCGGCGCCCTGTAGCTTCAGACTGGTGATTAGGCCCTCGTCCAGGTCGTTGGAGGCGGAGATCACCGCGTCGGGAAATCCGGCCGCGTCCAACATCTTGCGCGCTTCCTTGGAGAGATAGGCCAGGTCGCCGCTGTCTAAGCGGATGCCGTAGAAGGTCAGCGGGACGCCTTTTTCACGCATCTCGGTAAAGACTTTGATCGCATTGGGGACGCCGGATTTCAGCGTGTCGTAGGTGTCCACCAGCAGGATGCAGGCGGACGGGAAAATGCTGGCATAGGTGCGGAAGGCGGTCAGCTCATCCGGGAAACTCATGACCCAGCTGTGGGCGTGGGTCCCGCGGACCGGCACGTCGAACATCTGGCCGGCCAGCACATTGGAGGTGGCGACGCAGCCCGCGATCATGGCGGCTCTGGCGCCGTAAATTCCCGCGTCCGGCCCCTGGGCGCGCCGCAGGCCGAACTCCATGACGCCGTCGCCCTGGGCAGCGTGGACCACGCGCGACGCCTTGGTGGCGATCAGGCTCTGGTGGTTGATGATGTTGAGGAGCGCCGTCTCCACGAACTGGGCCTCCATGATGGGAGCGATGACCTTCACTAACGGCTCCTTCGGGAATACCACGGTTCCCTCCGGGATCGCGTAGATATCGCCGCTGAAATGGAAGCCGCGGAGATATTTGAGGAACTCCTCCTCAAAAAGGCCGGTAGAGCGCAGATAGTCGATGTCCTCAGAGCTGAAATGGATGTTCTTCACATAGTCGATGGCCTGCTCCAGTCCGGCGCAGATGGCATAGCTGCCGCCGCCGGGATTGTTGCGGTAGAAAGCGTCAAAAATGACGGTTACGTTCTGTTCCTGTTCTTTGAAATATCCCTGCATCATCGTAAGCTCGTAGAGATCGGTCAGCAGGGTGAGATTGCGGTCTGCCATAGTGAATGCTCCTCCTTTTTTGCCGCGCCCCGGCGGGGGCGCGGGAGTTGGTTTCGCGGAATGTCCTCTTCCCTGTGGAAATTCCGCATATTTCCATGCGAACAGAGCGCCGGTGACGCTCTGTTCGTATTTCCATGCAAGCAGAGCGCCAGTGACACTCTGCATGTATTTCCATGCAAGCAAGGCGCCAGTGACGCCTTGCTTGTATTTACGGATAGTATAGCACATCCTGTGAGGGATTCAAGTGATATTTTAGAGAAATGCAGTGTGAAAGCGGCGCGGCCTTGGTTTTTCAGGACATGTTTCAATGCTTCGTTCTCCACGCGATCAGCAGTCCGACGACAAGGCAGAGCGCGGAGATGCCGATCAGAGACCAGGTTTCGGGAGAAACGGTTATGGTTTCGGCTTGCGCGGCGGGGGAGTTCCAGTTCCGGAGCTGTCCCCGCTGCATAAAGTCGCCGTTCTGGTCAGGCTGAAAACTACTGTCCGCAGAGGGATCCCGGAATTTTATGTGGTACTGGTCTGTGGTCTGGACATCGCCGGAGACGGCACCCTGATTGTCGGAGGGTGGAGAGTCCGGTAGTTGTGATGCTTCGCCGTCTGGCATCTGAGGCATCTTACCGTCCGGCATCTGAGGCGGCGTTCCGCCGCCGTTCATGGTTCTGTCAGGTCTTCTGCCCATGCCGCCGTTCATACCTTCGTTCATGCCACCATTTATGCTGCCGTTCATGTCTCCATTCATTCCCCCGTTCATGCCGCCCCGCATACCGCCGAACCGGCCACCCATGCCGAAGCCGCCGGCGGAGGAGTTGTCGACCACGACCTCCGTTTCCGTACCGTCGATCACGACGGTGCAGGTCTCGCCCATCTGGAGCTGCGGTGCGCTGAGGATGATGGAAGAGAAGCTGCAAGGTATGGTTCCGGACAGGAGCGTCTCGCCGGATTCATTTTTCAGGGTTACAGAGGCATTCTCTGACGTGGTGGAGACGGTCTGCATGATGAAGCACTGCTTCGATGAAGAATCGAAGCCTTCCGCCATGCCGCTGCCGCCGGCCGCGATGACGGTGCCGCCGCTGATTTCGCAGACGCCGCCGCTTTCGGTGCCGCAGTCCAGAGCGCAGTTGGAACCACTGCCGTTTACGCTGATAAAGAGATTGCCGCCTGTGATATAAATGCTTCCGTTGGAGTCCAGTCCGTCTGCGTCGCGGCCGGTGGGGTTCACGATGCGGATATCGCCGCCGGCGATGGTGATGGCAGAAGTGCCGTAGCCGTTGGCGTTGATGCCGTCGTCCGTCGGCGTGATGTCGATGTTGCCGCCATTGACTATAACGTCAATGGCCTCGATTCCCTCATAGCAGGAGGGGATCGTAACGCTGCCGGATTCCATGTAGAAATAGCTGGTATTATCGTCGTTGGACGCGGTAATGCCGTCGTCGCCGGCCTGAATCGTCAGGTTCGTGCCCGCGATCCGTACGCTGTCATTGGCGTGAAGGCCGTCCTGCGGCGCCGTGACCGCAATCTGCCCGCCGGTAATCGCCAGATCATCGTTGCAGACGATAGCGTGCTGATAGCCGGTGGTGACGGTAAGGGAACCGCTGCCGTTGATCGTCAGATCGTCGCGGGAGTAGATCGCGCCGTCGATGCTGCCGGAAGAACTTCCAGATGCACCGGCAGAAGCATTGCCGGATACATTGCCGGAAGCGTCCGTACCGTTTCCTTCGCCAGCCTGCGTCCAGCCCGCAATTTCATTTTCCGTCCCGTTCGCCAGGGTGAGAAATACCTTTTCCGCCTGCTCCACCAGGATCGCGGCGCTGTCCTCATTCCGGATTGAAGCGCCGTCCAGCAAAAGCCAGATCTTGTCGTCTTTATCCGCATCAATGACCAGGCTGCCATTATCAAACTGTCCGGAGACAATGTATTTGCCTGCGTACACGATCTGAACGCTGCCGTCGTAGAAATACGCGCCGTTGCCGTGAATCTCGGCTCCGCTGCCGGTCAGTATAATTTGTGTGGCGTCATCGCTTTCCTTCGCCCAGTCCGCGTCCAGATCGTTTGCGGTGAACTGGCCGCCTCCGGCGTCCTCGTCCGCTAAGACCGTGATCCCCAGCTTCTGCCCGTTCATGAAAAGGATGGTCAGAAGGAGGGTGCAGATGATCGCAATGACGCAGATATGGTCAATGTGTTTGCTTGCTGCCATAACCCATCACCTCATATATTTTTCGCTGCAGCATGATCCGTCACCCCATATAATCCCCGTTGTAGCTGACCAGTACGGCGCTGTTGACGCCGGGCATTGCGGCCAGCGCGTTGATGAAATCGGTGTTGTCGTCTTTCAGTCGGACTTCCAGGTTCAGTTCCACCATGCCTTTCTGGGCCGTCTTGCTCTTGACGGAGAGGTGGCTTACGTTCTGCTCCAGAAATGCTTTCGCTGTCGTCTCGTATTCGTGTCCGGCGCACTGCAGAACCAGAATATAGGGATTGACGTGGGATTTATGGTTGACAAATACCAGCAGGATCACGCCGATCAGTACGCTGCCGATGATTGCCAGAGGGATCATTCCTGCCGCCAGCACGATGCCTGCAGCGATGGACCAGAAGAGGAACGCGATGTCTAACGGCTCCTTGATCGCCGTGCGGAAACGGACGATGGAGAGGGCGCCAACCATACCTAAGGACAGGACCACATTGCTGGTGACCGCCAGAATGACCAGTGTGGTGATCATCGTCAGGGCCAGAAGGGTGACGCCGAAGCTGGAAGAGTACATGACGCCCTGATAGGTCTTCTTGTATACGAGAAGGATGAACATGCCCAGACCGAAGGCCAGGATCAGTGCCAGCGTCATGTCGAGGACGCTGATGGAGGTTACATTTTCCAGAAAACTGGATTTGAAAATATCGCTGAATGTCATGGTGAAGTTGTCCTTTCTTAATGATTATTTATTGTGTGCTGCGTATAGCGGCCTCTATCGGCCGTCTTTTTTATCGATCGCCGTGCCCGGCAGACTGTGCGTCTATCCATAGATCCTGCACTGGGCATATTTGGAAAATGCTCCCGGCCGTCGTCCGGTGAGCCGCACGGTATCGCGGATGATATCCGGCAGGAAGCTGTCCCATTTGACCTCCAGTATGATCGGTGCGTTTCCGGCTGGAATCATCACGCAGTCCGGATTCAGAAAATCCGTGCAGCCGAGCCCGGTGCGGATGTTGTAGTCCAGAGTGACCCTGACATTGCCCGGGGTATAGACGAACGGCTCCCGCGTGTAATCCACGATGGTCTTAGGCTTTAACCCTCCGCCTCGCATCTTCGCATATAATTCCCTGAGCAGGTCATCGCCGGAGCCGACCATCCAGCCGATATCGCCGTCCACAATGGCCTGTGCCTGAACAGCGGTGAGCGCTGTCGTCTGTTTATTGCCCAGTCCGGCCAGTTTGCTTTTTTTCTCCAGATGAATCACCGAAGTATCGTTGTTATAATATCGGATGCGGAATTTCTCCCGGCGGCTGACGCCGTCGATCTTTTCCCGAAGCGCCGTGTCGGCAGGGTCATCGAAATACAGGCTTCGTATCTGGTAGCGTCCGTTTACGGTGTGTGCGTCTGCTGAGGCAACCGTCCGCAGACGCTGCCGCAGTATTATCATGTCGCAATAATTGATCTCGTGCTTCCATTCGTGCCGGTAATCCATGAAAACCTCCTTTTTTGCTTTTTTTCTAACGCCTGAGGTGGCAACGAAAACATTGTAAATGGTATTCTTGAATAAAAATAGAAAATTCTGTGAAAAAAATGTGAAAATGCCGTGATAAAACTGCGTGGTCAGCCGTGCCGTCACCTGCGATTTTATTTTCCGATTGCTATTTTTCTGTAACACGGATATAATAGAGGGCAGGAGAGTGGAATAATGAAGGGAAATGCGATGTTAAAAAAGATAATATCTGCAGTTTTATCAACGGTCATGGTTCTGACGCTGCCCCTGAGCGGGCGGGCGGTAGAAATAGTTGCCGGTAGGAATCTGACCGTGGAGGAGATCATTTCGTCCCTTTATGAACGGGAATCGGATCCGGAAGTGAAAGACTGCGCGTTAACCAGCAGCCTGATCCTGACCGGCGCGGCCCCGTACGAATGTCTGGAGGGCTATATTCAGATCGGACATTATTACGGACAGATGGCTGCAGACCATAATCAGAAGAGTGTTCTTCTTGGCGAAGGACCGGTCTATACTGCTGACAGTCCGGAAGGCGACTACATACTTCTGCTTGGCCCGGAGGAGGTGCCGACAAAGGAAAAGGCAGAATATAACCGCATGTGTCTTAACCTTCTTTATGATACCGTGCAGGAGGTTAAGACGGCGACAGCCGGGATGGATGCCTGCCATACGGCGGAATATATTTATAACTGGATCCTTAACAATGTGTATTATGAAGAGGAAACGACATGCCGCACTGCTACAAGGCTTGAGAAGCGGATTGCAGACTGTGATGGTATGGCTGGTCTTGTCTATATCATGGCGATGAATTGTGGCTTGGATGTCAGGACGGTACATAATGCGAACCATGCTTGGGCAGAGGTTTATTGCGGCGGCGAATGGAAAGTTGTCGATGTGGCAGGCCGGGAATTCATGTGTCCGATTGCCGGAAAGTACGAGGAGGCTTGCAGGGTCGGGTGCCGTTCTTTGGAATAGGGGAGTTTCTTATGAATGCAGTAGAAATCGTTTTCAGCCCCACGGAAGAGCCTGCTTTGTCAGAAAAGAGAATAAGTTGTCCCTTTAAAATAAATATGGTGTGAAGGCGGCGTGCTATGAAAACAGGTATTATCGATGTAGGCGGCGGATTCCGGGGAATTTATGCCTGCGGAGTGCTGGACTACTGTCTGGATCAGAATATTCGATTTGACCTTGGGATCGGCGTATCGGCGGGGAGTGCGAATCTTGCCTCCTTTATCGCCGGCCAGAGGGGACGCAATTTTACTTTTTATACGGAATACGGTCTCAGAAAGCAGTATGCGAGTATGGGAAACTTTATTATGAAACGGTCCTTTATTGATATGGACTATGTCTATGGTACGCTCAGCAATCACGACGGTGAAAATCCTCTTGACTGCGATGCCCTGCAGAAGAATCCGATGGAATTCATCGTGGTTGCTGCAAATGCCGAAACCGGCGAGACAAAATATTTTGATAAGCGGGATATCCGGCAGGATGAATATGATATTTTTAAGGCATCCTCGTCTATTCCCTTTATCTGCAGGCCCTATTTCGTTCAGGGAACGCCCTATTACGATGGGGCGCTCGGCGATCCTGTACCGGTGAAAAAGGCGTTCGCTTCCGGGTGCGACCGCGTCGTTGTATTACTTACCAGACCGGAAAATGTTCTCCGAACCTCTGAGCAGGATGAGAAGCTGGCTGCCCGAATCCGTAAAAAATATCCCCATGCGGCGGAAAAACTGCGGCAGAGAGCGAACCGGTACAATGAGAGCGTTGCGCTGGCACAGGAATATGCAAGAGAAGGAAAGGTGCTGATCGTTGCGCCGGATGATACCTGCGGAGTCAGCACGCTGTCCCGTGACCCGGCAGATATGAAACGGCTTTATGACAAAGGCTATGCCGACGGAGAGAAAATAAAATCCTGGAAGCCTTGAGTTAATCGAAACGGCCTTGTTTCTTTCCCCATCTCAGGTAGAAATATGCCACTTCCATGATACAGCAGGCCGTCCATCCCACCGGATAACTGAATCCCACCAGCCGTTCCGTATTGCTGATAAACCGGGTCACAATGAACAGATACGTCTGCCGCACTGCCACAAAATTCAGCAGCATGATCACCATCGGACCTGTGGAATCCCCGCGCCCGCGCAGCGCGCCGGCCAGCGTATGATTCACACAGTTAAACAGCATGAAGAAGACGTTGGTCTGCAGAAACATGGCTCCATAACGGATTACATCCGCGTCACTGATAAAAAGTCTGGTAGCCGGCGCCGCGAAAACAAACAGAAACACTGCGATCACGGCCGTCACTCCCACCGCAAGCAGCATGGAATCCACAGTTCCTTTATTCACCCGTTCACGCTTACCAGCGCCGATATTCTGCCCCACAAAGGTCGTCGCCGCCTGAGCAATGCTCTGCATTGGAAGCATAATAAACATATCAAGCTTATTGTAACAACTCCACCCCGCCATACAAGCCGAGCCGAAACTGTTAATATAGGATTGCACAAATACATTGGAAAATGCCGTGATGACGGATTGAATGCCTGCCGGCAGGCCGATCAGGAAGATCTGCCCCAGAATAGGCCCGTCGCACCGCAGATCCTTCCAGGTCAGTCGGTATTCTTCCTTCGTTTTGGAAAGCAATACCAAAACCATAACCGCCGAAATGAATTGAGCAATGATCGTCGCATAAGCCACGCCGGCGATCCCCGCACGGAAGACGACAACAAACACCAGATCCAGGATCGCGTTCACCACGCTGGTAAAGATCAGGAAAAGAAGCGGTCGGCGTGTATCCCCTACGGCCCGCAGGATACCGCTTCCCATATTATATACCAAAAGCCCTATAATACCGGCAAAATAGATACGCAGATATACGGTAGCCGCATCCATCACGTCGTCCGGCGTCGCCATGAAGACCAACATGGGCCGGACCAGCAGCATACCGATGACCGTAAACAAAACGCCACAGACAAAGGTCACAAAAATCGTCGTCTCTACTGCCTTATGGAGTCCTTTCTGATCCTTTGCGCCATAATAACGGCTGATCACAACGCCGGCCCCGACGGATACGCCGTTGAAAAAGAACACCAGCATATTGACGATCATCGTGGTGGAACCCACCGCTGCCAGTGCTTCTTTGCCTACGAAATTCCCCACGACCAAAGAGTCTACCGTATTGTACATCATCTGGAACAGATTGCCGATGATAAGCGGAACCGAAAATTCAACCAGCAGAAGGATAATATTCCCCGTTGTCATATCCCTGGCGGATGATTGCGTTCTGGTCTGCATGATAATATAACCTCCCTGCTTTTTGGCGCCTGTTCCATTATACAATAACAGTGCCAAAAAGTAAAACTCAACTTTACATACCGGTCTCAAAAACCACATAAAACGGCGTTAAAAATTGTTGACATACCTCGCAGATTGTGATAAGATATGTTCGTTGTCAGTTTGACGGACAGCAGATAGGGGAATAGTTCAATGGCAGAGCAGCGGTCTCCAAAACCGTAGATGGGGGTTCGAGCCCCTCTTCCCCTGTTCAGGAAAACCAGTGAGTTTTCACGATTTAAGTCGTGATAACTCATTTTTTGTGCAATGACAACAATGAGAAGTGATAGGATGTGGGGCTAAAGGGTAACGGATTCCCTTGAAGGTCAGGGGAGCTTGCAAAGGCTGCTAGGTGCGGCAGCCTGAGAATGCCGGAAGCGTTAAATGAGCAGGCACACGAATATGAGTCCTATACCATACAGCAGCATGACCGGGATTCAGATCTGCGCACCATAATTGCCCTCTCTGTATGGTATAATCTCAACAGAGATTATACCGCGCCGGTTCGGAGTCCGAACGAAGTGAGGACAAAACACCGGACCGAACCGTGCGCATCCCCCGGAGGGAGCATGTCCGGAGGACATGGTATAATCTCAACAGAGATTATACCCGCGTCGGTTCGGAGTCCGAACGAAGTGAGGACAAAACACCGGACCGAACCGTGCGCATCCCCCGGAGGGAGCATGTCCGGAGGACATGGTATAATCTCAACAGAGATTATACCCGCGTCGGTTCGGAGTCCGAACGAAGTGAGGACAAAACACCGGACCGAACCGTGCGCATCCCCCGGAGGGAGCATGTCCGGAGGACATGGTATAATAACGAGGAAAGCACCGATGGCGCCTGCGCCGATCGGTGTTTGACGAGTATCTCTATCAAGACGTCAGTCGAGATGGTACATTAATTATGGTTCAGGATTAATAAAATAAGTTCCGATTGAAATCATGGTCCAGGGGTAAGATCTCGTGGGAGTATATCTTCACGGTTTCGCGGTGATGGGATGAATGCCTGCCTGATCGGTTGCTGTGAAGCGTCGTGAGCAACGTATTTTTTCAAAACTGCCTCATTGCATTGCTTATAAAAATAAGATATGCTTGAAGCAGGAGGTGTGCTTATGGCTAATGAAGATAAAAAAGATTTTAACGTTATGCTGAACGACAGCAAGGATATGCCGAAGTTCCAGACGATCACAGATGAAAAGAGTATAGAAAAATATGGCGGGAGCAGAATGTATTTCGCTCCGCCGATCGACTACGATAAAATCATGAAGCGCGTTCCCTGCGGAAATGTGATTACTGTCGGGAAAATCCGTGAGTATTTTGCAAAATTAAGCGGTGCGGATTTTACGGAACCGATTACGGCCGGGATTTTTGTGTCGATTGCGGCCTGGGCCAGTGATCAGCGCTCCGTGGATAAAACTCCTTATTGGAGAACGCTGAAAGCGAACGGGGAGTTAAACGAAAAGTATCCCGGCGGCGTCGAGGAGCAGAAAGCGATGCTGGAAGCGGAAGGCCATACGATCATTCAAAAAGGCCGCAAAAATATCAGGTACTATGTAAAAGACTATGAGAAGGTTCTTTATAAACTGAATTGAGCAAACCGAGATTTAATGGAGCATCTTTATGAAGTCCATTCAAAAAATATTAATAATAGGTGCAATAACTATCATCGGCATTCCACTGATGCTTTATATGCTGGTATATTATGTGTTCTGGGCGGACCAGCATACTTACTACGAGATGGATAAATGCTCTCCGCAGCAGAGTCAAGATATATTTGAAACTATGAACCTGGAATTATATGACGGGCTTACAATTGAACATGTTTCCTATCACTTGGCCACTGGAACTCACGTTTCAAGATATTTTTATTTTGAACTATCTGGGAATATAGATATTTTATCCCAATACATGACCTATTTAGAGCAAAACAGTACGAAAGAGTTGAAGAATGAAAGCAATGAGAATTATTCGTACAGAATATATTTGTTGGAATTGGATGACTCAAAAAGTATACTTGTATTTCATTATGCTCTTGAGGGGCATAGCCCGACAGATTTGCCGAGTTTTATCTGTCAGTATGGTACACGGCATATCAGAATATTTGACAATAACTAAATGGAGTAAAGCGCAGATTGAATCTAGATAAGAAAACATTAACATTTTTAGAGTCGGCGACAGTATGAATATTGCAGTGAGGATAATATGAAACTGGAGAAAATGGATGCGTTCTTTACCGCCCGTCTGAGCGGATATGACGAGCATATGATGGCGGAAATCGAAGGAGCGAAGGAATTTTATCCCTATACGGCGGCCCTGCTGCCGCTTAAGCAGGATGCAAATGTGCTTGATCTGGGCTGTGGGACAGGGCTTGAACTTGAATACTACTTTGCACGAAATGGGGAAGCGTCAGTGGTGGGAATCGATTTGTCGGCTGATATGCTGGCAGCGCTGAAGCGTAAATTTGCAGACCGTAAAATCAAGCTGATCTGCGGATCTTATTTCGACGTTCCTTTTGAAGCGAACCGCTTTGACGCCGCTGTATCCGTCGAATCGCTCCATCACTTCACCGCCGCGCAAAAGCTGAAGCTGTATAAGAAGCTGAATACCGCGCTGAGCGATAACGGATATTTTGTTCTGACAGATTATTTTGCGGAGTCGGAAGAAGCGGAGCATTTTTACTTTTCAGAACTGGAACGGCTGAAAAGAGAGCAGGGCCTTGAACCAACCGCGTTCTATCACTATGACACGCCGCTGACAGTGAAGCATGAAATTGAGGTTCTAAAGCAAGCGGGCTTCACAGATGTGCGGATTATGCGAAACTGGAAAGCAACATACACGATACTTGCGCGATGACAATGATTTCAGAGGAGCAAAGGCAGGATTGCCCGCATTTTCCCGGGAAAGAAAGAGAAAACAGATGAATTTCGATCAGATAACAGAAACATTCGTCATGGAGAGCCGGAGCATTCTGGGAGGAGATCTCGTGGGAGTGTATCTCCACGGCTCCGCGGCGATGGGCTGCTTCAATGAGAAAAAGAGCGACATCGATTTACTGGTGGTGTCGGAAAGGGAATTATCCGACGCGACGAAGCGGCGGTACATGGACATGGTGGTCAGGCTGAATGACGATGCGCCGCCCAAGGGAATTGAAATGAGCGTTGTCAGAAGGGCCGTGTGCAGGCCCTTCGTTTATCCCACGCCTTTTGAACTGCATTTTTCCGTGACCCACCTGGACTGGTATCGGACGGATCCGACGGATTATATTGAAAAAATGAAAGGCGTCGATAAAGACCTGGCGGCCCACATAACGATCACGCTTAAGCGGGGCAGGCGCCTTTACGGAAAAGAGATTTCGGAGGTTTTTGAACCGGTAAAGCGAGAATTTTACTTCGACAGTATTTGGAATGATGTGGCGGACGCGGAGGATGCGGTCAGGGCGGATCCAATCTATGTGATTCTGAACCTGTGCAGGGTGCTGGCTTACGGGGAGGAGGGGCTGATCTTGTCGAAGCGGGAGGGCGGAGAATGGGGCCTTGCCAATCTTCCCGGGGAATATCACGGCCTTATTGCATCCGCGCTGAAGGCGTATTTGTCCGACGCAGCCCCCATGCAAGGCAGCGGGCTTGCCGGGCGATTCGCGTCTTACATGGTGAACCGGATCCGAAATTGTGTGAAAGGATGAATGCTCGCCTAGCCGGTCGACGTGAGCACGTTTTTCAGACACCGCTTTCGGCACTTGAAAAGGCGGAAAATGTGAAGTCGGTTTTGGAAGGGGCCTTTGACATCCTTTGAAAATGTGCTTTGAAAATGTTGGCTTTGAAAATGTTTCCTGTGGTAATATTGTATTTCCCTTTTTTTCATGGTAAAATAAAGGCAGCAAAAAGGAGGGTGATGACACATGAGCGAAGTGACGGCAAGTGAGGTCGCCCAGAACCTTGATGTGGCGGATGAGAAGGCAAAATATGATGCCTCGGCCAGAAAGCTGGTGGCGCAGAAGTCCATACTGGCTTATATCCTGAAGAGCGCTCTGGATGAATTTGCAGATATTCCGGTAAAACGGATTGCCGGGGAATTCATAGAGGGAACGCCCCAAATCAGCGAAGTAGCGGTTCATCAGGACCATCCGGATGCCGCGTGTTCCAGAGAATTGAGGGAAATGTTGAACGGCAGCGACCGAATTGAAGGAATGCCTACAGAGGACGTTTCCGTTAAGGAAGGAACTGTAAGGTACGACATCCGTTTCATGGTTCAGGTGCCGGGCGGAGATGACCGGATGGAGATTATCGTGAACATTGAAATCCAGAACAAAGACACTCCGGGGTATCCAATCCCTAAGAGAGGCATATACTATGGCTCCAGGCTGATTTCCGCCCAGAGGGGCAAGGTGTTCAAAGATCAGGAATACGACAGGATAAAAAAAGTTGCATCCATTTGGATCTGTGAAGACACAGCTGTAGAACGGTCGGATGTCATCAACGAGTATCGTTTTGTGGAGCTTTGTAAGCGGGGTGAATACCGGGAGGCGGAAGCGAACTATGACTTGATGAGGATAGTAGTGATGCGGCTTGGACAGGAGGGAGAACAGAGTGGGGACGATGCGATCCGGCTGTTGAGCAAGGTGTTTTCCACGGAAAGGTCGGCGGAGGAGAAAAAAACCGTCTTGTCGGATGAGTTTCATATCGAGGTAACAGAAGAAATCAGTCAGGAGGTGAGTCAGGTGTGCAATCTGAGTACGGGGATTTATGATAAAGGGGTGCGGCAGGGCATCCAGGAGGGCATTCAGGAAGGCATTCAGAAAGGAATCCAGGAAGGTAAGCGTGAGGGGGCGTTAGAGATTCTTTTTGGGCTTGTAAAAGATAACCTGCTTTCTATTGCGGATGCGGCAAAAAGAGCGAACATAGAGCGTTCTGTGTTTGAGAAGGAATATATGGCGTATATGAAGTAACAAGGATAGACATAGAGAACCGCAGACATTCGGGACGGAGCGCCGGCGGTTCTTTTTTGCCTGCATTTAGCTATGCAGAACGGCTTTACCGCTGGATATTTTCATTTGAGAGGGAGCGGAGTATGAATAAGGAATGGGCCGAACTTAATAAAACAATGCAGGCTCAGATAAAAAGGAAAGATACTTATAAGACGGGGATTGATACTTTGCTCAGTTTGCGAAGCCAGCTAATGCAGACCTTAGTATCTTTCAGAGAGGAATTACGCAGAGAAGATTTCAACGCAATCCCCTTCATAAACGCGGATGGTTATCATAGTAAGACGATTGCCTATTCTATCTGGCATATTTTCCGCATTGAAGATATCGTTGCGCATACAGTGATAAATGAAGAGGAACAGGTATTTTTTGCGGGCGATTATAAAGAACGTATCCATTCACCCATCATTACAACGGGAAATGAACTTATAGGACAGCAGATCGCAGATTTTTCAAAACAGCTTAATCTCGAAGAATTGTATTCATATATTTATGAAGTATGTGAAAGCACCGAGAAAATGCTGGAATGGTTATCTTATGATGAATTAAAAAGAAAAATACCGGAAGAAAGAAAAGAATACTTGGAATCGCTGAAGGTAGTAAGCGACAGCGAAAAAGCAGTCTGGCTGATCGATTATTGGTGTAATAAGGATATCCGGGGCCTTATTCAGATGCCGTTTTCAAGACACTGGATCATGCATACGGAAGCATGCCTGCGTATAAAGAATAAGATACATTTATAAGCGAAAATACTTGTTTGTTGAGAACAGCAGGGAGCGAAAAGTCAGTATTTAGCGGAGGTAATTATGGCTTTTGATTTTAAGAGAGAATATAAGGAATATTATATGCCGAAGGATAAACCTGAAATTGTAAACATTCCGAAGGCAAATTATATTGCGGTCAGAGGAAAGGGCGACCCAAACGAAGACGGCGGCGCGTATCAGCGGGCAATCAGTGTTTTATATGCGGTCGCGTACACCTTGAAAATGAGTTATAAAACAGATTACAAAATCGAGGGCTTTTTTGATTACGTCGTGCCGCCGCTTGAGGGCTTCTGGTGGCAGGATGGCATTGAAGGTGTGAATGATACAGATAAGTCCTCATTTAATTGGATTTCTGTGATTCGTTTGCCTGATTTTGTAACAGAAAAGGATTTTGAATGGGCCGTTAGAACCGCGGCCAAAAAGAAAAAGCTGGATTGTTCCTCAGCAGAATTTGTGACTGTTGATGAGGGGCTGTGTGTTCAGATCATGCACACGGGGCCTTTTGATGATGAGCCCGCCACGGTTGCTTTCATGGATAGATATCTGGCTGAAAACGGATACGTTAATGATATAACGGCGGAAAGACTGCACCATGAGATTTATTTGTCAGATGCAAGAAAGACTGCCCCTGAAAAGTGGAAAACAGTCATCAGACATCCGATTAAAAAGATAAGTGGAGGAAACCCATAATGAAGCAGTATATCGTGGACGCATTTACCAATAAACCGTTTGCGGGCAATCCGGCGGCTGTCTGCGTTATGGAGAGCTGGCCGACCGAAGAATCTATGATGAAGCTGGCGATGGAAAACAATCTGTCGGAGACAGCTTTTATTGTGAAGGAAGAAAAAGGCTATCATCTGCGCTGGTTTACACCGGGAACGGAAGTTGAGCTGTGCGGCCATGCGACGCTGGCGTCATCGTTTGTGATACTCAACTTCTACGAGCCGGACAGCAGTGAAGTAAAATTCAATACGCTCAGCGGGGAACTGACGGTCCGGCGCGTGGGGAATCTGTATGAGATGGATTTCCCCACTTACGAGCTGAAGGAAATACCGGTTACTGACGCGATGGAAAAGGCATTCGAAGCGCGGCGGTTATCTGCATTGCAGAATGGAAGGAAACAACCGGATCATCATCAGCGGAGAAGCTGCCCTGGCAGCGGTTTCCGAAATTGTTGCTGAGCTGTAAATTCGTAGTTATCGAAATTTGCAGGGAGTAAAAAATCGGGAGTTGAAAAGAGGATATTTATGACAAAGAAAAAAGAATGGATTTATTTAATAGTAGGTTTTTTAGGTGCCATGGTGGGCTTGTTTGGTATAGTATTGTTTAATCAGTTTGTACTTATGTCGTTACCTTTAGAATTAAGAATGATAAGTATGATATTTGTATACTGGTTAATTGCATTGGTTCCTATAATTATAATATTTGTTAATAAAGATAAGTTGGCGGAGTATGGTTTCAGCAAGGAAAGAGTAACATTTCAAATTATTGTTGGCGTTATAATAGGGATTGCAATGTCATTGACACTAACACTAATACCGCATCTATTGGGATTTGGTGAATACGTAGATAGCGGTAAAAGATATGAATATTTATGGCAATTTATATATGAATTTTTTTATTGTATATTTGCAGTTGGTTTTGTTGAAGAATTTGTATTTCGAGGATTTATTTATCAAAAAATCAAAAGCATTAGTCAAAAGGATATGATAGCAATTATCGGGTCTTCTGTTCTTTTTGGAGCATTCCATTTATTTAGTGGCAATATTATTCAAATGGTAATGACGGCGTGTTTAGGTGTGTTTTTCTGCGTTTGCAGATTAAAGGTTAAAAATTGCTCTACTTTATCCTTGATAATAGCGCATGGAGTATATGATGCCTTGATAACTGTTTTTGCATCTATTTTACTATAGTGATGAAGTTATAGCGTTGTCCGGAATATGTCTGCGGATATAGAGAGTATTGTCAGGAAGCATTTGACAACAACATTATATTCTTCCGGCCAACCGATCCGAAATTAATTGACAAGGAATGGTTCAGCCGGACGAAAAATCTGTATGACAAAAAAGAAACCGGTCAGATTGGGCCCATTAGCTTTCACTTTTGGGCTGTCGATGGTACGGAAATACTAAAGCAGGGCTTTCGTATAGCGAAAGAACACGGCATGGATAAAGTGCTTATGAGAAGGGATTGTGCTGAAAACGCACAACAGACGCAAGGATTGCGGCAAAGGGATCAGGAGACCTGTTATGAGCAATATAAATGATACATCCGTTGAAAAACAATAAAAATCAGGGCTTGATATTTCAATGAGCGGAGACTATAATAAAATCAGACTTTAGATTAGTCGCCGCAAGGCGGGAGGTAAAGCTCTATGGCGTATATTGAAAGGGCGATTGCGTCCGTTCTGAAGGAAAGAGTAAGATCAAGCAAATGCGTTCTGGTGACAGGAGCCCGTCAGGTCGGGAAATCGACGGTGATCCGACATGAATTTCCGGAATTTAACAGGGTGAATTTTGACGACAGGCTTGCCAGGCTTCAGGCCAGGGAGGAGCCGGGACTGTTTTTCCTGAACCATCCGTGCCCTCTGTTTATCGACGAGGTTCAGAAAGAAAGCTCGATTCTGGAAGAGATCAAGCTGATCGTCGATGAATCGGATCAGAGAGGACGATTTATTTTGTCTGGGTCACAGAAGTTGGAGTTGATGAGGGGCATGAGTGAATCTCTGGCCGGGAGAGTGGCTGTCTCCGAACTTTTAGGACTTTCGCTGCGGGAAATATACGGGATCCGGTTTAACCGGCATTTTATACCGACGGACGAGTATATGCGGGCACGAGAGGGAGAGATAAAGCCGTACGCAGATATCTGGCAGACGATCCATAAAGGCTCCTATCCGGAACTGTACGACGTGGAAAGAGACTGGCAGGAGTATTATTCTTCCTATGTGGCCACTTATCTTGAAAGGGATGTGAATGAATTCATTTCCAGCGATGGGATTACTTTTACGAAGTTTCTGACCGCGGCTGCTGCCAGAACCGGCGAAATATTGAATTATGCCAATATTGCTGGCGAGGTGGGCGTCAGTGAACCGACGGTCAAGAAATGGATTTCGATCCTTGAGCGGACAGGGATCGTATATCTGCTGCAGCCGTACAGTCATAGTGCGCTGAACCGCGCGATCAGAGCGCCGAAGCTTTATTTCAGGGATACTGGTCTTGCCTGCTATCTGACGCGATGGCTGACCGCGGACGCGCTGAAATTCTCGGCGGTTGCAGGCAGTATGTTTGAAACGTTTGTGGTATCGGAGATACTGAAATCGTATGCCAACGAAGGAAAGGATTACAAATTCTCAATTTTTTATTACAGAGGGAAAGACAAGAGAGCCGCGTCAGAGAACGAAATAGATCTGATCATAGAGGAAGACGGTGTCGTCTATCCCGTAGAGATCAAGATGACGGGTAATCCGAAGGCCAGTATGGCAGCCGCGAATATGGTTCTGGATAAGATTCCCGATAAGATAAGAGGGATGGGCGTAATTCTGTGCCTGATTGGTCAAAAAACGTATCTGAGAGAAAATCTAGTGGCGCTGCCTATTGAATATCTGTGAGAAAATGTATAAAAGCGGGATGAACGGATGATCGGAGAGAGAAAACTGCTTGCGCGGCTGGATCAGATGCTGGAGGATGGGATCAACGGGGCGTTTGCGGAATCGGATTACGATGAATCGCGGCTTTCCCGGCTGGAGTCCCGGTGGTTCCAGTATCTGACGGCGTCGAAACTGTCGCGGCAGAATGTGGAGCGGGAGAGGGGAAAATTAAAGGAGCTGGTCTCGGATATTTCCCATCAGACGAAGACGCCGCTGGCTAATATCCTTCTGTACACCCAGCTTCTGGAGGAGCAGGAGCTGGACGCGCAGAGCCGCCAGCTGGCGGAGGAGATCCGCGCGCAGGCGGAGAAAACGGCCGGGAGCGTGACCCCATTTTCCATCGCGTCCGGCAATATGGCGAGGAGCAGCAAAAAGACCGCCGTCGTGGTCCTGTCACTGACGCTGAGTCTGGTGTTGGCGAATTGCCTGTTCACGGTGCTTAACAGCATGGATCTGGATAAATACATCAGTCATATCACGATCGGCGATTTTGTCGTCCGGCAGCCGGAGACGGGCGGAGCGGCGGCCTATGATTTCCGGGCGGTCACGCCGGAGCAGCTGGCCTGGCTTGGCGGGATCGAAGGCGTAAAAGAGCTTGACGCCACGTATTATGAACGGGGGTATATGAAGCTGTCCGGCGCGGCGCTTGAGCGGATGGAAGCGTTTCTGGAAAAATACGCGGAGACGGACAGAGAAGGAGCGTTTCAGGAAGCCGCTGAGGGCTATGTGAATGCGGATATCTATGGAATCGATGCGGATCTTCTGGACGAACTGGAGATCCTGAGCGGTAAGGTGGATTTGCAAGAATTTGCTGCCGGCGGCTATGCCGTCGTCTATACGAGATATATCCGGACGGAAGAAGGCGACGAGGCGATTGATGATCTGTACGAGCCGGGGGATCCGGTTACCATAGAACTTACGGACGGTACCAGCAGGACTTACGAGGTGATGGCTGTCGGCGTGATGCCGCGCGCCTTAAACACCAGCAGAGTCTCTGCGTTTCACGGCGAGCTGATGCTGCCGCATTCGGAGTATTTCGCGCTTACCGACAACCGGAATCCGATGAACGTGATGATCCGCGCGGAAAATGGAATGTATGACGCGGTGGCGGAGCAGATCGGCTATATGACCGCCGCCAGTGATAACTGTATTGTGAAAAGCAGGGAGGATTACGTCGCGGAATATAAGGACCTGGCCAATATGTTCCGGCTGATCGGCGGAGCGCTCTGCGGGATTCTGGCGCTGATCGGCATCCTGAATTTTGTAAACGCGGTGGCGACGGGAGTCCTCTCGCGCAGGTGGGAGTTTGCTGTGATGAGCGCCGTGGGCATGACGGGGCGGCAGCTGGAGGCGATGCTTATGTGGGAAGGCGCGTTCTACGCGGCGCTTGCGGCGGTGTGTTCGGCGGCGCTGGGGGCGGCGGTCAGCGCCATTGTGCTCCGGAGGCTTATGGGAGAATCGATGATCTTTTCGTATCATTTCACGATCCTGCCGGTTTTGGCCTGCTCGCTTATCCTGGCGGCGCTTTCCATCGTGATCCCCGCGGCCGCGTATCGAGGTATCTGCGGCGAGAGCGTGGTGGAACGGCTGCGGACGGCGGAGTGAGATTCTGTGCGGCTTGCCGGATTTTTAGCTTGCGTACCCGGCTTCCGTTGTAGTATAATAGTCTCGTGTATATGCGTATTATGCGATTTCGGCTGAAACGAACACGGATTGACAGTTATTTTGACGGTTAAACGGACATACGGTCTGGTACCGTGCGATTCAGCCGGGGCAACCGGTTACGTCCTCATGAGAAAATGACCGGAGGACATGGCATTGCGCCGCTTAGAGAAGGGGCGGACGCAGGAAGGAGGTCTTATGGAGAGCAGAATCATGAAACTGGAGTCAGCGACGGGGGTGCCGATCCGGATCATGCCGGGGCATTATTCGACAAACCATTCCCACATTAATTTCTATGTGGATACGACGGCCCTGAAGGCGCGTCAGAGCGAGGCGGAACATGCCGCGAAGGCGCTGGCGGCCCGATATGTCTACGATACGGTGGTGGACACGATCGTATGTATTGAAGGGACGAATGTGATCGGCGCGTTTCTGGCCCAGCAGCTTTCGGAGGCGGGCGTCATGTCCATGAACGCCCACAAGACCATCTATGTGACGGAGCCGGAGTACGACAACAACGGCCAGCTGATCTTCCGCGACAACATCCGCCCAATGATTGCGGGTAAGAACATCATCGTCCTGCTGGCGGACGTGACCACCGGCCGGACTACGGCGCGCTGCGTGGAGGCGATCCAGTATTACGGCGGCATCGTCCGCGGCGTCTGCGCCCTTTTCAGCGTCGTGCCGCAGATCAAGGAGTTCCCGGTGAATGCGGTGTTCACAGAGAAGGATATCCCGGATTACAAGGCGTATCCGGCCATGGAATGCCCTTACTGCAGGAGCGGGATCCCGCTGGACGCGCTGGTGAACAGCTACGGGTATTCGAAGCTGAGATAGAGGCTGGCGGAACGGAATAGATATACGGAACAGAAGTGTTTCTGATGAAAGATAAGCAGCCGTTCGCGGTGCAGACGGGAGATTTCCCATAGTCTGACCGGGACGGCTGTTCTGCATCAGCAATTCCTGCAAACAAAATAACAATATCTGCTATCCCAAAATGCTGTGCGGGATGTTAAAATGAGTATTACAGATATGAATAAACAGTAACTATGCAGGCAAAAGCGCAGAGTATTCACAATTAAGAAGAGATAGTTATGCAAAAAGAAAGATTATTTGAAAAAACCTTATTCCGCAGGATGTTTTTCTCATATGTTCTGTTGATATTTTTATGTGTTGTGTTTTATACGCTGACACTGATTTACGAAACTCATATGATCAGGGAAGAACGTGTTGAA